>JAWXCK010000056.1:0-18821 GCA_034408855.1 Pirellulaceae bacterium
TTGGTTTTTGCAATCACTCAGTCCAGTGTTTTCCTTGTATTTCACTGCTAAAATCGATTGCGGATCGCGAAAACCACCCACAGTTTCTGCGGAAGAGCCTGAATAAAAAGCAGTCTGCAAATCAGCCGGAACGCGTTATCGTCCGGTTTCCCCGCAATTCGCGCGAATCGGTGCTAGAGCACATCGGCTGATGAATTATCCGGGCTGGTGCTCTGTCCTCATTAGGTTTTGTGTTCAAGCAATGGGGAACGAGTCGATGACTTGTGATTCTCGACGCGGAGCGTCGAGCTACATTCTGTTAAAGGGGACTTTGCGGAGCATTGTTTCGAGTTTGCCGAACTGACGTTGGGGGTTACAAAGTTCGTCGGCCCGTCGAGGGCCTTTTGAACTCAATTGACGAAGTCGATCAGCATCATCGAGCAAACTCTCGATCGCTTGAGCTACGCCCGTGCAGTTGTTGGGTTCGGTTAAAATCCCGCACGTCGAATCGATTATCTCCGCGCCGCCGCCAATGTTCGATGTTACGACCGGTAAACCAGCATAAAGTGCTTCAATGAACGCAATGCCGAAGGAATCTGGCGTGGAATTCGGTTGACAAAATAGGTCGCAGAGCCGCATCAACTCTGGAATGTCATTCCTGTGACCCAAGAACTTTATCCGATTACTTAGTTCCAATTCTCTAACCGTACTCTCAATCGACGATAAGTACGATTCTTCCGAAGGTCGCTGCGACTTACCAACAATCCAACAAACCCAATCGTTCCGACGCTTCAACTTGCTCAGTGACTCAAGCAATGTCACGTGCCCTTTGCAAGCTTCCATTCGACTTGCCAGAAGAATGACTTTCTGATTTTCTTGTACCCCCAATACCTGTCGCTTGAGAGCACGCGTATCCGCATCGAGCGTTTCATTGGGAGCGGATATAGGAAAGTAGAAAACTTCCATCGGGGAACGAGTAAAAACCTTGGACGCCGCTCGTTGGGAATGCATCGAATTGGCGATGATCAAATCGGGCGTAGTCCAAGAAGCCATTCTTTCGAGCGGTCGACTCGCATCCAGCGTTCCATGCACCCAGGTCACGAGTGGGATACCACATTTTCGAACGACCGGCCCGGCAATGCAATGTATCCACGAGCCGTGGGTAATCACCGCGTCGAACTTCGCATGAACAAGTATGTTTCGGAGACGAGCTCGAGCCGCTAAAATCGTCCAGGGCCTGCTTAATCGGACCGCATCTAGGTCGTGAACTGGAACATCTTCGGCGATCAATTCATCGCGTTGCCGGCCGTGAAAACAAAGTCCAAACTCTTGGACCATCGTGGAAGAAAGATGCTTTAGTCGGGCGAGATTCGTCAAAGCGGTTTCGATACCACCGTACATGTTCCCTGCCGAAAGATGGAGAACTCGAATGGTAGAATTGTCTGGACTGATCGAGCGAGCGTTCTGGAGAGCGAGGTTCTGCAAAATGATTATTCGAAAAAACTATCGCTCGACGGGAACCATTTCCCGAATAGGCGATTGTACCTTCATCGCTTGCAAATCCATGCGTCCCGGATGCCGCTGGGGGTATAGCAGAGCTTCGTAGACGCCCATCGTCCGCTGGGTCATGAGCCGAACGTCAAACAGCTCGTCCGCTCGACGGATGGCACCATCCGAAAGTTTGCTTCGAAGCTCAGGCTTGTCGATCAAGCTCTTGGCGGCAGCGGCCAGGGCAAGCGGATCACGAATCGGGACGGTACATCCGGAAGCGCCGTCCAGGCTCACCCAAGAAACGCCTGAACCTTCGATATTCGTATTGATAATGGGACAGCCACATGCCATCGCCTCGATCTGCACCAGTCCAAAGGCTTCGCTTCGAACAATGCTTGGGAACCAGAGCGCCGTCGCGGCAAGGTAAGCACCGCGAAGTTCATCGTCATCCAAACTTGATCGCCAATCAAGCCGATCGACGACCCCAAGTTTTTCGGCAAGCGCGTTTAGCCCTTCAAACAATTCGCCATGTCCGACAATCAAAAGTCGACCAGGACAATGCTCTAAAGCACGGATGGCAAACTCCATACCCTTGTAGTAAACGAGCCTTCCGACACACAGCCAAAGTGGTGAATTGCCGGCCTGCTTGCGAAGCTGTTCGGCAAACGCGATCGCTTTTTCGGATGGTCGCTTGAATGGTTGGAGATCCAATCCAAAGGGAACGACCACGGTCTTGTCTAGATACCGCGCTAGGACTTCGGAGCTGTCGCGATAAGCTTGCGTCGCGACGATGATTTTTTCCACACGATCGAAAACTCGATTCTCGACAATTCGGAAAGGCTTGCGAATAAAACGTTGCTTAACGATATCGCTATGGTAGGTAACGACGATTGGCAACCTGGTACGAATTGAGGCTAACGCGACGCACATGGCTGGATTCGGAACATGCAAGTGAAGTATGTCGAAATCATTCGCAGATTGACGAATGAACCGGCGGATTCCTGTACAAAAATCGAATCGAGCTAACGTTGCAAGCTTACCAAATTTATGTACGTGGACCTTTCCATCTTCGGTTGTTACCGATGAAGTACGAATGAATCGCTCTGCCCAGACATCGCTCCCGTTTTTGTCGAGATGGTTGATGCACACAACTGAGACGTGGCAACCCATTTCTGCTTGGGCGAGCGCCAACGATCGAACGTGAGTTTCAATCCCGCCGCGAAATGGATGGTAATACTTGCCAAGGTGGCAAATGCGAGGCAGTCGAGTCTATGCCGTCATCTCTACATCGTTTTGCTTGTCGATTCGGTAGCGTTCCTTGCCTATCGAAAATCGACCACTGCTTTCGAGTGAATGCATCTTGCTCTATTAATCTCCCCTAAGGCGGTTCGGCTTGGTGAAGAACAAGCCTAAAACATCAATGCCAACGCAACACTCTTCGCAAGACACAAAATCGGTGCAGCGTACGTTATGACGAGCGCCGATACGTATAAACGGTGTCAATTGTACTCAAGTCTTCGAGCGAGATCCAGTCAAAACTATGAAGTGATGGTAAATGTTGTTTGAATAATCGCCGTAAACCCACCGCCAAGAGGGGACGGGGTGTTATTAGCTCGATCCGGCGTTTTATGGAAGATTTCGTTTGGGTTTTACGTGCCAACGGCACATCGGTTTCGAAGCCCTGGGCAAGACGAGGCGAGTTCCACGAGCCTCGGCGCTGCCCTGGGTAAGCGGACTCTATGACCCAAAGTCCCAATGGGACGGCGCTAGTGGTACCTGACATCCATCGTTTAGGGCCGCCACGTTGTGGCTCACGTTTTACTCGCTACGTTACCCAGGGTTACGGCGATGTTCGCTTCGCTCACATCACCTTACCCTGGTCTTTGTTATTTCCGTTCCTTTGGAACTTGGTGGCGTTCAGCGAGAAGTCTCGTAAAAAGTGCTATTTATTGCACAGCCCAGGCTTTTGCCTGGGCGGTTTTATTGTCCCAATAATTCTGCAAACGGGGATCATGTACCGCGGCGATTGCCGAACCAGTGAATGTGAGCTCGATCGCAATAGCGTATTTTCCGCTGGATACACCACGGCACTAGCCAGTTGCTTTGCATCCGAAGCTCCTGGCTGGTGACACCTCGCGGCATCAGCATCACACGGTCGTGGTCGTACTCTTTTAATTCTCGCAAGTACTCGAGGACTTCTTCGGCATCCAGGATCGAGCCGACGACAAATTTAAGTTGGTAATTTTTGCCGCAGTTCATGAGGCTCTTAACAATATCAGGTCGATGTCGCGTCGATTGATGCTTCGCGGCCCAGCTCTCAGCCGTTGTGTCGTCCGGCGTGCTGTTGCTCAGCTTCGGGCTAATCGACATCAAATCGCAATGAATCGGCGGGTCGTGCATCACCGTTCCAGCCGTTTCGATTGTGACGTGATACCCCGCTCGAGTACAACAACGGACCAATTCGGGCAGCTCATTTGCAATCATCGGCTCACCACCGGTGATCACTAGATGCTTACAATCGAAGCGCAAAAGTTCGTTGAGAATGCGATCTACGGTCCACTGCTCGCCCTCGGGATTCCAGGATGCATAAGGCGTATCGCAGAACCAACATCGAAGATTGCAGCCGCTGGTTCGGATAAAAACGCTCGGGACGCCCGTCAATTGTCCTTCGCCCTGCACGCTATGAAAAATTTCGGCAATTCGAATCATCGATACACACCACGAATGTCGCAAGGTTAGGGTAGCGGAATGGCGTGAGCCGTCCGGTAAAGCGTTGAAAACCTAGCGTAACACCGGGCGGCTCGCGCCGCACCGCTACATTTTTCGCCTTATCCTTGAGGCATTTGATACACACCACCGGCGTCCCGCGTTGGATTGGTTGTGAACTTCACTTGGATCAAGAATTTAAGCTAAGAATAAAGAAAGGTGGCTTGGATTTTTAGCACTTGCAATTACATTCTTGATTCAGGTTCCGTCCGACTCCTCACTGAGTGAATCCCTAGTATAGCGTTGTTTCGTTTCCGAGATCATCTTCGGACTAATAGATTGGTATTATCGCGATGGCTGCAGGCACCCCGTTTCAAGATCAGCTCGAGTGCTTTGATAACTCGTTTCCGAATCGTGAATATACGATCGAGATTACCTGCCCTGAATTTACGTCGATGTGCCCCAAAACGGGCCAGCCAGACTTCGGGACTTTGATCTTTCGATATGTTCCGGCGGCCAAGTGTGTCGAACTGAAGAGCTTGAAGCTTTACTTGCAAAAGTTCCGCAACGAAGGGATATTCTACGAGAACGTGACCAATCGCATTTTGGATGACTTCGTAAAAGTCGTCGCTCCGTCCCGACTGACTTTGGTAAGCCAGTGGGGAGCCAGGGGCGGAATCACCTCGACGATTACCGTTAACTACGAGAAAGCAGCAGCATGAAACCTCGCGTCTTATTGAGTGGATTTTCGGACGAGGCAGCCAACCAAAAACTGGCGATGCAGCAGTTTTGTGCACTGTCGGCACTCGGCATGCAATATCATTCGTTGCGATTTGTCGATGTTGGCAATGGCATCAAGAACGTGATGTTGCTCGATAAGAAAGAGATTGCGGCGCTGCGGGCGTTGCACAAAGAGTACGGTATTGCTGTTTCATCGATTGGATCGCCGATCGGTAAAGTGAAGTTGGTCGATACCGACGACGGAACCAAAAATCGCTTTGTGCCGTTTAAGCAATATCTTGAGAAAGAGGTGCGACTGGCATGCAAGCTGGCCCAAGCCTTTGATTGCAAATTGATTCGCGGCTTTTCGTTTTACCATCCGAAAGGCTCGGATCCTGACAAACATCTCGCTCAGGCTGCCGATCAACTTGGTGCGATCGCGGAACTGGTAGATAGTGAAGGTTTGACTTTTGGCCTCGAAGTCGAAGCGAATTTGATTGGCCAAACAGGAATGCTGCTTGCCAAGCTCTACAAAGCCGTGCGTCATCCGGCGATGCTGCTGATTTTTGACGGTGCGAACCTTGTATGCCAAGGAATGACGACCGATCAAGTCTACGCTGAATACGAAGCGATGAAACCAGGCCTCGGTTGGTTACACATAAAGGATTATCGCCGCCCCAAAACGGCTTCAGCTCATGTCGACGAAGATTCACTCAAGAATTTCGTGCCAGCCGACGTCGGTGATACTGGACATGAAGCGATCCTGCGAGATTTTGCCTTAGAGCTACCGAAGATCGAACGTCGGATGGTGAAACGGGGCGTAGAAGGTGTGTTCGTCGATTTGGAACCGCATCTTAAGGGCGGCGGACAATTCGGCGGCTTCAGCGGACCAGACGGATTTGGCGTCGCTCTCAGAAGTCTATGTAAAGTTCTCGACTATGTCGGCATCGACTACGCCTTGCGCGATTACGACACCTTGGTTCGCAACTAAGAGTTAAAAGTGCATTGTCCCGAGTTACGTTATTTGCCGCAATAGTGAGCCGACGGCGATAGCGGATTGTTGATTTAATCGCCAGCCGCAAGGATTAAATCAACAATCCGTTGACATGAGCAAAGCGATTGCGAGCAGGAATGCGATTTGCTTTATGTTCGGTTTCATGACAGGCTTTCGGCTGCTTTACGTTGAGTTTGCAGACGTGGCTTCGTACATCAGGATCGCTGCCGTTACGGACACATTGAGACTATCGACTGTCGTATGCATCGGCAACCGCATTCCAACAATTTTGGATTGATGCCAAACTTTGCCAAGTCCTTTTGCTTCGCTGCCAACCACGATCGATGTCTTGGCTGACCATTGAAAAGGTCGGTAGCTTTGGGAGCCGTCGACTCGCGCGGCCACAATCTGATACTGACGATCTTCAAGCCATGCGACGACATTGGATGCGGGAGCAATCGCGATCGGCATCCGAAAGATCGCGCCCAAGCTTGCTCGAATTGCGTTCGAGTTCCAAAGGTCGCAAACGGGGTCGCTGAGCAACACGGCGGTCGCTCCGATCGCACTGGCCGTTCGCAACATCGCCCCGATGTTTCCCGGCTTTTCAACTTGATCGATTACCAAGACGACGCTTCGTTCGTGGTCTTTCAATCGCTCCAATTCAACCGATGGTTGCTTAGCAATCGCAACCAGCGATTCGTTGCGATTGCCATAGGCGAGTTTCTCTAGGACTTGTTTCGAAACCAAAGTCCCAACGCGATCGAGGTTACTCGATGCTTGAGCAGGAAGCTCTTGCGCCATGGTTCCAAATGCATCTTGCCAAGATTCGCAATTTTCATCGACGAAAAGCTCTTGGATTTCGATGCCCCCAAGAATGGCTTGCGCAATTTCTCGAGCTCCGTCGATCAGCATCAAACCGGATGATCGCCGATGGCTGGCTTCGCGAAGTCGAACCGTCTGTTTGATACGGGGGTTTTGCGGACTATGAATAGGTTCGGACATGAATTCAAGCGGCGGCAGTTGCGATTAAAACAGTTGCATCTGAGCCTAGTTGCAATTCGAAGTTCATGCAAGCAGCCGGGACGAGGGCAGACTGGCCAAGCAATAGTTCCTGTTTGCCGGTCGCCCAAATCAACTCGGCTGTTCCATGTACCACGGTGACGATTTGAAACATCCCGTTCGAATCGAACTTTGTTGATTGGTTCAGTTCAAGAAGTCGAAACTTATCGCAATCGACGAGCACTCGTCCGTTCGATGACTCGATTGTCGGCCGAACGATAGACCTGACAGGTCCCTTATCGAAATCGATGACTTCCAGCGCTTGCTCGATATGCAATGGTCTAGCTTTACCGTCGCTTTCGACACGGTTCCAATCGAACAAGCGAAAAGTTGTGTTGCTTGCTTGCTGGATTTCGGCAACGATCAATCCAGCTCCCAAGGCGTGAACGGTACCTGCCGGAATAAAAACACAGTCACCTTTCTTGGGATGAAAACGGTGTAAGCATTCTTCGGTGCGACCTTCTTTCAAGGCTTCCGTCATGTTTTGTCGATTTGTCCCCGGCTTCATTCCTGCATACAACAAGGCGTCGTCGGTCGCATCGATAACATACCAGGCTTCGGTTTTTCCGAGATCGGGCGGCGTCATTTTCAGAGCATAGTCGTCGTTCGGATGCACTTGAACGCTGAGAACACGGTGACAGTCCAGATATTTGAGGAGCAATGGGAAACTTGACTGAGGCGTCGCATTTCTACCGAGAATCGAAACTGGAAATCGCTCGATCAGTCGTCGAAGCGTCCAATCTTTCCAAGGACCTTCGGTCACGCAACTTTGATCGTCGCCATGATCGACGATTTCCCAGCTTTCAGCCCAACGCTCACCACTGGGCACCGGTTTATTGAGAAAGCTTTTGAGGCGTGTTCCGCCCCAAATATAGGAACGAAAAATCGAGCGAAAGAAAAGTGGTTCAGTGGGCGACATCGTCGTGTTCATGTTGTGCGTATGTTGATGGTCGCTAAGTAATGATCGATAAATAAGTGTCCGGTACCTTTTGCTGGAACGGCCCTTCGGGTGCTTTGCACAAAAGGTACCGGACACTTATTTATCGACCTGTCCCTACGCTGCTTTTTTGGCAAGGGCCTCGGATTGGTTGAGTTTATTGTACAGCGTCTTTAGACTAATCCCCAGTTCCTCGGCGGCAGCGGCTTTGTTTCCTTGATGCCTTTCGACCGATTCATGGATAGCGATCAGTTCAACTTCTCGCAAACTAATTGGTCCGATCGTCCGCAACTCTTTACGAAGACGGCGGTCACCAAAATGTCGCGGCAAGTGTTCCGGAAGAATCGGTGGTGCCTCGCAAAGGATCGTGGCATGCTCGATGACATTGGCGAGTTCTCGGACGTTGCCTGGCCAGGGATGTGCCTGCAAGACCTGAAACGTCTCGGCTGAGAACAATTGTGGAAGGGAAGCGTGTTCTGGATGAAATCGCAAGTAGAGATGGCGTGCAAGCAGGCTGATATCTTCTTGGCGTTCTCGCAAGGACGGTACGTAAATCTCAAACGTATTGATTCGAAACATGAGATCTTCGCGGAATTGACCTTCCTGAACCATTGTTTCAAGATCGCGATGCGTCGCACAGACAACCCGCACGTCGACTTTAAACGATTCGTTGTCGCCGACTCGGCGAATATCGCCACTTTCAAGGACCCGCAATAGCTTGGCTTGCATCGACAAGGGCAGCTCGCCAATCTCGTCTAAAAAGATGGTTCCGTCATTGGCGATTTCGAATAGTCCAAGGCGCTGTGAATCGGCACCGGTGAACGCACCTTTGCGATGTCCAAAGAGCTCGCTTTCGATGAGGTTTTCAGGAAGCGCACCGCAATTGATAGCTACGAAGGGTTTATCGCGACGAACACTTTGATCGTGTACGGCTCGAGCAACCAACTCCTTGCCACATCCTGTTTCGCCTCGGATCAACACGGTACTGCTTGTTGGCGCTACTTTGGCGATCAAACGCTGTACTTGCAGCATGGATTGATGATTGCCAATCAGTTGCGGTGCGTCGCGATCTGTTTTCGACTGACGTTGCAACGCGACATATTCACGCTTTAGATTGCGACGAGCTTCTACCCTACCTAGCAACGTGGCTAACTCGGAAAGTCGACATGGCTTGGAAAGATAATCGACGACGCCGAAACGCAGCGCTTCGACGGCCGTTTCAAGCGATTGTTTACCGGTAAGCACAATGGCTTCGGTCAAAGGGGAAACGGTATGCGCCCGTTTGATGACTTGAATACCGTTCATTCCGGGCATGTCTAAATCGACGAGAAGGCAATCAAAAACCTGTTTTTCCAAGGCCGCAATGGCAGTAAAGCCGTCGGGGCAGACGGTGACACGATGACCCATCTGCGGAATCTCCAATCGCATCAGCTCCTGTAGTGACGGCTCATCATCGGCAAAGAGAATCGATAGTCCTTTAAGCTGCGTCTGCGTTTTGGTATTGGTATGCATTTTCGTGAATAGCCTGTTTGCGAGGAATGAGAATTTCAAATCTCGAGCCAAGGTTTAGACCTTGACTCGATGGTTGTATTCGTCCGCCATGGTCGGCGATAATTCGACTGGTAATCGGCAAGCCTAAGCCCGTTCCGCGACCGTCGCGGCGACGAGTAAAAAACGGTTCAAATAAGTGTTCAAGCACTTCGTCGGTCATCCCGCATCCATTATCTTCGATCGCAAGCCGAAGCCATACCGTATCGACACTGACTTCGATTTGGACTGTTCCGTCGGATTGATCGGGGCCGAGTGAGTCGAGGGCATTGGTAAGTAGATTGAGCACGACTTGTTTCATTTCCTGAGGACTCGCCCAAGCGAATGCGTCTGGCGATGAAGTAAAGGATATTTTTCGCGATCGATACTGCCCCAGGTGGCGTACCATTTCGATAACGTCTTCGATCAATTCAGAGATATCGATCGATTGCTTTCGCTCGGCTTGTCCTAAACGCGAAAAATCTAAGAGTCGTTCGGTAATGCCTTTGCAGCGAAAAGCCTCTTCTTGAATTCGGCGCAGATAATTTCTCAAGGTATCGAGATCGGGAACAGCGGGTGGCTCACTCGATTCGGTATCCGTTGGATGAAGGATGCGATGCAAGCGGCTTTCCAGGGCTTCGGCACTCCAGGCAATCGATGCAAGTGGATTGTTGATTTCGTGAGCCACGCCGGCCGCTAAGAAGCCCACACTTGCGAGCTGTTCATTTCGAATCACTTCGCGACTTCGATCGCGGACCTGATCGTTAAGATCGCGTTGGATCTTGAAAAACTCCGCCGTGGCCATGTTGATCGCCGAAGCTAGTTCGGCCAGTTCATCTTGGCTGTGCATTTCGATGCGATGCTGGAACTCGCCATTGGCAACTCGACGCGCGCCGTTAAGAAGTTCCTTAAATGGATTGATGACCGACCGTCGAGCGTAAACGAGTACCCCGGCCAGGAGCGTAACGGCAAACGTCGTCGAACCGATACTCAGAATGATCCATATGCGATATTGCGAACGCACCTCCAGTCGAAAGCGTGCCATCCGTTCCTGAAGAAAGGTCGGCAATTTATAGGCCAGGCGGTGAATTTCATTTAGTTGTTCGTTGATACGTTGTGTTTGAACGAGTGCCGAAAAAGGATCGGCCATTTCGGAAACGGAGTTCTTGGCAGAGATGTCATCGAGCAGTCTGGTCATCTCGTTGACCATTTCCTGTTCTTTGGTACGATCGGCCAAAAACAAGACATCGTCGAGATCAGAGGATTGGAGTTGCTTCTGATATCGACTGAGAATTCGAATAACGTGGAGAAGGGCTTCGCGGAAACGGAAATCACTCCACGTCGGCTTCGAACCAACGCGGATCGATGACTCTAACGACGAATCTTCCAAATGTACGCCGGGCATTAAAGTCGATTGGGGGCCGGTTTTTGTCGCCTCGAATTCGTCGGTAATCAACGGCTTCACATGGATGCCTCGAAAGCTATAACGCAGTTCGTCGACCGCATGAGTTAGCTCGGCGGTCGTCGGTAGCTCGGCAGCGCGATTGCTGACCGTGGTTGCAAGGTTTCGATAGGCGTAAACGCCGCGAAATCCGCTATAGGCAAGCACAATAACGGCGACCGTCAAAACCAGCATCGCGATCAAAAGTTTTTTACGAATCGTCTGTTTGGCGAACATCCTATTCACAATAGACCTTTCGCATCATCCAAGCACCGACAATCAGCAAGACGCCATTGGCGAGCCAAGGCGCGCTGGGATGCCATTCGCCACTTTTGGACTGATCGACTCCCACGATGAATAGTGGATAGTAAAGGAGGAGGATCGGCAGGAAGCAGAAGCCAAAGGTCGCGGTATAGTCCGCACTTTTACGAAGAATGGCCAATGGGATTCCTAACCAAACAAAGCATAGGCAACTAAAGCCTTGTGCCCATCGACGCCATGGTTCGGCGCGCAAGCGTTGCATTTTGTAGACACCGTCTTCAATGGCATATCGACTCGTATTCGACGGCGCATCATGCAGCATCGACAGGCGACCAGAAGCGAGCGCCAGGGAGCACCGTGTCAACATTTGCACGCGACTTTCGTCCATCTCCGATTCCAATTGCCGCCTGCGATTTCCCATGTCTCGTAGCGAGACAAAGGACGCGCTAGCGCTGGGCGAATTTTTTTGTGCCGCCTTTGACAAAGGCAATTCGTATGAAAAAGGTGCTTTGCCGCCGTGCAAGTAGATCTTGTTCTCGCTATAGAATTCGTAGTCGATTAACTCAATCGTCAAGCTCTCGTTGGTCGGATTGAGACTCAGTCGAGCCTTCGCTGCGTCGATCTTCTGGGTAGGCGAATCGCCGCTTCCATAGATCGTGATCCTCGGTCGAATCAGCCAACGGTCTTCGACGTCTTGAACATAGATCGTCAATCCTTGTTGCGAAGTATACGATCGATGCGCTCGAAGCTTGGCGTAGACGATCTCCTCTAAAGAATTCAATACGATGCGTTTGATACCGGGGCTACCCCAGGAAACGGCCATATCGTTCATCCAAACGGCAAGCGGGCTCATCAACAAGGCAAAGATCAAAGTCGGCTGGATAATCCGCATCGGCGAAATGCCCGCGCTCTTTACAGCAACCAACTCATTGTCAGCCGACAGACGTCCGAAGACGGTGCAGACAGAGAAGAGCAAGGTTGCCGGAATCGCAAACTGCAGTGACATTACCGAAGCATACGGAAGCATTTGCGTAAAAACGCTCAGGCCAAGCCCTTCCGAATACAACTGATGCAAGACCAACCCGAGCATGATGAACGTTGTCATGCCGATCAACGTCACGAGGAACAACTGTATGACGTCGCCGAGGACATAGATCGTAAATCGATGTGGCAGTAACATCGCCGAAGGATAGCTTTCTTGTCCGCTCGACGAAACATCGGTTTTGAAGAGTTTTCACTGCTTGGCGCTGCGAATCCTTTTCATCGCCTCGACCATGGTCGTTGCATACAGGCGAACGGCTGCCGGGAAATCGCGGTTGTTCTCGGCTTTTTCGCCTGCCGGGAGCGTTTCGTCAATGACCGTTACGGCCTCGTTCCATCGATTCTCGAGCGCTGCTTCACGGAGGGCTTGAATTGTACCGGATAGTCGTTCGACCATTGTCGCATCGGCATGGCACTGAAAATGTCGATAGGGAGATCGACCGAATTGCTGGCTATCCCTTTCAGTCGATGGTCGCGATATTTGAAACCGAATCGCTCCGATCAATAACGCAACGAATCCGACGATGGCAACCGCAATTGCAATCGGTATGAGACCTGCCATCCACAAGATTGCTGCCGTTAACAAGCAAATGGCGGATGCGACGGCAAAGGGCCACGGGAACGGCAATGATTTTCCAGGTGGTCGAGCAGCGGCAAGTTGCGTATCGCGTTGGGTTGCCAATTCGGCACCCACGACTTGGGTTACGATCAACGTTACGTTGTCTGGGCCGCCGCGAAGGTTTGCAAGATCCAGCATCGCTTGCGCCGCTATTTCGGGTGCCAGTAAACTCATCAAGATTCCGATCTCGATGTCGGTCAGTTGCCCTGAAAGTCCATCGCTACAAACGAGAAATTTGTCGCCTACCAGAATCGGCATGGGGCCTTCCAAATCAATTAGCACCGAAGCGTTTGGACCAAGCGAACGGGTGATTACATTCTTCGGGATCGGACTGCTCTGCATAGCCGCATCGTCGAGCCCCCCAGCCGCATGCATTTCCCAAATTAACGAATGATCAAATGTCAGTTGTTCGAGGAGAGTGCCCCGAAGTCGATAGATGCGACTATCGCCGACGTGAGCACAGATCGCCCCTTCGGGTAATAGAGCTAGGACACTGCAAGTGGTCCCCATGTTTCGGAATTCGATATTGGCTTGCCCGCGCCGAAAAATCTCATTGTTGGCTTCGATAATCGCTCGATGAAGATTTTCGATCGGCCGAGGCTGCTGTTGCTTTTCATAGTGATGCTGGATCAGGTCGACTGCTAACCTGCTGGCTAACTCGCCTGCCGCGTGTGCACCCATACCATCTGCGACAATAAACAAATGCCCTGATCGCTCCCATGCCGCTACTCCGTCGGCAAGATTCGTAGCCATGCTGTCTTGATTGTTTCGTCGCCGCATGCCGATGTCCGAAAGTGCGGCCACGGTGACCGCAGCTTGGATCGGATCGATATGGGTTTCAGATGGCCGTGAGGACGATGCCAAAATTGCTTCCAGTCTTCATCATTGAATGGGCCAAGGTCTCATTCCGGGAGAACTTTGACAGCATTATTGTAATATGATTAACTCGCATTTGCTACGCAACTAAAATGCTCTGGCACTTCAAGAACGATCGGAGCTATAAGCGATTAGCCGCCGGTATTGCGAAAGTCGAAGAACCCGTGGCTAGCGCCATCGGCTCAGTCACTGTTTGGCAATGGCGAAATCAACAGCCCGTTAGTGCCAATTCGCTTAATTATTGATCGAACGATCCCTTCGCACCAACCAACATGCACCTAAAGTCTTCCAACTCGTACACGATTTGGCTCCTTTTGATGGCCATAAACCTGGTGTGGCTGTTCCCTGGTTGTGTTCGACGCCGTATGACCGTTCGCACCAATCCGCCGGGTGCTATGGTGTATGTTGACCATCAAAGCGTAGGGACAACGCCCGTTTCGACCAATTTTGTATACTATGGAACGCGGCAATTCGAGATCGTAAAAGATGGATACCGCACTGAAAAATTCATGCGGCGTTTTAATCCGCCGTGGTATGAATGGCCAGTCCTTGATTTCGTTTCTGAAACTCTTTGGCCATTCGAAAAACGCGACGAGCGTATCGTCGATGTTCAAATGACGCCTGAAATCGACGTGCCAACCGAAGCCCTCATCCAAAGCGGCGAAGAGCTTCGGTCGCAAGCATCTCGAGGGTTTGCCGTCAGCCCTCCACCCTCGGCCAATGGTCCAACGGCCTTCAACGACGTCATTCCAGTTGGCGACGTACCGTTTAGTCGCTCGCCTTCGTCGACAATCAGCCCGCCATTTCAGCCGCCAACGCTTCCAAACGCTCCGTTCTTCGATGTGCCGCCCGCCAGCATGCCGGCAGCCAACGTAGCTCCAGGAGCCAGCTACCGACAAGACTTAGGGCAATAAAAGCACTCGCTCGCCTTCACGTTTGTAGTTCCGCCCTCAGGCGGCTCTTCGCCGTTAGCGCCGAATACACACGTAGTTGTGTCTCTCCGAGACACAGAATCCCGCAGCAAAGCTACGGCGTCAGTCTTGGAAAGACTGACCTACGTGATTTTTTCACTCCCTGGGAGCGAACTTGGCCAATCTACTAGTCGACGCGGCGCGGCGCGCTCTTTTGCATTGCGTCACGAATCTCACGCAACAAGAGAACATCTTCGCTAGGAGCGGCTGGCGGTGCCGCCGCTTCGGACTTCTTCTTCATCGAGTTCAAGACTTTTATCGCCAAGAAGATTGCGCAGGCGACAATCAAGAAATCGAGTACGCTTTGAAGGAACGTACCGTAGTTCAAAACCGTCCATTCCGACACTTCTTTATTATCGGACGTCATAACCGGCTTGTCGAGTTTGACTTTGTACGCCAACTCTTTAAAGCTGACACCCGAAGCGGCGGTTAGAAGATTCAACGGTGGCATGATAATATCGGCAACCAATGAGCTTACGATCTTTCCGAAGGCACCGCCAATGACCACCCCGACTGCGAGATCGACAACGTTACCCCGCATCGCAAATTCTTTAAATTCCTTCATCAAACTCATCGCGACACTCCATCTTCAATCGAACTTGCAAAACGACGGCCAACCGAAATTGTTGGCAAACGCGGTCTTATAGTTGGACTGTTTAGATAGCGTCAATAGTAATGTCGATCTACGATGCCCCCCATTCAATGGCGTTAAGCAGCAAGCGACGGAAGGAGATGTCCGTGAAATCTTCCCAATGCCCTAGTGACGTATAAAAGACTTTTGCTTTCTTGGGTCCATAGCGATGCAGCCAAGCAACGGGCTGAGAAGGTTCATTCGCAATCGTACCGATCAGCAGCGGTGTGGCAGTAGCCTGCAACGGTTCATTCTTATAAAGTCCGCCCTGGCCAATCATTTTTTCAACTGCAACACCTGCCAGTATGGGGTGTGATCCAGCGCCAAGAGCATAGCTTATGGTCGCGCCATCTTTACCGAAATGTCCAGTGTAATTGCCGCCGAGAACGACATGATCGAATTCCGGCCAGACTGCCAAATTGGAATCGGTAAGCGTTTCCTTTGGTCGCAAGGCGAAAGCGTGGCTCGCCGTTCGAATTCCGACTAATGATTTTCCTGAATCCAGAAACGTGCGAACCGCCTCGAGTTGCTCTTTGCGAGGAGTGCGACGACGCACACTGAGCAACAGTAAGTCCGCATCTTGCAATGCTTCGACGAGTCCAGGGAAGTGGTTTTTATCGTCGGTATCGGCATGAATAATGGTTACGTGATGACCGAGCGGCTTGAGGTCTTTCTCTGCAAAATCGGGGAGCGTTGTCCAAGTTTTGTACTCGTCCTCGCCGATCATTATTACGATGTTGGCGCCCCTCACAGAGTCCAACGAAACAAAGCATAGCAGTGTAGCGAGAATAAATTGAATTTGATTTTTCATGGTAGTTTAATGAGTGGAACGTGTATTTTGTTGCGAGGGATTACGGTGCAATCAAAAGTGGTTTCGGATTCTCGACCCAACCGGCAGTACGCTGTCCGGTGCCCGGTTTATCCATATCGCCAATTTCAACTCGGATAGTTTCCGCCAGACGAGTCAATCTCGCAACGATGTCTGGATGTTGAGCGGAGACTTCATGATCCTCGTGGACATCGTTGCGTACATCAAACAAGGTAAGTTTCACCTCGGCTATCTTCTGAGCATTGTTGACGAAGTGATTGGAGAGCGGAAGGTAAAGCTTCCATGGGCCAGATCGAATGGCTTGCAATTGTCCGAGTCGGTAATAGCCGAACCCTTTTTCATCCCAGTGAGAAGTAGCTCCCGGTGTGGACATGATCAGCGAGCCGATATCGCGACCGTCAATCGGCTTGGCAGGCAACGGTGCATTGGCGAGCTTTGAAAACGTTGGCAGCAGATCCATGGTCGAACAAAGTTCGTCTTGAGTTTTACCGGCCGGGATTTTCCCTGGCCAACGCATCACACATGGCATTCGCATTCCCGCTTCGCTCGTGTCGTAGCCACTGCCACGATACGGATCGCCACTCCCTTGAGGTGGAGAACGTTTTACAGCACCATTGTCACTAGTCCATACAACAAGCGTGTTATTATCCAGACCAAGTCGCTTTAGGGTCGACATGATTTCGCCGGTACTCCAATCAAGTTCTTCAACACTATCGCCATAATCGCCGTTCTTGGATTTGCCACGAAACGCCGGGCTCGAAAACGGGGTTTTGGTCGAGCCAGGCATCGTGTGAGGGATATAGGCAAAAAAGGGAGTCGACTGGTTGCGTTCGATAAATGCGATGACTTCTTCGGTCGTTCGCTTAACGAGATAATCTCGATCCGGTGGCGCTTCGATGACTTTCTCGCCTCGCATGAGCGGCAATTCTGGCCACGTCTCCGGAAACTTGTCTTTGGTCATATCGTCCGAATAAGGTATCCCCCAGTACTCATCGAAACCTTGACGAGTCGGTAAGAATGGCGGTTGGTCACCGAGATGCCATTTTCCAAAAATGCCGGTAGCGTAACTGACTTGCTTCAAAACTTCGGCAATCGTCAGCTCGTCGGGATTAAGCCCTTTCTTGGCGAGAGCTTGAAGCACTGCCGTGTTCTTATCGCTCACATGCAAATCCACTCGACGCGGATAGCAACCGGTCATCAGCGCAGCGCGACTTGGCGTGCAAACGCCACTTGCCACGTAAAAGCTGGTGAATTTAGTTCCCTCGGCTGCTAATCGGTCAACGTTCGGCGTGCGATGAAGTGTTGCGGGATTGAAACATTGAAGGTCACCGTTGCCGAAATTGTCAACGAAGAAGACGACAATGTTTGGCGGAGCGGCGGCCAGCATTTCGGTGGTAACAAGTGTCAGCATCGCCACAAGAATCGGTAGTTTCTTCATTAGTTCCACATACTTTGTAAAAGGCGAATGTCGCAACCTGGGCGATCAAACGAACAAGTTGGTTTCAAAAAAAGGCGGGACCGAGTCCTTCCTTGAGCAGGCGACGGCTGCAGTCGTTAGAATACTTCGAACAAGCGACGATCAACGATTATTTTACGCTATTCTATATCGAGTCAAGTTAGATACGATGGCATTGAACGAATTAGACAAAACTCCAAACGCTTCCGGTGCGGCGGCCGATTCGCATTCAGAAACCGGGGCGACTGGATTCGGTCGATGGATGGCGTTAATCGCAGCGCTGCTTGGCTGGATGTTCGACGGTGCGGAGATGGGCGTCTTTTCCATGGTTGGACGGTCGGCCGTTCAAGACATGTTAGGTTTTGATGGAGCGCCAACGAAAGGACAAGAAGAACAGATCGGTTTTTATTTTAGTATCATCATCGCCGTTTTCTTGGTGGGGGCGGCGACCGGCGGTGTTCTATTCGGTTGGTTGGGAGATCGAATCGGACGCGTGCGAGCGATGAGCCTCAGTGTCTTGACGTATGCACTCTTTACCGGACTCTGCGGGCTTGCGCAAGATCCCGTTCAGCTTGGTATCCTCCGATTCATCGCGGCCCTCGGCATGGGTGGTGAATGGGCTTTGGGCGTCGCCCTGGTGATGGAAGTTTGGCCCAATCGTTCACGGGCTTTGATGGCCGGCTTGATCGGGGCAGCAGCAAACTTCGGATACATGCTTGTTGGCGTCATCGGTTTGATGCTGGCGGCGGTACTCGTCGAGCTCGAACGGACGCTTTCTGCAATAGGTTTTACTGAAGCAACCGTTCAAATGCTCATCGCCCATAAAGGGTGGCGATTGATGATGATGCTCGGTACCCTTCCAGCCTTGCTGACATTCTTCATCCGAATTTTCGTACCTGAATCTCACAAACGGGAACAAGAAAAAGGGAAAGGGAATACGAATCATTGGGCGACTGTCGATCTTCTCGACGTGTTAGTTGGAGGGCTTGGGCCTCGGCTCAGTGGGCACCGAGTTGGGCGGCACAACTGACACAAAATCAACAGAACTCCAAGGAATGGACGCAGATCACGTTGTCGATCGGTGCCTTGGTGGGTGCGTTCCTTATCGCCGTAGTCGGAAACTGGCTGAATCGTCGTGTTACCTACGCGACGATGTGTGTGCTCTCGATGATAACTTCGTTGGTTTTTTGGCTCTTCCGCAGAAACTGTGGGTGGTTTTCGTGATCCGCAATCGATTTTAGCCGTGAAATACAAGGAAAACACTGGACTGAGTGATTGCAAAA
>JAWXCK010000057.1:0-17479 GCA_034408855.1 Pirellulaceae bacterium
CGGAGTGATGCCTCAAAAATCCAATGCGAAACGGGTGTCCGTTGAAACTTCGGTTTTCTATTCGTAACGGTAAATAGTCAATTTTGACCCACAGATTCTGCGGAAGAGCCGGACAGTCGAACTAGCAGCTTGATGATTTAATCGTTGCTGCTGGCGATTAAATCAACAAGCGGCAGGCTGGCCTGATGAATACTATTGCGTCTTCTTTCGTCGAAGTCGTGGCGATTTCGATAGAAGTTGCTTCCACCCCTCTTCGGTAATCGATGTCGCCGTCAGATCGGTTAGTTCCAAGCGGGGCAAACTGCCGAGCACCTCCAATCCATGATCCGTTATGGCTGGGTTGCCTGTCAACCAAAGTGTTTTCAGCGTCTTGTTTCCTCGAAGCACTTCTAGCCCCGAATCGGTGATACCGCATCGCGATAAATCGAGCTCTTCCAATCTCGGCATTTTTGCAATGATCGGTAAACTCGCATCGGTGATCGATGTGCTCTCGACGTTTAGCCTCCGTACGTCCCACGGCTTTTTTGAATTCGATATGGGTGCAGTAAAAAGCGTGTCATCGATCTTGCTAAACGATGCGTCTAACCAGTCGAGCGTCCGACTCGACTCGGGCCACTCGAGCAACTGCGATGAAGTGATTGGGCATCGCGAAAGTACAATTTCCTTAACAGTAGGCGAAGGGTTGAAGTCTGAAGCAACCGCCTCGGGCATCATGAGAAATCGGTCGTAACTTTGCCTCAATGCTGCATCATCGCGAGCTTCGGGCAACGAATCAAGTTTCGGTATGCCTTGATAGACACTCATGACATAATTCAAGAACGCCTGACGCGATTCGGAATTCCCGTCCATCCAAAAATGTGTTAGTCCAGCCGCTTGCGAGTACCACTGTTGAATGTCAGCTCCCGTTCGAAATCGCTCGTTATTGGCTCGTCTAAAATCGTCCCATGGAATCCATGTTTCATCATGAAGCCTTCGATAGCGGGCGGGTTGAAGGCGCGGCGCATCCCATCCTCCTAGTCTGGCGATGTCAGCATTTTCGGCATGTTCGATCTGAATCGATTCCATATACAGTGCCACCCCTTCGACGATCCAAAAGTCGCTCGGTAATTCTTCCAAGGTCGGTGATGCCCCACGAAGGGCTTGAGAAAAAAACTGATGCGTCAGTTCATGACGTAATGTCGGTGTTGAGGTCGCTTCGTCCCAATAACAAAAAACGGTCTTGAGATTCGGACTGAAGTAGCCCGTCGAAACTGCGACGTTCGGTTCCAATTGCTGGAGCTGCTTGATGTACGTTTCTCGATTGCGAAAGAGGACAATCTGAAAACGAGCGTCGTTGGGTTCAGGTAACGACTGTCCGGTTGCGAGCGCTTGTTGAAGCTCCATCGAATTCGACCAGCACGTGAAAAAAACCTGCTTCCAAATGGCATAGGTTTGCTCACATAATTTTGCGACTTCAGCCGCCTGTTTTGTCGACCCCTGCGTCGATAATATAAAGTGCGGTGATTGAGTTATCGTGTAGGAACCAGGAGCCCAACCGACGACCGGATGCCGTTGTGTCGTTCGAGACAGATGATCAAACTTAAGCGGAAAGAGGATCGACGGTGCGAATTTTTTCGCTATTAATTCGGTTGCATCGCCTTGGACAACTAATTGGCAAAGCCGTTGATAAATCCAGGTCGCATCCGCATCTGTCCAGTCTTTGCCGTCCGACTTTAGTTTCTCTTGAAGTTCTTGTTTCCAGAAGCTTTTTTGTTGCTCGGCCTTCTTCGCGTCGCTGCTGGATTTAGTTTTCGATTGGTTTGTCGGGCGGCTATTTACCTGGCGAATCCAGAGCGTTTGCCGATCGGATGTTGCTTCTTGAGCCAAGTTCTCCGCAGATGAAGCGATGATTGCTAACCAGCAAAAAGCTAAGCGACGAGCCCAACGTGAGGCTTGGCAATGAACATTGGTCGTAGAGTGCAATAAAGATTCGGAGGGAGTCGCCGACTGGCCCGATGAAACTTCCTTTTCTTGTGAGCCGTAGGCGCTCGCCTCGGGCAGTCTTGCAATGCAAATAATGCTGACGGAACCCGTGGCTAGCGCCATCGGCTCACATTCGGAAATTTTCTTCATGCCAGCACCAGCCGCTATTCTCGCGGTTGCTTTCGGTAAAGTTCAATTTGATAGGGGCCTCGAAACATCAATAGCAAAGTATCCTTGCCGGCGTACCGACAAAATACTTCCCGCTGAAAATGCTCTTCGCCTGGCCAGGGATAAGCAAACACGATGGAAAAATCATCTAGATCGCAATCGTGCTTAGTGTATGCCGACGGAACGCGATGATAGAGAGACGGATGATCCGATTGTTGCTCGGCAAGTTTCTCAGCACCTGTCGGAAGAAAATTGCCGTGCCATAACTCTGCGTGAATCGCGTGCTGCGCCAAAAGCTTTCGCCCTTCTTCGACCAAAAAGAGTTCAGCTTCGATTCCTACCGAAGACAATCCGCTGTACCAAGCCAAGCCTGTCACGACGCCAAAACCGCTACCCCATTCGACAAAACTGTTCCCCTTCACGATTTTTTTACGAAGGAGACTTTGAATTGCGCCCCAAACGTAGTTGAAATCGCAAGCGACATACTGCTCGATGGGCCGTTCATTCCACTGATCCCAATAGAGCTGAATCCGGCTTTGACTGTTCTCAAGAAAAAGCTCGACTTCTGGTGGAATCGGTTCCGCATCGTCGACTTCGAGCGGAAGCTGGATCAATCGCATCGTCGAAGCGGATCGAGGCGGACGAAATTCGGATTTTTTTGGCATGTGGAAAAGCTGTCAATTCGCTCTCGATGACTGTTCAGAATCGGCTACATCTGGAGTTTGTTCGACGAGAGACATTCTAAAGCCTCGAAGTCTTCATCACCATTCTACGCTGCTCTGACCGAGCTTGAACAACTTATCCAGTCTTAAAAACGTCCTTAATTTCCGCCGCAAGTGGTTGCTCTTACTGA
This sequence comes from Pirellulaceae bacterium, assembly GCA_034408855.1. Classification (GTDB taxonomy): domain Bacteria; phylum Planctomycetota; class Planctomycetia; order Pirellulales; family Pirellulaceae; genus JAIYDQ01. The sequence goes on from JAWXCK010000057.1 coordinate 2,984, forward strand.
GCTTACCTATCATAGAAGTCGATCAAATCGACAATTATCCGCGTCGTACTACTAATACTACTTATTTTTAAATCTATTCATATAGAAGAGAGAAAATCCGTGAAGGTAACTCGATGGTGACTCGCCCCGTTTTGCAATTGGCCATTGTGCGTTAAAACATGGATTCGAACAGCATTGACTTGGTTTCCGTTCGTAGTGACCAGTTGGATCTTGTTCGCCCTGATCTCTGGTTTCGGTGCAAATCATGAAAATATCGTTTCAGCGTGCTAGTTTCTTATCGGCATTTCAAATCGCCTCGGCCATGACGTCGCCGCGATCTCCCAAGGATGTCTTGACGAACGTCAAGCTGGACGTAACCGATAGCAAGGTTACGTTGATGGCGACCGATCTTGAGGCGGGCGTGCGCATTGAACTTGACGACGTAGAGATTCAGGTGCCAGGCAAAGCACTTCTTCCAGTACAGCGATTTGGAAACATCCTTCGCGAAACCAGCGACGAACGATTGGTCATCGAGGCGACCGATAAGGCCTTAAATATCAACGGACTCCAGAGTGAGTTCCACCTTCCGAATATCAATCCAGATTCGTTCCCGACGGTTGCCGAATTCGCTGAAGAAGCGTATTACGAAGTGGAAGCGAGACTTTTTAGAGAGTTGGTTCGACGAACGATCTTCGCAACGGATGTCGAGAGTACCCGCTATGCTCTGGGGGGAGTGTTGCTTGAAATCAATGGCGAGGACATAGTAGCGGTAGCAACCGACGGAAGACGATTGGCTCGAATGCAGGGAAAGGGTAAACCCGTAGGCGGTTTTCAAACTGCTAGCGGCAACATTATTGTGCCGATTAAGACGCTGAGCCTCATGGAAAAGTCGTTAACCGACCAAGATTCGGTCGTGCAAATCGCAGCACGTCAAAACGATATCTTGGTTAGAACCAAGCGGTGTATGATCTATTCGAGACTGGTCGAGGGACGGTATCCGAATTGGAAACAAGTTATTCCGCAGCGCGAAGGATCCAACACAGTAACTTCGGTATGTGGTCCTTTCCATGCAGCCGTCCGACAAGCGTCCATCGTGGCCGATTCGGATCGCCGGGGCGTCGATTTTTGCTTTTCGCCAGGCAACATCGTGATGAAAGCCGCTACAGCCGATGTAGGAGAATCGCGGGTCGAGTTGCCGGTAACCTACGATGGTCCAGAAATTTCGATGACGCTCAACGGCCAGTACGTCTCAGATTTTTTTCGAGTCTTGGATTCGGACAAAAGTTTCCTGATCGATATTTCCAGCGATGACGAGCCAGCCTTGTTTCTTACCGACGATGGTTATCTGAATGTCGTGATGCCGATGGCCCGCGATCGTTAGTTGGAAGCCTGATTCTTGCTTGTTTGGAGAAGCGAACATGTCGATCCGTAAGTTCATGGAAAAGCACTACCGGCATTTTAATGCTCGTGAGACGCTGGCTGCAGCTAAAGGCTATGTCGACTTCATCGAGCAGAAAAACGGAAAGATGTTCGTGGCGATGGCCGGTGCGATGAGCACGGCAGAAATCGGAATATCGCTTGCGGATATGATTCGGCAGGACAAGGTACACGCCATCAGTTGCACCGGAGCCAATCTCGAAGAAGATTTGTTCAACCTGTTTGCTCACAACGAATACCGTGTGATTGCTGATTGGCGAGCGTTGAGTGTGCAAGATGAGCTTGAATTGCTCGATCAAGGTTTTAACCGAGTAACCGATACTTGCATTCCTGAATCGGTGATGAAGCACATGCAGAGCCGTTTGCTCAAATACTGGCAAGAGGCCTGCCAAGAAAATAAGGGTTACTATCCCTATGAATATATGTATCGACTGTTGGATGAGCAAGAATTGAAATCGAAGTACCAAATTCCAGCCGAACATTCTTGGGTCATAGCAGCCAAAGAAAAGAAACTTCCGATTTTTTCGGCGGGTATCGAAGATAGCACGCTTGGAAACATGTTTGCGGCCCGAGTGATCGATGGTACTTTATCGTCGCACCACGCATTGCGCAGCGGTACTGATCAGATGCAATTGCTAACGGAATGGTATCGCAAAGCCTCTAAAGATCACCCTGTCGGTTTCTTCCAAATTGGAGGCGGCATCGCAGGTGACTTTGCCATTTGTGCTGTCCCCATGCTGATTCAAGACTTAGGTGAACGCGACGCACGGCGTTGGGCTTATTTTGCACAGATAAGCGACGCGGTAACCAGCTATGGCGGATACTCGGGTGCCGTACCCAATGAAAAAATCACTTGGAATAAACTAACTGCCGAGTCCCCTAAGTTTATGATTCAAAGCGACGCAACGATTGTTGCACCATTAATCTTTGCATACGTCTTGAATCAATAGGGAAGCGGACCATTCGATGAGACTCAATGACAGTGCAGCGGAACTTTGTCGGAGGGTAGCAAAGCAGCATGAAGCGCTGCGAATCGCTGAGCATAAGCGCGGTTGCGGCGCGACGATATTGGATTTCGGAGTCGATGTCGTCGGTGGTATCGAAGCGGGTTTAATTTTGGCCAGAATATGCTTGGCGAATCTCGCCAAGGTGGATCTTGTTCCGGCTGAGCCATCGATATGGCCCAGTCCACAGATTCAAGTGTCAACCGATTCTCCTATTCAAGCTTGCATGGCATCCCAGTATGCAGGCTGGCCCGTTCAGTTAGATAAATTCTTTGCAATGGGCTCCGGTCCCATGCGAGCTCGACGAGGCCGCGAGCATGTACTCGAAACATTGAAGGCCGTCGATCTAAGTTCCGCCGCTGTTGGCGTCCTCGAATGTGACGCGATTCCCAGCGATGCGGTCTCCCAAATGATTGCAGAAGAATGTCGAGTGAATTGTGCTGACCTCATTCTCTGCGTAGCACCGACGCGATCGATCGCCGGGACGATTCAAGTCGTTGCGCGGAGCATTGAAACGAGCTTGCATAAATTGTTTGAATTGGGATTCGATATCTGCGAAGTAATTTCCGGGCATGGATCAGCCCCGATGCCACCGCCGGCTCGTGATTTTGCCGAGGGAATCGGGCGAACGAACGACGCGATTCTTTATGGCGGTCGTGTTACGCTTTGGGTAGATACCGACGATTCGCGCATCGATGAGCTTGGCCCAAAAGTACCCAGTGGAGCGTCGAAGGACTGGGGACGACCCTTCGCAGAAATCTTTCGCGACTATAAGTTCGACTTCTACAAAGTCGATCCGGGTCTGTTTAGCCCAGCCGAAATAACCATGAACAATCTAAGAAGTGGTCGAACTTGGCGATTCGGATCGTTGCGACCCGATGTCCTAGAAAAATCGTTTACATCCCGTTAGAACGGCGAGGCATTTTTCGTGGGTGCGGCGGATTGTCTTTCAGTGGTAGCTCGCCGCCGTTTTCTTCTTGCCACGCATCGCGCTCATCATCACTAGCGTAATATCGCAGCCAAGTATCCGAATCATTGTCGTCCAAGCAATGCCAGTGAAGATAGTTTTTCGGGTGATCGATCTTCTTTTCGTAGCTTGGCAAGATATCGCGAGAGATCAAGCAGTAGAGCTGTCGATCGCTCAAATGCTCGGTCATTTCCAAGACAATACGCTGCAAATAGAGGTTTTGAATGGTTTCGGTGAGACGCTTGCGAACCTGCGAATCCGAAAGTTCGTCCGGTCGAGGTAGGATCAGCTCAGGAGTAAACCATCGGCTTATCGGCAAAGCTGGGGCTCGTTCCCACGCGAGAATCGACTGCAAAAATTCGTTCTCGGTGGCAAGCGGCATTTGCCGTACTGTCAGCAAATCCATCGAATCGTCAATATACGGTTCGAGATCATCCCGCAACTGAGCATTTAATAGCAACTGGTCTACTTCGTCGGCAATAGGCGATGGTAGATGCGACATACTTTTTCGAGACCTTGAATCGAGTCATTTCAAAACGCGTAGCAACGCGACTTATTGAATTTACACAAGGAGACTAAGACGTTCAAAGGTAAACAGCCCAAGAAGGGGATCGAAAATGACAATTCCCAACGCGGCAAGTTGAAGAAGCGTCAAAATCGACACGTTTTAAAGCGGTAGCCGTTACAATCGGAACTCGACCCTCGGGAACTACGAAGGGTTCACTTGGTTTTTCTCAAGAAGTTCGATTTTCTCCAAGCGTCGGGAGTGTCGTCCGCCCTCAAATTCGGTCGCCAGCCAGATCCTGACCAAGTCCCCGACGGGGCGGTCGCCGATCAAATCACCTGGCAGGCAGAGGACATTGACATCGTTATGTCGACGGCACATTTCGGCCATGACTTCGTCGGTGCAGGAAGCTGCACGAACGCCTTTGAATTTGTTCGCAGAAATCGCCATGCCGATTCCCGTTCCGCAAATCAAAATGCCGCGTTCGGCTCGTCCATCCGAAACACGCGAAGCGACTTCCAATGCGTAGTCAGGATAGTCGACCGCCTGATCGCCTTGCGTCCCGAAGTCCATCGTTTGATGGCCATCGGCGTTGAGCAACGTGATGAGTTTACTTTTAATTCGATATCCGCGATGATCGCTGGCAAGTGCGAGTAGCATCGTTTTACTTCCTTTCACTAGACCAAATGGGCAATATTTGTTCGTCGAGTTTTACTATCCAGGCATCAAGGTACTGATCAATCTTTTTGGCGCAAGCTTGATAAACTTCGACCGAGCCGCCGTAGGGATCGCTCACATCCATTTCGTCGGGTGCCAAACCAAATGTCTTTCCTGCCAAATTTGGCCAACGGCTCAATAAATTTTGGCGATGGCTAGAAGTCATCGTCAAAATGAGATCGGCTCGATCCATCAGTTCGGGTTGGGCAGGCTGGCTTTGGTGGTTTCGAAGATCCAAACCGCTTTTCGCCATTGAAGCAACAGCACCTTGCGATGCCGGAACGCCGTATTCGGCTGCAACACCTGCCGAACGCGCGACAATCGGAGCAAACTGAGCGTTTTGAAAATGCTTGGCAAATCGCGTTTGCAATTTCGTATTCATCATCGCTTCGGCCATCGGCGACCGACAGGTATTTCCGGTACAAACGAGCACGATCACAAATTGGCTCATCGTTACCAACTGTTCCTCGGTCAATTGCCCTTCGCGTTCCACTTTGCAGTTGGCCCCATCGACGCGGACAATCGTTGTCTGGCTTGGCGACAAAGTGGCTCCATCGTCGATGATGAATGCGACCCGATTGCTGATTTGTTCGAACGAAGTCGCTACGCTTTGGCTTTTATCTTGGAGGGCGGCCGAAACCAACAAAGGACCAGCCGAGAGTCGAACGACTTGTTCTAGTGCTTTGTGCTTTGGAATATTCAAGCAGAGATAGCCGCTCGCATTGTATAGTCGATCTTGGGCGCTCTGAACCAATTGAGCAGCAAGAGAATTAGGATGCCCATTTTTTACCAACAACTCGAACGGTCCCGGCCAATTTCGAATTGCTAATCGATGGGCGACTTGTGAAACATCGGGAACGTAGTCTAAGATTTCGTCGGCCGATCTCGGTAAAAGACTGATCGAAGGATAGATTTTTTGGTTGTCGCAGTGGACGATCGAGCATAAGCTATCGACGGCTGTCGGGCGAAGCCCGCTAGCAACCATTACATAGTGAACGTCGCTTGGAAAAGCTACGATATGCCCTTCCGCTAAGGCTTGGACGGCCAAGTGAATAACGTCCCGAGGATCTTCTGCCCTTTTCCAATCGAGTATTTTGGTCATGAAGCCTTGTCTAACACGACAATGGATGAAAGATCGATACGATTCAGGTTTTCCGATTGAATATTCCAGTATAACCGACGACAAGCGACATAAGCAACGTGCCGCCAGGATGCCGCCAATACGATAATGCGGTAAGTTATTTCCGGACGAAGCCAAATAGGTGCTTGATTTGCAAACTTCCGACTACCATCCACGCAGCCGACGAGACGTTCTCAAACACGCCGTGAGAACCGCTTTTTTCACCAATCTACCGCTCGTAGCGTTTTCCCAGGTGGGCTGTGTCTCGCTTGAAGATTCAGCGAGCCTATCGAGTGGGCCGGTGCCAGATCGTGTTTGGGGACAGCTCGGATTGGCCGACGGTCGATTTCAAAAGCCACGGGCAATGACCATCGACGTCAACGACGAACTCTATATCGTCGATAAAACCGGACGCGTTCAGGTATTCGATGTCGACGGCAAGTTCCTCCGCCTTTGGCATACGCCCGCCATCGAAACCGGCAAGCCGACTGGGCTGGGCATCGATCGCGATGGTCACATCATGGTCGCCGACACGCACTACTTTCGAGTCTTGTTCTATACGACTCGCGGCGAACTGATCGAAAGCAAGACGATCGGCGGCACGAATGGGCCCGATGTTGGCCAGTTCGCTTTTGTGACCGACGTTGTTCAAGATTCGCAAGGAAATTATTTCATTTCCGAATATGGCGAATTCGACCGGATTCAAAAATATACCTCCGACGGTCAGTTCATTTGTCGATTCGGCGAATCAGGCGACAAACCGCTTCAATTCAGCCGACCTCAATGCATGATGCTCGACAAAGATGATAACCTTTGGATCACCGATTCTTGCAACCATCGTATCCAAGTCATTCGCTGCGAACACGATCAGCCCGAAGTTATCAAAATTATCGGTGGTCCAGGCGAAGCGATCGGCCAGTTCCGCTATCCATACAACCTTTGGCTCGATGGCGACGAATTACTTTATGTCGTCGAATTCGGAAACCATCGCATACAAAAACTTAATCGAAACGGCGACTCTATCCAAGCCTGGGGCCGACCCGGTCGAGCGGTAGGTGAACTACTACAACCTTGGTCGATCGTTAAAGATTCAAAAGGGCGACTCCACATTCTCGACACCGGAAACAACCGTGTTCAAAGAGTTACCATTTAAGAATTGAAGGCACATCCGTGAATGAGCCGTTGCCGCTAGCCGCCGGTCCGTTGTTTCAACGATTCGGGGAATCTCAAATGTTTCCTGAACCCGTGGCTAGCGCTATCGGCTCACTACTGTCGAACTGCTTTGCCCTACTTCCAGATATCTCGATCGAGCATCCGGTAGTTGATGGCTTCGTGGATGTGATCGCCGTGGATATTTTCTAGTCCTTCGATATCGGCGATGGTTCGGGAGACGCGAAGAATTTTATCGTGAGCCCTAGCCGATAAGCCGTGCTGGGTTACCGCGTCGCGCAACATGGCTCGTTCGGTATTTCCAATCACGCAAAACTCGCGGAGTTGTCGGCTGTTGAGCTGAGCGTTGACGCGCGTAGTCTTTCCGCTAAAACGTTTGGCTTGCATCAGTCGAGCTTGAAGAACACTCTCGCGCATCTGAGCGCTGCTGGTCCCAGGTGTATTGTTGGACAACTCGCTAAACGCAACAGCGGGTACTTCGATGTGGATATCGATTCGATCGAGCAACGGGCCGCTGATCCGACCCATATAGCGTTCGACGATCGGTGGCGTGCAATTGCAGGTCCGTCGTGGATCGGTTCGATAGCCACACGGGCACGGATTGAGAGCAGCGATCAACATAAAGTCGGCTGGAAACGTCGTGCTTCGCAAAGCTCGTGAGATGGTGACGACGCGATCTTCCAATGGTTGACGCATGACTTCGAGCGTTCTTCGATTGAATTCAGGAAGCTCGTCTAAAAAAAGCACTCCGTTATGCGAGAGCGAAATTTCGCCGGGCGAAGGTGGACTGCCGCCGCCGACCAATCCGGCATCGCTGATCGTATGATGCGGCGAACGAAACGGACGCTGTGCCATCAGCGGTTGGCCAGGTTGAAGTCGTCCCAGCGCGCTGTAGATGCGTGTCGTCTCGATCGATTCGCTGGCCGTCAACTGCGGCAAGATCGTCGGCAAGCGTTTGGCTAACATCGTCTTCCCCGACCCCGGTGGCCCGAGCATTACAAGATTGTGCGCACCAGCGGCAGCTAGCATCAGGGCACGCTTGGCCATATCTTGCCCTTTGACATCGCTGTAGTCGATATCGTAGTGCGAGTAGGCTTGAAATAATTCGACTAAGCGCGATGGAACCGGATCGATATGGAGTTGGCCACTAAAAAAACCGACGGCTTCGCTGAGGCTCGAAACGGGAATCACTTCCAGCCCTTCGACGACAGCGGCTTCTTGAGCGTTTTCGGCTGGGACGAGCAAGCCTCGAATTCCTTCTTGCTTGGCGGCTGCCATGGCCATTGAAAGCGCCCCTTTGACAGCGCGTGTCTGGCCCTCTAACGATAGCTCGCCAACAACCGCATACTGTTCGAGTAAGTCCGATGAGAATTGACCACTGCCAACGAGAATTCCGAGCGAGATCGGTAAGTCAAACGACGCTGCCTGTTTGGGGAGCTCGGCCGGAGCCAAGTTGATTACGACTCGGTCGTGTGGACGAATAAATCCGCTATTAACGATTGCGCGTTCGACGCGATGGGTGCTTTCGCGGACGGCTTGCTCTGGTAAGCCGACCAATACGGTTTTCGGAAGTGGACTTGCCGAAATGTCGACTTCGACATCCACTGGGATCGCTTCAATCCCAAGCAACGAGAAGGTCTTGAACTTTGCTAGCATTCGATAGGCCCCGCTAAAAAACAGTTTTCTTTGCTATTCGTGATTGGTATACGGTTCAGTAGACAATAGGAGTGTACGCAAGTCAACTTCCCAGCCCGTTTCTTAAGCTTTTACGTATCTTTGACATGTTTCTAACGTGAAGGGGACATACGGGGCGAAGCGTAGGCGTTAATACTATGGCTGCGAAAATTCCACGCAGCGATGAGCTTCCCATTTCCTTCTCGGAGAATTTGGTCCATGAAACGTCGGCACTCTAGAAAGCATCAGCATCGATCCAGCACTGTGGCGAACCCGGCTTTGGCCCATCGACACGTTCAGGAAGATCTTGGCGTGAATGTCGAAATGCCTCGCGGATCGACGCGACCGCACCCAACCGATTCGCCGATGGCAGTGAACCTGGGGCCAGCGATTTGGCTGATCGCGTTGCACGTGTTGGCCCTGGCGGCTCCGTTTTGCTTTTCGTGGTCAGGACTCGGGCTTGCGATCGTCTTTCATTGGATGGCAGGTAGTCTAGGTATTTGTCTCGGCTTTCATCGATTGCTGACGCATACCGGATTGGATGTACCGGGTTGGGTGAAAGGAACGTTGGCGACTATTGGTACTTTGGCGGGTGAAGGCGGACCGATTTCGTGGACAGCCAATCATCGCAAGCATCATGCCTTCAGCGATCAAGTCGGCGATCCTCATTCGCCTCGCGATGGCGGCTGGTGGTCGCATGCATTCTGGTTAGCCTACAACACCGACGGTGGAGATCGCCAAGGCTATCTACGAAAGTGGGTACCTGATTTGATTAAGAACAAGTTCCTGATGTTCTTAGAAGACTACTTTTTGCCGATCCATATCGTATTCGGAGCCATCATTACCGGCGCTGGGTATTTGGTGGGAGGCCCGAGCTTGGCTTTCTCTTGGTTTACTTGGGCGATCGCTCTTCGCTTGGTGGCTGTTTTGCATACGACTTGGTTTGTGAATTCGGCTTCGCACATTTGGGGATATCGCAACTATGAAACGCGCGACGACAGCCGCAACTTGTGGTGGGTCGGCTTGATCGCTTACGGTGAAGGTTGGCACAACAATCACCATGCGATTCCTCGATTAGCTCAGCACGGGCATCGATGGTGGGAACTCGACATGACGTATCAGTTCATCTGCATGCTTCGATTCTTTGGATTGGCCAAGAACGTCGTTGACTTGAAGAGCATGAAAGCCAAGAAGCTCAAAAATAACTTGGATGTCTCCGACGCGGATGAAGAGAGCCAAGCTGCGTAACGTTGCGTTTACTGAATGGAACGCGAGCTCAATTCGCGTTCCTTCAATAGAACTTTCAATCCGTATTTTGGTGTCATGGTTAGACGGGCGGCCATCGAATGTCGATCGCTGGAATCGATCAGAAGCCTGTAACGTTGAGCAATCGTGGCCAATGCAACGATCAACTCCATCGTAGCGAAGTGAATTCCGATACAGATTCGAGGACCGCCGCCAAATGGGACGGAGGCGTAAACGGATCGAGCGTTTTCTTCACTGCCAGGCGCGAAGCGTTCGGGTTCAAATCGATCTGGATCTCGCCAAAAATGAGGATGTCGATGCAACGAGTATCGGCTGAATACAATGAGCGAACCTTTTGGAATTCGTTCACCGCCAAGCTTGTCGATCGATCGACGCCGTCATGCTAGTCAAATACTGCTTGACCGCTCCTGGTCCGAATAAGGGTTGCAGGAGCTTGCGTTGGCAACGCCATGGATCGCCCTCGGCGACGACGAGTCCACGACCGAAGATACTTTGAAAGCGTTTATAGATGACGCTTTGCTTATCGAAGGATCGATGCGTTTCTTGAAGGACTTGTTTTACAAGCGACGGATGATTGATCAAGTAGAACTGAAACAAGCCTCGGTAGTGAACGAAATCGCCGCACTCGCGAGCCAACGTGTCGAAGAAGTAGGCTGGGTTGCCCGCGAGCATCCACTGCTTGTAGAACCAGCGCGGCCGAATCAGTTGCCCGCTAAACGCCTTTTTGTTCTCATCCATTGTTGTTCTTTCTCATCAAAACTGCGATAGAAAGCCGCCGAAGGATTCGGTATGTCCAATCGATCGGTTTGAGAAGCAAAAGCAAAACGATAAGTAAACGTGGCATGTAAATTGGAAGCCGTTCAATCGCCGCTCGTGCCTTGGGATCGTGCCAGAAATAATGGATCGTAGTGGCCGGAGCGAGTTGCATCCGAATCCAATCCGCCAAAGAGCCGATTCTCGCTAGCGATGGAAACACGCCCATACGCCTAGCAAGGAGATCGCAATACGGAAACATTTCGGCTGGATAAATCGCATTCAAGTTGAGCTTCGAAAATCGCTGCGCAAGAAAAGTGCGGTCGCGCTGATGCGCTTGCTTTGCCTTCGTCTCAGTCGCGAATCGACCGCTGATCAGGCCGGCGACGTAGTTCGCCTGCATCTCACTCATCGAAGGAATATTGCCGATGATCGGGCGGGCGAAACCAATCATGAATAGCTTTGGCCATCGAAGCGACTGACATCCAAGATAGAAATCGCCCAACTGAATCGCTCCGTCGGATAGCGATTCTATCGTCGATCGATAGCCAATCGACGGGACGATCCAATCGGGCGACAGAGCGATCGTTTCTTCCGATGCATACTGATAGAACAATCGAGCACTTCGATCGGTAGGTTGACCGATGATGCGGATTTCGCCTTTGGCTACATGCTCTAGAAAATCGTCGCTCTTGTTGTGAAACATATTGAAGAGTTCGTCCTTCGCTCCACGCGTTAATCGCCAAGCCCACTGCTTGCGGCGATCAGCTATTGCAAGCTCGGAGCCCGACGTTGCGTTATTGCTAGACTTGGCATGGACGTTCTTCGTGTTCGACGGAAAGAATCTTCGAAACTGCTCTTCGTAGAGTATCCTCGACTCGACAAATCTCTGACCAATCCAGTTTCGCATATTTTCATGAATCGAGAGCATCAATCGATTGCGAAGGAAGTCCGAGGGGACGCCGCGAATCGGATGGTAGCGAGGGCTTACTCGAATTCCCGATTGAAGCCACAGTTAATAGCCCTGGCCGCTGAGACGAAGGCTGCTGCCGCCGAGGTGCAGATACCAGAGTGCGAACTGATCTCGACGGGCCGATTCAATCGTGAAAGGTGAGCGACCTTCGGATGAATAATCGAGGCGAGGCCTGGACCGGCGAGCGGGGCAAACGTGGTTCCAGCCGACAGAAATGTGATGGGGACACCAGCGTCGGCTGATTCAAGACAACTTTCGACAGCCTTTGCCGCCATGGCGTAGACATCTTCGGTCGGTTGTTGATGTTCGTCCTGAGCATAGTGACGACTAACGATGCCATTCATCGCAAGGACCGTCTTTTTGATTTCCGCCTCGTCAGGAAACGATCCAAGATATCGTTCGATGTCGTCGTTCTCGACCGCTCGCCCGGGCAAATAGAATCCGGTGCTCGTAATGTAACACGGCATGGTTATGGGTGCCCCTATGCAATTTTTCCGACGGCTGGACGATTCCTTAACATGTCATACGCGACTTCGTCGAACACGATATGGTAGTAGAGGTATTGGCTAGGGTTTGAGAAAAACGCGCTGCTATTATAGTGCCCGCGATAGCTGACTTCTTGCATAAAAAAATCGAGGTCGATCTGCGCCTCGTCGTTACCGGCGTAGATTTGTTTGAGGCACCACAGCAGCACCGAGTCGGAATCAAACGACTTGAGGGCGTTGATAGTTGTTTTAAGATCGCCGAAAAGCGTAATGCTGGTCACAATCAGGATGACGATGTTCGTCGCGCCCAAGATCTGCCAAGAGTGCTTTCGATTTTCATCGAGTACCGCTTTGGAAAAGACTTCATGGTCGCCTGGTCTCGTGGATCGCAGGTGATCGAGATTGGCTAAGAAGCGTTTTTTGTCAAAGCGCGCTATCAATTCGTAGGACAGCAAATCATGCCCGATCGTCAAGTTATTTCGGACGACGGACTTGACGTCTTCGACCGCAAAATCGCCATCGATGCCATTGAGTTTGCGAAGATTCTTTGGCGTGTACGGCTCCGGAGTCGACAAGAGGTATCGGTACAGCAGCGGTTCGATTTGAACATGCCGCAGCATGACCTCGGCGGCATCGGTTTTGGCTAAGTACTTCATCCCAATCGCCATCGCCCAATCGATGCAGTAAGCCTCGAATCCGTACGGTAGGCGATGGAAAATGAACTTCAAAGGAAAGCTAATGGTTCGCAAGAAGAAGTAGTTGACCAGAAGGAGCGGTCGAATAATCTTAAAGTCGAAATGCTTTCTTTCGTCGGAGAAGACGCGATTGGTGTATTCCGTCAGATAGGGAAAATAGTGCATGTTGCCAGCGTGCAAGTGTGAATAGGTGCCAACGATGAAGCCGGACGCAGTATAGCGGAAATTCAAAAGAGCCTCAGGGAACGGCTCGGTGCTAGCCGCATTGTCGCCGTTCGCTCCGCGAACGTTGCGTGCCGGATACAAAATGCTTAGGGACTTTGATCTTAGTCAATGCTGCGTTGTATCCCCCACTCCGTGACAGCTCCTAGAGCGATGCCGACCGAGTAGCAAACGAGATCCGTCCACACGAAGCCGAACCCCAATATCAGCCCGCCGAGCGTTGTCTGACGAATCCCGTCGATCCAATGTGCGTGGTAAAGCTGGCTTGCTTCAACTAAGAAAGCAAGAACCAGCGAGACGGTCGCTCGCACCACAATCGGTCGTCCAGCCAACAAAGTACTAAGCAACAAATACAGCATCAACGCCCAGAGAACGTCACCAGCGTATTCGGCCAAGAACTTCGGCAGTTGCTCTCGAAACTTGCGCGAAGTAAGTCCCGCAATCACAACTGGGATTGCGGGCAGTAAGTAGACGATTCGTTTGCTAAGCAATCGACTGCTGCTTTCTACTTCGATTGAGCCGGAGGGGATTCTTTGGAACGTTTGGCATTCAGCTCAATATAATGCAACCACTGAACGGGAACATTATCCTCGTAGAAAATCGCCTCAACTGGGCATTCGGGAATACAAGCTTCGCAGTCGACGGTTTGGCTCACTTCCTCCTTACGGGACTTCGTTCAAAACTTTTTCCCACTTCTTTCGTCATGCACATGGTCTCGAAAGACCACGTTCATTGACGGATTCGAGTCGCTTTTTTTGCTGCACCATTTTGGTGAAGAGTGAGAGCGTAGGCGGGGCCTTCGGCCCGAAGATGAAACTCCAGTTTTGCATCGACACCGCAATGCGATAAAGATTTTCCAGCTTAGGAATGACAATGGCGGTCATTACGCACAACTTCTTTTTCAGCAGCGGTGAAAGCCCCGAGAGGGGCGGCAGATGACTTGCCGGTGGTGACAACCACCGGTTCAAGGATCAACAATTCTTAAGCCCTGGTAGGGGCGGCAGATCTATCGCCCCATCCGGGCCTGGTGGGATTCTGGCGATCATTCCGGGTACTGACGTACCCGGCAATTCATCTATCGTCTCTTGCGGGACTAAAACCTCATTATCAAGAATGAATGCGCTGACGTCATCCAATTCCTCGCTTCGACTCGATTTCATGTCGGACATGCATGAAATGAGAGCGGCGACGAAACCTTGGGAACACCCACAAATTGCCTTTCAGACAATTTCATGGAATCGAATTAACGACAATCGCCTCCGATTGCGCGTGTCCCCATGGTTCCGTGCCCCCCATGGTTCCGTGGTTCTATGGTTCCGTGGTTCTATGGTTCCGTGCCATGGTTCCGTGTCCCCATCAACTCGTTCCAGCCATATTGTTCACTATGCAAAAAAGCCGGTTTTCGGAATGCGCACTTTGAAAACTTGTTTGGCTCTTCCGCAAAATCTGTAGGTCAAAATTGACTATTTAGCGTTACGAATAGAAAACCGAAGTTTCAACGGACACCCGTTTCGCATTGGATTTTTGAG
>JAWXCK010000058.1:0-4602 GCA_034408855.1 Pirellulaceae bacterium
CGGAGTGATGCCTCAAAAATCCAATGCGAAACGGGTGTCCGTTGAAACTTCGGTTTTCTATTCGTAACGGTAAATAGTCAATTTTGACCCACAGATTCTACCGGAAGAGCCAAGTTTATAGAGTGAATGATAATTAACGCCACCTGCCAGTGGAACGCTTACTCGATGGAAATAGCGCAGGTCTGAGCCTGGTGATAACAAGTCGACGGATCATGCGTTGGTCTCTGGTCGTTCATCGGTAGGGGCACCTTCGACGCATTTTTTGCAGCCAAGTTGGAAACCGATCATGGACTGTCGTCCTTCGCTCGTTTGAACCCAGTCGCGTCGCACGAGCGGTGGATCGTGGCGAATGTGTTGGTTGTGTCCGCACGCGAGTTGTGCGACCCAGTGGCCAACTTTGTCAGTGTGATAGCCAATAATGGACTGGGGCTGAGCTTCTGCGGCGACATTCATCAAGAGGAACTTTCACATAGAGGAAGGATCATGCGGGCCGAATAGGCGGTCTAGTCAACTGAAAGTTCGGCATTTCCCTGAAGCAAGATCTTGCGACATTCGCCTCGCTGCCTAATCGCCTCGCCGGCGAGGTGAGAAAACATATTACCGGAGACCACAACTCCTTGACAACTGTCGAGCAAGATCCCGGTCGCTTCGTTTGGATTCGTTTCAGTCTTCGTTGGCTTGTTCTCACGCTTTTGCAGCGTCTTCCCGTTGGCATCATTGCCTGTCCAGGTGTCGGAAAAGTTATTTCCGGTGAGTGTGATCCCGGCGGATTCTCGACGTACCGCGACGGCAATATTCTTGACGATCGTGAACGTGTTCGCTGAGATCGCACAGCCATGAGCGTCTCGCAAATCGATGCCACCGGTGAACTCGTGGGCGATCACGTTGGCCGACATGGTGATCCCGTAACAATCGCGGTCCAAGACGATAGCCCAACCCTGGCACTCCTCGATCATGTTGCTGGCAATTACGCTGCCGTAGGTGTTTTCGATCACTACACCGTTGCCCAAGTGGTCGTCGAGATTGTTCCCGCTCATCGTGAGGTTGAACGAATCGAGGCACTGCAATGCGTCTTGGTTTTCCTCGAAGTGATTGGCCGAGACAATGATGTCGTGACAGGCTTCGATCGAAACGCCGCACTTCTTGTTGTAACTGAATAAGTTGTCGCTGATACGCGGATCTTCGTAGCAGTAATGCAATCGCAATCCGTCGCCACCGTGATTGCTGCTCGTCACGCCCTGAACCATGAGCTCTTCAATATAACGGGCATCTATACCAGCTCCACTTTGACCGTTTCCGGTCACTCGCAAGTTCGCGACAGTGACGCGCCACAGTCGCTCCTTGGAGGGAGTTGATTTGTCAGCGTAGTCGCGATGCTCGATCAGAATCGCCGGCTTTCCGTCGGTGTTTTTGTTGACCAGGTGCGAAGCGGTGCCAAAGCCGACGATGCGCGTATCACCGGTTGAAATCCGTAGCGGCTCGGTGATCTCGTGTGTACCCGCTGGGATTTGCAGCACGCCACCCGAAGCCGGGATTGAGTCGGCTGCTTCTTGGAGTGTCGCAAATTTTGCGGCATCGATGATAGCATCACCAGCGTCCAGAACGGGACAAGCAAGCGAGAAAAGAATCAGGGTAAATGTAAGTCTCATAATCAATCAAGTTGTCAGGGGGAACGGTCCAGCGTTGCCAGTCGGCCGACTGACAGAGGATCTACGAAGAGTGTATCCGAGACCACGTCGCGTGGCAAAACGTGCTAGTTTTTCTGGTCTCTTGCAAAATCCTAGTGCCAAGGGAACACGACAAAATCTAGTGATGGAGTCGGTCGTTTCGGTTCCAACGATGGCTAATCGCTTAGATGCAATGGATCGGCCCAATCTTGGCACGCAACATGCAGCTTTGTTGAGTATGTGCGGTTTTACAGGGTTTTGTCATGGATGAACGAGAAAAACGAGTATGCGATATCAGGTTTTGGCTACGGACTACGACGGTACGCTCGCGACAAACGGAGTCGTCGCATTAACTACCGTCGAGGCGTTGAAGAAGCTGCTTGCCACTGGGCGCCGCCTCGTCCTTGTTACAGGCCGCGAGTTGGATGAATTGCAAGCTATTTTCCCTTACCTCGACTTGTTCGATTGGGTCGTTGCCGAAAACGGAGGGCTGCTCTATCAACCACTTTCAAAGGAGGAGCATACTCTGGCGAAGGCACCTTCTCTCCGCTTCGTGGAAACTCTTCGAGGCAATGGTTGCAACGATATGTCGGTCGGTCGCGTGATTGTTGCAACATGGGAACCCTATCAGAGAATTGTTCTCGAAACGATACGGCAACTTGGTTTAGAGCTTCAAGTGATTTTCAACAAAGGCGCCGTTATGGTCTTGCCAGCTGGCATCAACAAAGCGACTGGCCTAAGCGCGGCCCTTGAGAAAATGTCGATTTCATCGCATAACACGATCGCCGTTGGTGATGCCGAGAACGATCATGCGATGTTGAATATGTGCGAGTTTTCGGTCGCGGTTTCCAATGCAATTCCATCGATCGTAGAGGCGGTAGATTGGACGACGAGCGCAGACCATGGACAGGGAGTCGAGGAGCTGATCGATAAGATCATTGCCGACGATCTCGGTGAATGGGAGTGTAAGTTAAGTAGACACCAGCTAGAAATCGGCACGGACAATAACGGCTCAGTGTATTTGCTTCCTTATAGTGATAGCGTCCTTATTGCAGGTCCATCGGCAAGTGGAAAATCTACCGTTGCGACGCAAATCGTGGAGACGCTAGCCGAGAAGAAATATCAATTCTGTCTTGTCGACCCTGAAGGAGACTATGAAAACTTCGATCAAGCGGTTGTATTGGGCGGCCCCAAAGGCCACCCGCAGATAGAGGAAGCGATGAGCATTCTCGATAATCCAGATACCAGCATTGTGATCTCCATGACTGGGATGCCGATTCCAGATCGTCCACCCTATTTTCTCGAGCTCCTGTCAAAGTTGCTTGAAATGCGATCTCGTTTCGGACGACCTCACTGGCTGGTTTTGGATGAAGCGCATCATCTGTTGCCGGCGGATTGGCTACCGCCCGGTGGACTCTTACCAGATAAGCTTAAGAGTATGCTATTCATTACCGTTCACCCGAAAATGCTTTCGACATCCATTCTGGAGCGTTTGGACACCTTGATTGCTGTCGGAGCTGATGCGGCGGAGAACCTCGCGTACTTTACTTATCTGAGGAAAAATCCCTCGGTCAACTGGCGATGTAAACCGCTGGAAAAGGGACAGGTTCTCTATTCGACTCGTAGACGGGGAGATCGACGCATCGTTCAAGTTCATCCGTGCAAGCAAGATCGCAAGCGACATCGACGAAAGTATGCGAAAGGTGAATTGACACCCGAGCGTAGTTTCTATTTTCAGGGTCCTGAAAAGAAACTCAATTTACGCGCCCAAAACCTTATGCTATTTCTGCAACTGGCGGATGGCGTCGATGACGAAACTTGGGAGTATCATCGTCAAGAAGGTGATTATTCAAAGTGGTTACTCGTAAGTATTAAGGACGAAGAATTGGCAAAGAATGTGGCGCTCATTGAGTCGCTTCGAGCGATTGACCCAATCGACGGGCGGAATCAAATTCGAACACTCATCGAACGTGACTATACTTTGCCATCCGAAGGTCCATTGCCAGTGCCCGGAGCTTCCTAGGCTCCTTTAGCGACGACTCTTCGACGCAAACCTAGAGTACAACGCGACCATGAATCTCTGGATTGACCGCGGGCCTTTCACCACGAATATAAGACTGGACCATTGAGAACAGGTATTGGACTTTTTGCACTCCCGAAGTTGACCAATAAGCACCTTCCTCCGCGTCGACCTTTAATAGAATCAGGCGTTCATCGCGAGAGCCGTTGGGAAACCAAACCCGCCAAGCTTCGCTCCATAGCACATCAATCTTGTCCTGATCCCGTACAAATACGGCAGTACCTCGTATCGATACATGTCCGATCGATCCCGACATAGTGACACAGACGTGAGGATCGTTGTGGATCTCCTCTACCTTTGCAGAGTGCCGATCCGCGGAAAACCAGAAACACCCTGAATCATCGATTTGAGCAATAATCATCGGTCTCGCGACTAAGTCGCAGGACGACTTTGTTACGAGCATTGCCGTATCGAACTTGCGGCAGAATGCCAGGAATTGATCGCCGTTGAGATCGTTCATTGTTGGTATCCTCTCGAACTAGAGTAACGTTAATTTGCCTCCAACCTAATCGTTGGAAGAATAGAGTAATCAGTAGCATATTGAGCGTAATGCAAGTGGCGCGCCGATTGCTTCGGATACTATCAAGCGACAACGAGCTGCGAAAAACAGTCTTCGTAATGACTCAAATCAAATGTCCTGGAAGATGTTTGACCAAAGCGAGCGATAAACGATCAGAGACAAGTGTTTTCTCAAAGATTGTAAACCCCAGTACACTTGCTATCTCGGTCAATCATTTTAAAGACGGCTCTTCCGCCAAATCTGTGGGTCAAAATTGACTATTTAGCGTTACGAATAGAAAACCGAAGTTTCAACGGACACCCGTTTCGCATTGGATTTTTGAGGCATCACTCCGA
>JAWXCK010000059.1:0-18890 GCA_034408855.1 Pirellulaceae bacterium
CCAAAACGCTTCGCAATCACGAAGCCCTTTTACTCAACTGGTTCGAATCGAAGGGCTTATCCTCAGGTGTTGTTGAGGGTTTCAACAACAAAGCGAAACCGACCATGAGAAAAGTATACGGATTTAAAGAGTTTGAAACGATCCAAGTTGCGTTGTATCATTAGCTTGCGAAATTACCTGAGCCAAAATCAGCCCACAGATACTGCTGACGAGGCAAATAATCAACCACATAAATCGAAGAACGCCAATCTCGCCTTCGCGAGGTGAAGGCGAAGCGACAGTTGACCAAGTATTTTCAAGCAATTACGACTTCGAGGAATTTGGCTTCCGGCAAAAGTTAAAAAAGAAGTGATTCTTCCGGTAACTTACTCGATAACGATAGATTTCGGTAATCCTCCGCTCGAGTACTGATTCCACATCGATTGATAGGCTCTCTCAAGATTCCTCGCAAACGATTTGCCATCATAGAGTTTTGAATGCCGTACGTTTTTTTTGAGCTTCTCTCGCGTTTGCCGTAAGTGTTCTGGTTGCAAAGCAAGTTCCCGGCAAAGTTTTTCGTAGTCGTCGATGCGATAGGTGATGAGCTCGTCCAGGCCGACGGCTCGAAGCAGACTCCCTGCAACTCGCGATGCAAAGGTTTCCCCGGCGAGCGTTACCAACGGTAGCTCCATTCGTAAGGCATCGCTGGCCGTGGTATGCGCATTTACCGGAAAGGTATCGATGAAGAGATCGGCCAAGCGGTAACGCGGGAGATGTTCAAGTAAGGGACGTTGAGGAGCAAAAACAATTCTCTCGCGCGCAATCCCTCTTACTTCCGCCGCACGATAAAGGTTTTCCGAAGCATGAGGCGTCGCCTCGATCAACCAAAGTACGCTTTCGGGAACGGCGGTAAGAAGACGCATCCAAACATCAAACATATCGCGATTGATTTTATAGTTGGCATTGAACGAACAAAAAACGAAAGCGTTATCGGGCAGCCCACATTCACTTCGCGTAGGAGTCTCCGCCGATACTTTTTGAGTGCTGTCGTTGACTTGGTAGCATCCTGGCAGATGAACCAATCGCTCGGAGTAACATGGTTGATATTCGAGCGGTGCAATGAAATCGTCGACCACAAGATAGTCGATAAAATCAGCCCCCATCGTGGCGGGAAATCCAAGATAGCTAACTTGAATCGGTGCCGGACGAAAGGCAAGAATCTTGGTGCGGCCAGCTTCGGTGTACCCCTTAAGATCGATCAAAATATCGATCTGGTCGTCGTAAATGCGCTGAGCCGTTTTCGCGAAGGTTTCATGTCCGACTTCAACAAAACGATCGAAGGCATTGACGATCCGGCGGCGCATGGGCGATCGATCATCCACTCCGTACGAATATGCAATGACTTCAAATCGCTCCCGATCATGCAGTTCGATCAACTCGGTCATCAACCACGCGGTGGCATGGCAATGCAAATCGGAAGACAGGTATCCCAATTTCAGTTTCGATCGAGGTCGAAATGGATCAGGTTGTTGCGGATTCACAAATCGCAATTGCGATGCGACGTTACAAGTCCTCGCCACCCAACGCTGGGCAGCATGCAGTTGATCCTCAGCGGTGGCCGGACCTTCGGGGCCTTGGAAATAAAATGGCACGATCAAATCGACGGGTTTGCCTTTGGCCTTTTGATCGAGTAGCCATTGTGAAAAGACGTCCAGACTCGGCCAATCGCAAGAGCTCATGTGCTGGTTCATCAGCATTCCAGCCGCTTCACCATAGTTTTCTCGGAGTTTGATCGCCTGCTCTAAAGCTGCGATCGATTCTTCATGACGACCAAGGTATTGGAGGGATCGACCTAGGTTATAGTGCGTCGAAGCATGTGTTGGAGCTAATTCGAGGGCGCGCTGAAAGGCGTCGACAGCGGCTTCCATTTGACCGCGTTCCTGAAAGGCGCTCCCTAAATTGCAATAAGCATCGGCGTAGTTCGGATCGATCGACAACGCTTGATGGTAGCATTGGATGGCGTCGTCTAAAGCTCCTTGTTCGACGAAGACATTGCCGAGATTATTGTACGTCAGCGTGAAATTCGGATTGAGTTCGATGGCATGTTGATAAGCCGCAATCGCCTCTGGATATTTGCCAGACTTCATGAGAGCGATTCCCCAATTATTGTAAGCCTCGATGAAAGCCGGTCGAAGCTCGGTCGCTCGTTTCGCCATGCGAGCGGCCTCGTCGCACTTACCTTGATCGGACAATATGATGCTGTAGTTGTTGTACGCGTCGGGATAATTGGGCTTCAATTCTAACGCTCGTTCGAGCGATTTTTCCGCTGCCGCCAAGTGACCGAATCCGCGAAGCATCAATCCATGATTGTTGTGAGCTTCGGCGTACAACGGATTCAGTTCGAGAGCCTTGGTATACAAGGCAAGGGCTTTTTCAAAGTCGCCGAGCTTTTCCGAAACCGATCCTAGATTACAATAGATGTCTGCTTGGAAAGGGGCAAGGTTGGCAGCTTGGACAAGCAACTCATATGCTGCTTGATGCTGACCGACTTGAGTTGCGATGACGCCCAGCATCTGTATCGCATTGACATGTTGGGGATCGGCCGCCAGAATCGCGCGGTAGATGGACTCGGCCGGCTGCAATTGTCCGGCTTGATGATGTCGGATTGCTTGTTGAAACGCTTCAGAGATCGACGGCATTGATTTT
This sequence comes from Pirellulaceae bacterium, assembly GCA_034408855.1. Lineage (GTDB taxonomy): Bacteria > Planctomycetota > Planctomycetia > Pirellulales > Pirellulaceae > JAIYDQ01. Next base: position 2,686 of record JAWXCK010000059.1, read on the forward strand.
TCTCGAAGAGTTATTCAGCGCTGGATTGAGGAGAGCACAGCACGCGAAGTGTCTCCCATTCGGCTTGCCCGAGCTGTTCGATCAATTCGAAGTCGAGCCGTTCGTGAGGGGAAGCAGGGGGACGTGTCGACGTCGATTTGCAGATTTTTTCACAAGCATCCACCAGTGCGCTCGGGTCGAATTGCTCGTTCTCGTTGACGATTTTCATTGCACGAGCTTGTTCGAATAGACTGAGAGCTTTTAATCTTTTCGAAATGGAGCCTCCGATTGCGGCGAGCAATTCGCGATCTTTGATTTGGCGAAACCAATACTTTGCATTCCAATAATCGCCTTCCAAACGATGCACGACGCCGTGCAGATAGCTATCCCGCGATGTAGTGCCTACCTGGACTAAATCGTGAGGGCGATCGATCTGACCGATTCGCAGCCAAAGAATCGCCTCGTTCAGCGTTCCGCCAAGATTCGGATAGGCCTCGACTAAGCTCAACAAGGATCGACGAGCAACGTCGTTTTGCTGAGCCTGCCACGGCATTCTGTTAGGGAGCGATTCAAGCCATTTTTCGATAGCAGCTAAACAGCTTGGAGATAATTCATCGGTAGGCATTCGGGTCAGAAATAACTTCGGGTTTTTATAAATGGGGTGTGCCACCCAAGTTTGCGGAAGTTATGCTTGACGGCTTCCTTAGCTTGGGATTCATGCGGCTCACAATAGAATACATTTTTTCCTGGAATTGTAGTTGCGAATCATCGGGATATCCGAGAAAATAGTGCGAAGCGTTGAACTTTAAGAATTCACAGCCGACGCTCTCCAATCCCTGCCTATCCCGCCTCACCGAGAATCTTTAATGTCCCACCGATTCCAGCTTTCTCGTCGTTCACTTTTGCGAGGCAGCGGTGTCGCACTTGCTCTACCGTGGCTGGAAATCATGTCGGCCTCGACGGGTTTCGCCGGCCCTTCTTCGAAGCCGCCGGTACGCCTTGGTTTTTTCTACGTGCCCAACGGCGTTAATATGGACCAATGGCGACCTAGCGAATCAGGTTCGCTGGACCAGTTACCGACGACGCTTAAATCCTTGGAAACGGTCAAAGACAAAATACTGGTCCTCAGTGATTTAGAAGCCGATCATTGCGATGGAAAAACTGCGGCCCATGAGCCAGCCGGCGGTGGTTATCTCGTCGGAAAAAAATGCAAACATTCGGAAGAACCCGAAGTAGGCGGTGCTTCGGTAGATCAGCTTGTCGCCCGTGAAATCGGTCGTCAGACTCCGATTGATTCGCTCGCCTTGGGAATTGACCCTGGCCATCGAGGCGATCATGGATATAGCGGCACTTACATGTCGCACATCTCATGGCGCAACAAAACAACTCCGAGTGCCCTCGAGCTCAATCCAAAGCAGCTTTACGAACGACTCTTCAAGGGCCAGCCGCCGAAGCGTTCCAACTGGAGCGAATCCAATGGGTCGACCGAGAATGCGCCGGTCGTAGATTCAGTTGAAGCGAGTGTGCTCGATCTTGTTCGCGATGAAACGAAATCTCTTCAGAGAAAATTGGGGTTCAACGATCGACGTAAACTCGAACAGTACCTGGAAGGACTTCACGGGATTGAAAAACGCGTAGCCCTCGCCAGCCAAGATAACTTCTCGCATCATCAAGAAGCTTTTACGAAAGACCCGTTGGCCGACGCTGACGAACCTGAATTTTCTAAACTGATTATCCCTAACGGCAAAGGGATTCCCTCGGTCTATGCCGAGCACGTTAATTTGATGCTCGATATTTTGACATTGGCCTTTCAGACCGATACAACCCGCGTTGCGACCTTCATGTTCTCTTATGAAAAATCAGGGCGAGCCTATCCGGAAATTGACGCACGAGGCTCACATCACTCGACTTCGCATCACAAAAATCAGGCGGAGAGTCTCGATCAGCTTGCACGAATCAATACCCATCACATGGAATTGTTTTCTCGAATGCTTCAGCGAATGGCTGAGATCCCTGAGGGCGACGGCACACTTTTGGATAACGTCCTGCTCCTCTACGGAGCCGGGCTAAGCGATGGCAACAAGCACAACAACGATAATCTTCCGGTCGTGCTGGCCGGTGGCGGAGGCGGGACGATTACCGGCGGTCGCCATATCGAGTTTGGCGAGAAAACTCCGCTCTGTAATTTGTACCTTGAAATGCTTGATCGAGTCGGAATGCCGATGGATTCGTTCGGCGATAGCAATGGGCGACTGCGCGACTTGATTGTTTCGTAGTCTTGTTAGATCATAACCCAAAGCGTCAGCGAGCGACAACGATTCTATGTTTACCGATGAACAATCCAGCAATGAAAGTTCCTGGCACCAATGGCGCTGGCATTAGACTCGTTTCCCAAATTCCCACGTAGCCGAGTCTCTCCGAGACTCGGAAATACCGCGACTTTCATCGAGGTGTCAGTCTCGGAGAGACTGACCTACGTGGCAATGTCAGTGGCATTCGTTCCTGACACCTTTTTCAAACACGCCCTTGCATTCGCGATCTTCTGCGTCCCACAACTGGTTTTTGCGCAACCAGACAAGAACCGAACGCCGTTATCCTGGGATCATACGATTCGAGGGATTGTCGAAAAGCATTGCCTCGAATGCCATAATGCCGATGAATCTCGCGGTGATGTAAATCTAAAGCAAGACGACGATATCAAAAAGATCTTAAATCATCGCGACGTCTGGGAGACGGCCTTGGCGATGATCGAGTCGGAAGAGATGCCTCCTCGAAAGGCCCGCGAGCTGCCTGATGAGCTACGAAAACAGATGGTGGAATTTCTGCACGTAACGCTGGAGAGCCTCGACTGCGCCACGATCCAGGATCCAGGAAAGCCTTCCATTCGACGGCTCAATAGAACTGAATACGACAATTCGATCTTGGATCTAACCGGTCTCGACCTGAATCTCGCCGAAAGCTTTGCACCTGACGAAAGCAGTTATGGATTTGATAACCAAGGCGAAGTGCTCAGCCTTTCTCCGGTGCAAGTCGAGCAGTACCACAACGCTGCCCAAACAATTGTGAAGGAGCTTCTCAATTTAAAGAAGAAGGATCGCAATCGATACGAATCTATTTTTGGGAAACTTCCAGAAAACGAAAGCGAACCAGCAGCAGTCGCTAAAAAAGCCATCCGTCAGTTCGCCACACGAGCTTTTCGCCGGCCAGTTGAAAATGCATTTGTCGATCGCTTGATGAAGATTTATTCGTTGTCGCAATCCAAACAAGCGAGCCACGAAATCGCCATGGGGCACATGATCACGGCAGTCTTGATTTCACCGCGCTTTTTGATCCGTATCGAAAACAATCGCCCAGATACGGAAGATGCATACCCGGTTGATGACTATGAGCTCGCAAGTCGATTGAGTTTTTTTCTTTGGTCGCGTCCGCCCGATAAGACACTCCTCGAACTAGCCGCTGCAAAAAAGCTTTCGAAGCTCGATGTCCTTGAGTCGCAAACGCGACGCATGCTTGCTGATAAACGAAGTATGGCGTTGGTCGATAACTTCTTTGGACAGTGGCTGTCGATACGCGAAATCGAATCGCATCAACCCGATTCCAATCGTTTTCCAGAGTTCAGCGAACGCTTGCGATCAGCCATGATTGGCGAGATTCAAGGCTTTCTCTCAGAACTGATTCGGAAGGATCGCCCGATCACCGATTTACTCGACGCCGACTATACTTTTGTGAACGAACTCCTGGCAAAACACTATGGGATTCAAGGCGTTAAGGGACAAAAAATACAGCGAGTTTCGTTAAAGGATCGCCGCCGTGGTGGATTGCTGACGTCGGCAGCGTTGCTCATGCTGCAATCCGATCCCGGTCGTACTAACGTTCCCAGACGCGGTAACTTTATTGCTGGACGCATTTTAGGATCATCGCCACCGCCACCGCCTCCAGATGTTCCTGAATTAGAAGCCATCGCTTCGGATGACAAGCCGCGATCGCTCCGTGAAATGCTCGAATTGCATCGTAAGAATCCAGAATGCGCTAACTGCCATGCGAAAATGGACCCACTCGGGTTTGCCTTAGAAAACTACGATGCGATCGGTCGATGGCGGACGAAAGACGGAAAGTTTTCAATCGATCCATCAGGTGAATTGGCTTCGGGTCATATCTTTTCCGGTCCGGTTGAATTGAAGGATTTGCTGCTCGAGCAAAAGGATGCCTTTACGAGAACGCTCACCAAGTATCTTTTGATCTATGCCCTCGGACGCGGTCTGCAAGGAAACGATGAATGTGTGCTTCGCGCTTCGATCAAAGCTGCCGAAGAGAACGAATACCGATTTTCATCGCTCGTTATTGAGATCGTCAAAAGCTATCCGTTTCGTTATCGACAGAATCCGTACGATTGAACAGCTATCGCTTTCGAGCTTTGATCTTCATATATGGTGGAATGAATCGCGCGCGATGGCCTGGGCTGTCGATGGGCGCCCAAGCGTCACTGTGAGGCGGCTCTACATAGTCTTCGATCATGAAGCCTCGCCGACACAAGCCGCCCAGCAATGCATCTAGGGAGTGTACAAATTCCGTCATCTCTGCTTCTCGATACTCCGATAGTTCCTTGCTGGGATGTATCGCCGCTCCTTCGTCGGCGGCCCTGCGAATGACATAGCCCTGCTTTTCAGATTGCGAATCAGCTTGCAATGACGTTGGATGCTTATGTTGTCCGACATACAATCCTCCTGGCTTTAAGACGCGAGCAATCTCAGCGTAGACTCGATCGGCATCTCGAATATAGCTCATGCTGACCGGCTGAATGACTATGTCAAAACTTGAGTCTCGCAACGAGGAAAGGTCGTCAATCGATGTTTCGATAGTGGCCAGCTTTAGCGAATCTCGCGACGCAATTTGACGGTCAATATTCAATTGCTTTGGGCTGTAGTCGACCACCGTAACATCGGCACCGACTATTGCGAAAAGCGGTCCATGCATACCTCCACCTGCGGCCAAGCACAAAATTCGGCGACCCTCGATCGGACCTTCGCTAAGAATCCACGGATCGATCGCGGCTAATAGATCCTCGCGGTCCGACGGAATCGCATCGAGCCGTACGAATCGCTCGTCATTGACTCGAGAGTCCCAGGCCAAGCGATTGTGCTGGATGAGTTCTTTGTCGTTGGCTTGAATATCAGACCAGCGAACTAACTGTGCCGCCAAGGATTGAATGGTCGGTGCCTGATCGCTTGCCATTCGGCGCGCGACGGCTTCGAGTGGACTGCAAACGAACCCTTTCACGACGATGCGCGGCGGAATCGGCTCGCCAAGTCCGATCCAACTACCAGTAGCACGTTTCACAGCCCACTGACCAAACCACGCACCGTAGCAGAGATTTAACGCATGTTGTTGCTCGAGGCTCCCGCTGACTCGCTCGAAATCTAAGATTTGATCGACGACTGCGATGTCGACTTCGTCGAGGCGAATGCCATGATGCTCGAAAGCGTGGCATACGGCGGTCTCGGCATAAAGAGCGAGTTGACTCATTGCTAATTCCATTGTTTTGCCGATTCACGCGAAAAGTTTTCGCGGTGCTCCTATGTCTACGACGTGTATTGTTCCCAAAAATGATTTAGCCGCGAGATTCTGAAAACCGACTTTCTCAGCAACGAAGGTGCAGGTGTGATCGGCGCGAAACGTCGGTACTGAGGGAGTTCCTAGATCGCAGTCCAATCCACTTGGCAGATCTACGGCCAAACGTTTCGCCGATGATTGGTTCAGTCGGCGAATAACATCGATTAACGGCGGACGCAACGGGCCTTGGAAGCCTGTTCCAAGCAACGCGTCGACGATCCAATCCGCGCGAATCAATTCGGCTTCGAGCTGCTTGGTGAAATCGATCGGCATTTGGTCGATACTCCCGTTGGTAAGAATGGGAATGTCGGTTCGAGTAAGTATTTGAAAGTTCGTGGCGGCATCTCCGGTCAGCTTTTCTGGCTTCCCCCAAAAGAAAACTTTAACCGGATAGCCAAGCAGATCGAGTCGGCGAGCCATCGCAAAACCATCTCCGCCATTGTTCCCCCGTCCGCAACAGATACCAATCGGTCCCGAGATTCCCAAACGCAGCAAGACATCGACACAACTTCGAGCGGCATTCTCCATGAGAAGCAATCCAGGCATTCCGAACTCGGTCACCGCTCGCTCGTCGATCCTTCGAGATTCCTCGCGGGTAAGATATTTTGTCAAGGATTATTCGTTTCTCAATGGGTTCAATCCGTTTTTTCAAAGTCGGATAAGCTTTATCGTTTGAATCATACCTACGCCATTTCGCCTTTTATATTTTTAATTTGTTGAATGAACGTTTCCATATCCGGCGTGCGAGTATTCAAATTCGGATGCATAGCACCCATCACCGCAGCCCCGAGCTTTTTGTCTAGATCAGGTCGATGGATAAAAATATCGGTCGGAGGCGATGTATCGTGATGGAGAGCCGCCATTCCGCTGGCGTCGCCGACTGGCCAAGGAAGCTCGAATGTCAGCAGATGGTAACACGTTACACCAAACGAGAAGATATCCACCCGTTGATCGGTCGCACGTCTTCGGACGACTTCGGGGGCCATGTAAAGCGGTGTTCCCGTGCGATTTCCTGGTTGCATGAAGGGCTTGGTTGCTGGGACAGACAAACCGAAGTCAATCAATTTGACGATCGACATATCTTCTGAGCAGATAAAGTTTCTTGGGCAAATATCGCGATGGATATATTGGCATCGGTGGACGTATGCCAAAGCGGCGGCCATATCGCGAATCATCTTCAGGCTATGACCACGGACTTTCTCCTTTTTCCGTTCCTGAACAATCGCCTGAAGCCCTGGCCCGTCGATGAACTCCATTACTAAATAGGGCATTCCCTTATTCGTCTTACCGTACTCAAACGTTTTGACGACGTTCGGATGGTTCATGCTCATCGCGATCTCGCCTTCGGCAGGCTTTTTGAGTCCTTTGAATCGACTCTCAAAAAATTCTACTTTTTCTGAATCGCAGATTTTAACACCGACAGTTTTGTTTTGATGGTCTCGATCTCGAGCCACAAAAAAGCTGCTCATCGTTCCCGATACGCTCGACCGGAGCCGTTCGAATCGGAGTTCGATATCCACACCACTCTTCTCACCTTTGAAGAGTTCGGAAAATTTGTCAAATAAGCCCATGTTGAAACTGTTGTCGTCGAGGATGAGAAGACGGAAAATATTCTATTGAATCCATCTGATTATAGTCCGAACGCGCGAACAACCGAAGTAGATGCTGATATCGGACAGAGCTAAATCGCATTTCAAAGCGGGGTAAGCTTCCAGCTCGCCTCGAACTGGAATACATTGCAGATCGCAAGCAGCAGCTTAGGAACGGGTCAAAAATATCTTCGGGTTTTTCTAAAAACTGGGTGGCACGCTCTGAGTCTTCGAAGGGCGTGTTTCACGCGACGACGCCCTTCGAAGACTCAGGGACGTGCCACCCCAGTTTGCGGAAGTTATTCTTGACGGCTTCCTTACGCTACTGAACTAAGCTTGGCTATAGTTTATATCATGACCAAACTCGATTCCAATTCAATCAACTCTCGCGTCGCAATCATCGGCGGCGGAATTAGCGGGCTATCGGCGGCGTTTTACTTGCATCGCCTGGCACCAGAGCGGCGATTTGTGCTCTTCGAATCGTCGGGACGAATCGGTGGCGTAATTGAGACGCTACAAATAGATGATTCTATTATCGAGTTAGGTGCCGACAACTTTGCGACCCTTGTACCCGACGCCTTGCAGTTAAGTCGCGATGCGGGTCTTGAAGACGCGCTGATTCGCCCCAATCTTGATCATCGATTGGCTCGAGTCGTCGTCGACGGGAAAGTCCATCCCATTCCGAACGGCTTCTCTTTGATGCAGCCAACACGGCTTGATGCAATTCTCAAATCTCCGGTCCTGTCTTGGTCTGGAAAGCTACGGATGCTCGCTGAGTTCTTCGTCCCGGCGCGTCGAGATCCAAGCGATGAAAGCCTTGAATCGTTTGCGAGACGACGGCTCGGTCGGGAAGCTTTCGAGCGATTGGTCGAACCCATCGTCGGAGGGATCTTTACCGCCAAAGCGGAGACGCTCAGCATGCAAGCGGCAATGCCGCAGTTCGTTGAAATGGAGCGCCAGTATGGTGGCTTGATTCGCGGGCATCTGGCGAAGAAGCGGGATCAAAGCCCGAGTAGTCAGTCGGCTCGACAGGCGTCGGGGGCTCGCTATGACCAGTTCTACGCCCCCAAGTTGGGAATGCAGTCTTGGTTGGATCAGATTGCCAGTAAATTGCCGCCCGAATCGATCCAACGAATGACTCGAGTAGAAAGCATCGAGCAAATTGACTTTCAACAGTGGCGGATTAAGACCGACGGTGGCGACAAGAATAGCGAGACGCAAGCGGATGATCGTTCCGTGTTTGGAGCGGTCATCGTCGCACTTCCAGCCAATCCCGCCTCTATATTGTTCTCGTCGGTTTCGCCGATTTTGCAGAATGAGTTGCAATCGATCGCGTATGCTGATTCGGCAGTTGTGGCGATGTTGGTCAATCGAAACGAAGTCGATCCGAAACTGCTCTGCTTCGGAATCGTCGTGCCGCAGCGAGAGCATCGCGATACGCTGGCGATCAGTTTCACGAGCGAGAAATATCCTGGCCGTACATCGAGTGACAAGATTTTACTCCGTATCTTCATGGGCGGTGCCGTTCGACCAGAGTTGATGGCTGAATCGGATAGCCGTCTTTTCGAGAAGGCTTTTCATGATGCCCAGCAACTTATTGGGCTGAGGACGCGACCGTCGTGGTGCCGTGTGATTCGCTGGCCGGCCGCCATGCCTCAATACCACGTTGGTCATCTCGATCGACTTGCTCGAATCGATACGGAGCTTGAGGCGTTTCCCAATCTAGCGCTAGCCGGAAATGCATATCGCGGTGTGGGGATTCCTCAGTGTGTACGCTCTGGAAGTCAAGCGGCAGAACGAATCGTCGCATATTTGGGGGCGACATGAAGCTGCTGTTCCTCAGTTCAGGGAAGACAGTGCCGGCAACGCGCTTTCGAACTTTGCAGTTCGTTCCGCATCTTCGCGCAGCCGGCCATCAATGCGTCGTTGCCCATAGTTTTCCGCAAAAATACGACCATTATCCTTGGTTAGGTTTCCGTCCTAGCCAATGGTTGAAACGCGCTAATCGATACCTTGATTTGTTTCGAGCCGCCTGGGGGGATTTTGATGCGATCATACTTGAACGCGAGTTGTTTAATGATGACACACTCGACTTGGAACGAAGGTTTCGTCGCATCGCTAAAAAATTGGTGCTCGATATTGATGATGCGGTCTTTGTTAATTTTCCGAGCAAGCTTGAATCTTTGGCGACGATGGCGGACCTCGTTTTAGCGGGAAACGATAACTTGATTGAATGGGCTCGCCAATTCAACTCGAATGTCCTATCGATGCCTACGTGTATCGATACGGATGCTTACGCGCGCAGTCGAAAAATCGATCGCCGTTCGGTGATACCGGTGGTCGGCTGGATCGGGACATCGAGTAATGCTCACTATCTTCAATTGGTGGACGAAGCGCTAATGCGAACCGCCCAAGTGCATGATTTTCAGTTTCATGTCGTCTCGAACAGCCCAGCTTGTTTGGATTCCTTGCGATTGAAGGGTGTCCAGGTTCAATATTTTCCGTGGAGCGAAAGACGAGAACAAGAATTATTGGCTCAATTCGATATAGGGATCATGCCACTCCATGACGACCAGTGGAGCCGATATAAATGCGGCGCGAAACTATTGCAATATATGGCAATGGCGATCCCAGGGATCGCGTCGCCAGTCGGAGTCAATTCGCAAATAGTCAAACATGCTGTCAACGGATACTTGGCAACAAGTAGCGAAGAATGGTTCATCGCCCTTTCCGAGTTCATCAGCGACGAATCACGACGCCGTCAGCTTGGACAGGCTGGCCTTCGCACCGTCGAGGAATCGTACAGCGTATCAGCGCATCTCCCGCGATGGATCGGAGCAGTGGAATCGTTAATCAACCTTCCGAGCTTGAATCGTTATACGTCCTGACTGACGAAGCCAACATAGTCCTTTTGCTATGGGGGATAGCGCAAGTTGGCTCCACATCGACATGTCTCCAGCGAACTCAACCAACCAATCTCCGAACGCTTTTAAGCCTCTACGATCGCGAAGAAATAGCCCCAGGCTTCCAATGATATTTCGGACACTCGACTGATGCGTGACAGCTTCGATTTCAAAGCCCGTCCGTTCAAGAAGTTTTTTCAACTCGGGGACCGTGAAATAGTTGAGATGGACTAACTGGAATCCGAACCAATATTTTCTAAAGATCACAGGTTCCCAGCAGCCGAAGTTAGGGACGCTAAACATCAAAATGCCATTGGACGTTAGGGCATTGGCAATTTTACTCAAGGCGACTTCTGGTTGGTGAACATGTTCCAAAACCATCCAAGCAAACACTATGTCGAACAGGTTCTCGGGTAAGTCCGTCGACTCGATGTTCCCCGTTTGAACCGCCAGACCTCGATCTCGGCATCGCTGGGCGGGTACGTCCGCCGGTTCAAGTCCTCGAACAGTCCATCCCTTCGATTCGAGTCGATCGAGAAATCGTCCGGCACCGCACCCGATTTCGAGTGCCTTAGGTGAAGGTTGCTCGACAATGGGAATCGGCTCCGAATCGGATTCCAAAAGCCACAAAACCGCCGATCTGAGCCCCGGAATCGCGGCCGCCCAGTGCGAGTGCTCTCTAGGTTTTTCCGTTCGAGCCGGTTCGTCGACCGTTTGACTTACCGGCGCCGAAGGTTGAGCGAACTCGCGATGCGGTCCATAGTCGGCCGGATAAAATTTTCCGATAGAAGCCAGCTTTGGTCGAGGATTGATAAAAGCGTGTCCGCATCGAGAACATGCAACCAAAGTGTAGGCGACGCGAGGGACTTGCAGCAACTCTACCGTTTCGCGAACGACTCGGTAGCCCGAGCTATGACAGATACAACAGGTCGTAAGCTCCCACTCGATTGGAGTGAGTGACACACTGGTGTTGGGCGTTGAAGACTCCAATCGATTTCCTCGTCAGATCCGTCGTTTTCAATCGAGCAATATGGGATCAAAATCGATCGTCCCCGATCGCGGCGTGGTACGACAATGAAATTAGCGCAGGGCAAGCTGCGATGCATGATCGCTCATTGTGACGCATTCGAAGTTATCGTTCATCCACTTCAATAGTTTTAGAGCAAGATTTCGCTTGAAGCTACCCTCGACCGACATGCCTGGAAAAAAGGCTAAATCGGTATCATCGTCGCGGCCCATAAAATCGAGCGGATGCAAGAGCAGTGACGGTTGGACACGATTGAGCCAACAAAAGCGCATGGCGTTGCAGAAATAGGTTTCTGCTAAGGCACGCGAATAGGTCGCCAAGTACATGACGTAGCTCAAGTGAATGGGGACCTTGAACCAGGGCATGGTCGTTACCGGGATCTCCAACAAGTCGGTACTTAGCTTAGTCCAACGGTACGGACGCAAAGATTGAAAGCCAGCCGTAATACTGCCGAAGAGTTGTTTTCGTTGGGCTCGCTCTGCTCGACTCAACGTGCTGCTAAAAAAATAGTAAGCTCGAGCAACGGGTCCCAGAAACGTCGGAAACGTCGATGCGTCATACTGGTAACCACGCTCGGCTAGGATTTCTAATACCGGTTGGGAATAGCTGAAGCCGGGTCCACGAAATCCAATCGTTTGAAAACCGGTCGCAAACAGGATCGCTTGTTCGCTCTTTTCAAATTCATCGACTAATTGATCGCGACTATAAAGATGCAGCCAAGGTTCATGGTGAAAAGAGTGGTTTCCAATTTCGTGGCCAGCCTCCGCAAGACTTTTTAAGACTGATTGATTCTCTTGACGGGCAGCATCCTCGCCGACCACAAAGAAGGTAATCTGGAGTTCGGCACGATCGAGCAGCTCAAGAACGATCGGGACAAGTTTCGGCAAATAGTTAGGGTAACTTTCCCAGCCTACATCGCCGTGGGTCTTAAGGTACGACCATTTGTTATCGAGGTCGAGCGAGATACTGGCGAGCATGAGAGTGGCCTACGATATTTCGGTGATTGTAGTGTCGACCCGCTGATATCGACGACTGCATTCAGCACAAACATAGCCTTCCGTCGAAGGCTGATCCTCTCGAAATATCCCGAGCAATTGCCCGCATCGACAAACGGCTCCAATACTTCGAGCCGGGGTGCCAAGGGCCAGATGAAAGTCGGGGACGCTTTTGGTTACCACCGAGCCCATGCCAATCATCGCCCATCGACCGATGGCCAAATTGCTGCCGACGATGCAACCTGCTCCAACGGTCGCTCCGCATTTCACCAAGGTCGCCTCGGTCGCTTCGTCTGGTTCGCTCGTGCGAAGCTGCGATAAATCCGGTGACGCAGCGCGAGGGAAACGGTCGTTCGTGAAAACGGTTCCCGCAGAAATCATGACGCCGTCTTCGATCGTTACGGCAGTGCAGATATAAACCGAAGCATTAATTTTGCAGCGATTTCCGATTCGAACATCGTACGCGATGTAAGTTTTGCCGCCGACGATACACTCTTCGCCGAGTCGGGTTCCATGGCGAATATGCGCGTTGTCCCAAACCGATGTTCCGTCACCAAGCTCGACGTTATCTTCAACAATTGCGGTCGGATGGATTCGAACATTCATGAGGCAACGGCCAGAGAGGGTCCCGAGGTTCTCGCAACCGATACCCAATGGTCGCGACGCAAGGAATCGTAAGCCGCTTCTACTGCCGCAACGGATGCCGTCGCATCTTCAGAGGTTATCAAGAGCGACTCGGTGCCGCGAATCGCGTGACAGAAATTATTGATTTGTTCGGTGAAGGCTTGAACTTTATTGTATCCCTTTCCAAAAACGTTCCAGTCTTTATCAGAATCTCGACGGTATTTCGATTCGCCCCAACCGACAAGTACCGTACCGTTGGTTCCGTAAACGCTGACGTACCACGGTGTTTGCTTATGGAAACTCCATGATAGATCCATCGCGGCCAGTACGCCGTCGGCAGTCTTGGCATGAATTCTCGCGGTATCTTCCACCGCTAGATCTTGGATACGTTTGCCTTCGATCGCTTGAATAGTTTCGATTGGGCCCAGCAAGTACCTGACAATGTCGACTGAATGCGTGCCATTGTCCATGATGACGCCTCCGCCGCTAATCTCTGGTCTGCTATTCCATCGTCGACGCATATCGACATGCCCGGTAAAGGTGTTTTCAAGGTTGGTGATTTCTCCAAGCACACCCGAAACGATGAGTTGCTTGGCGAAAACCATATCCGAAACATATCGAAATTTAGACGCCATGGTCAGAATCGTATCATGCGATTCGGCTTTTTCGATCATCGCCAACGCGTCTGCACTGCTCACCGCGATCGGTTTCTCGCAGAGAACGTGAACGCCGGCTTCGGCCAATCGTCCGCACAACTCTGGATGGGTCGAAGGTGGTGTGCAAACGATCGCCGCGCCGATCTTCGTCGACATGAGCATCGAATCGAGATCTTGGAAAGCGAGGCAATGCTGCGTTGCCGCCATCGCTTCGGCAGCCTCGAGGCGGACGTCGACGACGGCGACAAGCTGCGCAAGCGACGAAGTGGCGAACGCTTGCAGGTGCGTTTGAGCAATTCCGCCTGCGCCGACAATGGCAAATCGAATCGGATGTTGGTTCATGTCAGGTTGACTTTATTATGTAGTAAAACAGTGTGTATTTCGTAACCCGACGCGTTAGCAAGGAATTTGCTCGGATCCCCCACTTACGCTTCGGGTTATGAATAATTCAGGCTAGCCGTCAGGATCTTATCGCTAACTCAATTGACTAACGCAACTTCGAATCGTCTCGGCGATGTATTCGATGTGTCGCGTTTCGTATTTTTCGCTCCAAGGCAAAACGAGAATTCTCGACAAGGCCTCGAACGTACCTGGGAATTTTTCAGGGCTGTAGTCAACGGCTTCTGGAGCGGCCAACGAGAATGGGAATCGACTGTTACCAAACGTTCTTTGATCGCGGATGACTTGGCATTGGAAAGCCGGTTTTTGAATATAACGCGGAGCACAGAAGACGCCTTGCTCCTTGAGTAGTTTTCCAAGCCCAACGGTACCGCCGCGGATCACACCACCATCGACATCCAAACAGTACTTCCAATAGGTGTGCTTGTTCCCAGGATGAGTCAGCGGCGTATTAATGCCAGGGATATCGGCCAGCATTTCGTTCATGCGATCGGCCAGTTCAATTCTGCTGCGGACGCTCCAGTCGAGCTTTTCCATTTGCGCCAGCGCGACGGCGCTGGTGAGTTCATTCATCCGGTAGTTGGGAGCCAAGAAGTAATGGTCTGGATTAGAGTCGCCATAGCCCCAAGCTTTGTTGATGAACAAGAACATTCTTCGAGCTAAGTCCGAATCGCTGGTCACGACGATTCCACCTTCACCGGTTGTGATGTGCTTGCCTTGCTGGAGACTAAAGCAACCGATGTCACCGATCGATCCGACGGTCTTCTGTCGGTATTCGGCGAAAAAGGCTTGGGCGCAGTCTTCAATCACCGGCAACTGGTGCTTGGAAGCCAATTCCATAATCTCCTTCATCTGGCATGGGTTGCCAAAAAGATGCGTGACCAAAATGGCTCGCGTTCGTGGCGAGATGCAGCGTTCGATCGTCTCAGCCGTTAGGTTATACGTTCGAGGGTCCACGTCGGCAAAACGCGGGATGACGCCCTGATAAAGGATCGCCGAAAGTGCTCCCATGTCGGTAATCGAAGTCGTAATAATTTCTTCACCCGGCTCAGGATTGATCGCCGCAACGGCCGTATGCAATGCAGCCGAACCAGATGAGCAAGCATGAGCATGCAAACTATCCATATACTTTGCAAACTGAACTTCGAGCTGCTTGGTGAATTCGCCTTTGGTCGAGGTAAGTGTCCCCGATAGGATCGCTTGTGTTACTGCGGCGATTTCTTCCTGACCAAGACTGCGCCCAGTCGCGTCTTGATCCGATGGTAACGGGAGAACACTGGACTTGTTGATCGTCGATTGCATTTCAATAACCTTCAATGGAGTAGTTCAAGGATGACGTGGTTCACGGATGTAGGCAACGATCGACTGCGATCCGTGTCATGAGTTTTAAATGAGCAAAAATCACCGGAAGCGTTCGCATCTTGGAATAACCAACACGCCTACCCGTTAAACGAACAGGCACTTCTTCGATAACCCCACCGCGACGGGAAACGTGCCAAAGCATTTCTGCGACGCCGACGAAGCCTTCTTCGCGAAGGGATATTCCAAGTACCATGCTGCGCCGATGAAGCCGAAAGCAACTGGTGTAAGTATGAATTTGAGTCTTGACAAGTTTGCGGTAAACCAATGAGCATGCCCGCGATAGTCCTAACCGCCAGCCAGGGATTCCTTCGACTTCGCCAAGGGGATGATACGGCGATGCCGTGACCATCGCGACCCCGTCTTCCATTTTTTCAATGAGGCCTCCCAACTGAATCGGATCGTACGTGCAATCCGCGTCGATCGTTGCCACCAACTCGTTCGAAGCTTCTCGTATGCCGGTCATTATGGCCGCAGCAATGCCGCGATTGCGTGCGTGGCTAAATGTTTTTACAAACGAGCCACTGCGAGATCGCTTTTCGATACCGGCGGCTGTTGCATCGCTGCTTCCATCGTCGACAAGGATAAACTCAAGATCGAATTTATCAGAAAACATCGATCGGACGGCCGTAAGCTTCTCGAACAACTGATCGAGACTAGCCTCTTCGTTGAAGCAAGGCACAATGACCGAAACTCCGAGGAGCTTGTTCACTGTGCTACTAGCATTGGAACTGTCCAACTCAAGCTGCATGACTCAAGAAAATCCGACGTTGAAAATGGAGAGATCTGTCCCGACATTTACGACTTGGCCCAAGTACCAAGAGTAAAGCAAGTGGGATTGTTCGCCTGCTTCCAGAATAGTCAACAATCGAGCATTCACAATCCTTAAAATGCTTGTTGTAAAGAAGCGTTGGCGGTTAATTTATGGCTCTTCCGCAAAATCTGTGGGCCAAAATTGACTATTGATCGTTACGAATAGAAAACCGAAGTTTCAACGGACACCCGTTTCGCATTGGATTTTTGAGGCATCACTCCGATGTCCAAAGTTGAAGAAAAACAAGCCA
>JAWXCK010000060.1:0-23279 GCA_034408855.1 Pirellulaceae bacterium
TGATCGTCTGGTGGGTTGTTTTTCTTCAACTTTGGACATCGGAGTGATGCCTCAAAAATCCAATGCGAAACGGGTGTCCGTTGAAACTTCGGTTTTCTAGTCGTAACGATAAATAGTCAATTTTGACCCACAGATTTTGGGGAAGAGCCTTTTTAGTCATATATAGAATTAACCAACGGTGGCGACGGACGCCATTTCTTTGGCCGTTCGATCCGTAATTCGAAAACGCGAATATCAAGATTGTAATCATTCAGACTGACGAGATGTTCTCGAATGTGCCAGCCAGCGGCCATGATCCAGTTGCGAAATCGATCGCCCGTATGTCGCTGCGGTTCGCTGAGTAGTACAACGCCATCGTGAGCTAAGTGCCTTCGCAAACAGGGTTCTAAAATCGGATGCAGGGATGGGTCGTAAACGATATCCGAACCGAGGATATATCGGAACTTGGGATCCGGTAACTGTTCATTGCGCCACTCAAGTCGACGGATAGAAACATGCTCTTTGACGTGCCTTGCATTGAATTTTGAAATCAAAAGCGCGCGACCGACCACGTCCGTCATCACCACATCGGCACCTCGCAAAGCCGCACCGATCCCAACGCGACCGCTGCCGCAACCTAGTTCTAAAACTCTTTCGCCTGCTAACTCGAATCGGTCGAGAAATCGTTCCAAACCCGATGCGGCTCGCCAGGTCGCCGCCCAAAAAGGATCGACTTCAACCAGATTTTGGTTGGGACACTTCAAGGCTTGTTCCAGAAGTTGAGCTGGATCGATGACTTGGGTCCATGGATAGTGTTGCCCAGCGATGACCGTCGAGGTATGCTCGATCGGTACCAGGCGTTGGATACGAGCCAAAAGTTTTCGATCATCGCGCGCCAGTTGCTCGATCTTATTCTTCCATCGCTTGAATATATTGCCGAAGTCGTTCCAGTTCGTCGGTGGTGTCTTTCAATCGCAGCATATTCGAAACCCGCTTTTTCAACTCGACTTTATTGATCGGCTTGGATAAGAAATCGTCGGTTCCGGCAGCGACAGCCCGTTCGATATCGCCAAGTTCACTCAGCGCGGTCACCATCAAGATCATGATCTTCACGGTGCTCGAATCGTTTTTAAGTTGCCGACAGACTTCAAAGCCGTTCATCTTCGGCATCATGACATCCAAGAGAATCAAGTCGGGCTTAAATGTTTCGACCTTGTTCAAGGTGTCTTGGCCGTCGACCGCCGTTTCGATCTGGCAGTCGATGTTCGCAAGATAGGCTTCTAACAACTCGCGATTCGCGGCGTTGTCGTCGGCAATCAAGATCCGCGGAATATTTGCCATGGATGTTTGGGATGGAAGGATGAATGAAATAGTATTGGACACTTATTTATCGATCATTACTTAGCTTACCAAAGCTATTTGACCGGCTGGGACAGCAAAGTGTGTTGTAAGCTGGCGAACTTCCTCGTGAATCTGACCAAGGATGGCATCATCGTCGTTATTTCGCAAGGCTTTTACGATCCAGTTGCCGATCAGTTTCATCTGATCGACGCCCATTCCACGAGTCGTTAAGGCTGGCGTTCCGATGCGGATTCCGCTGGGATCCATGGCTTTTCGAGTATCGAAGGGGATCATATTCATGTTGACCGTGATGCCGCAACGATCGAGCGTCTTTTCGGCCAACTTGCCGCCCAGTCCAATACTGGTCACGTCGAGCAACACAAGATGGTTATCGGTTCCACCGCTGATCAAGCGAATTCCATTGCTGAGCAACGTTTCGGCGAGAGCTTGAGCATTGTCGATCACCGATCGGCCATAGCGTTTGAAGTCGGGAGAAAGGGCTTCGCCAAAACAGACGGCTTTGCCCGCGATCACGTGCATCAATGGCCCGCCTTGAATACCGGGAAAGACAGCGCTGTTAATCGCTTTGGCATATTCGCTTTTACAAAGTACCATCCCACCTCGCGGGCCACGAAGGGTTTTATGCGTCGTGGTGGTTACGTAGTCAGCACACGGGACAGGGTTGTGATGAAGTCCGGCTGCAACCAAACCTGCGTAGTGAGCCATGTCGACCATCAGTTTGGCACCGACTCCGCGTGCGATCTCGGCGAACTTGTCATGGTTGATTTCGCGAGGATAGGCACTGGCACCAGCTACGATCATCTTGGGTTTGTGCTCGCGAGCCAATTTGGCAACTTGATCAAAGTCGATACGATGTTCTTTCGTATCGACACCGTAGGCATGGAATTTGTAAAGCTTGCCGCTGATATTCAAATGCATGCCGTGAGTGAGATGGCCACCCTGCGCCAGGTCGAGTCCCAGGACGCTATCGCCTGGTTGCAACGCTGAAAGATAGACCGCCGTGTTGGCTTGTGAACCCGAATGAGGTTGCACGTTTGCCGCGTCGGCTCCGAACAATTCTATGGCGCGATCGATCGCCAACTGTTCGACGACATCAACGTGCTCACAGCCGCCGTAGTAGCGTCGACCTGGATAGCCTTCGGCGTATTTGTTGGTGAGAACACTCCCGACAGCCTGCATGACCCCAAGCGACGTATAGTTTTCGCTCGCAATCATCTCAAGCCCTTCTTGCTGTCGCGTCGCTTCAGCATCGATGGCGGCATACACGGCAGGATCTTGGCTTTGTAAAATGTTCATCGGACACTCGTAAAATGTTGTAGAAAAGTGAAAGTTAGCCTATTGCCGGTTTTGGTGTGTGAGCGAATCGGCCCTAGCCGCAAGTGCCTATGCTGCACCGGCGGCTAGTGCCGATCCGCTGACATTATCTTAAACGCGGCAATCTTGGCGATTTTAGCCCGAAATACCGATTCCAAGTAGGCCACAAGTTTTCAAAACTAAGAAGCTGCCCTATTTTTTGTCCTTGAAAAAGTCAAACGAAAGCGAAGGAATGCTTAAATCGACGGCCAAGCTGCTCATCGGCGATACGTCTGACGTCGATGGTGGCTCGATAACTCGACTCGATTCGCCTTCGCCTTGGCTTCGCGATTGACGTTTAAGAAAATTAATGAGCATAAGGACATCGACGGGCGAGATTTCTCCATCGCCGGATAAATCCAACTGCTCTGTTGCTGGAACCTTTCTATTGAGCGCATTGACAAGCGTTAGCACGTCCAAAGCCGTCGCGGCTCCGTCGCGATTTATATCGTAGATGACATCGCTTCCCGAGATTCCTTCGCCGCTCGCCTTGGCCGTTCCACTGTTACTGCCAGTACCTGTTCCACTGCCCGTACCTGTTCCGGTTTGCGAGTTGGAAGCGTTAGTTGTCGTTGTGGTAGACGCTATTAATACTCCTCGGATAGGAGGCGTATCGCGATAGCGAAGATTTGGTATTTGACTGGAAGCGCCCAATCGCAAGTTGACGTTTTGGGTAAGAATCCGATTGGTGGGGTCACCCGCCAAAGTGTAGTATTCGATCACTTCGCCATCGACGTTGATCTGTAGAACATGACGTTCACCGAGACTATTCGTATAAACACTCGGTGCACCGAAAACAAAGTTGCCGGGCACTCGAGCTCCGCCAGTGATCGCATTGGTACTGCGGTTATCGTTCGTTAGATTGCCGACTCGCCATTGCCCATTGGTCGCTCGCGTAAACTCGACGAGATCACCTCCGTTGGTGCCGTATACTCGCAACGTTCCATCCGTTTGTCTCATGGCAGAAACATACGTATAAACGCGACCAGCAAATTCTTTTTGGAAATCGAAATATCCGAACGCCGTTTGCTTCGCAACGACCAATTGAGTAATGTTTTCAGCTTTGGTGACTCGTGTCGTTGTTCCTTGCGATGTCAATTCATAGTGGACCAATCGCGACATGCCGTCGGTTCCAAAGAGGTGCACAACGGATCCATCGATAAGCGGGCGGATATTCCGAAGCATGCGAACATCGCGAAGTGTTTGTCCAGCCGGACGAATCGCAGCATCACTGACATCCAGTATTTGCGTTCGGACATTGCTCAATTGAAGATCTGTCGAGTATTCGACGATACGTCCCGTTTGATCGCCACCGTAGAAACGGATTCGATCGCTTCCAACGACACCGCCGACACCGGCATAGACGGCTGGTCTAGCAGTTCCCGAGCTCGCTGAAAGATCGACGATTGTCGGCGGGTTGGTGCCATTCAATCGAACGACTATCAAATGTCCTGCTACAGAAGTAATTGTGAAGCCTAGACCAGGAACAGGTGCGGGATCCTCAGCGACGATTTGGCCGGTCGGCAACGCGAGATTGGTGACGACCGCCCAGTTAGCTGGATTCACAAGATCATTGGTCTTCCACGAAGCGGTTGGCGGATGAAATCGATATCGCACCAACGTTCCTTTTGAATTCTTTCCCAGGGCTTCGATGTCACCATTGCTCTGCACGATCGCGGCCACATTGCCAACGATAGCCCCCGCATCAAATTCGCTGAGGCTACCTTTGACGAAGAGTGCCTTGGTTATATTCACTTGTTTGTCGAGAAGCTCGCCGTCGCCGCGAGCGGTGAGAACGACGCTGCCGTCGGCAAGAACCTGCATGGCAGCTCGACCGGAAATTCTCGCCCCGGTCGGCAACGGAAACGGACTTGAGACTACCGCAATCTGCCGGCGACTCGATTCGGCGACTGCAGAAACGGCGATGTGGTCGCTCTGAGACAGCGCACTATAAATTGTATTCTCAGCGTTGATGATTCCGCGAAAAGCTCCGACACCGCGACCGCGATGCGACAGCTCCGCGATTTCATACTGATCGATACCATTGGCTTGCGATCGATCTTGGGTATTGGCAACGCTGGTCAGTTCTTTGCGTTCGGCGACAAATTCAATCGCCGTTCTCGGATATCCCGTCATCTTGATTTCGGCGATATCAAATTTTCCATCATGATATTCTTTAATTGGAGCGTTGATGGTCCTTCTTTTGACGTTTGCATCCGCTGGATTGAATCGGCCAATGCTTCCGTTGGAATCGAAAAAGAAAATGTTGCCCGTACGATCGACGAACGCTTGTTGAGTTCCGGCCGCTCCCGTGCCATCCGCACCAGGAATCTTTGGCACGATGACCGTTTCAATTTTCGCGGTCGCCGGAATGATGCTGGATGCCACGATTTTACTTCGGTCACTTTGAACCAGTTTTGAAACCAAAGTTCGCGGATCGACGATGCGTATGACACCGGCTGACTTCTGACCGCCACCTGGATCGGTCACTACAATGAGATCGTCTTCGGGAAAACCAGGAGTTTCGTTATCGCTAATTGCAATAAACAAGGGGTGTCCCTGAGTGTTGACCGTCGTATTGTCCGCAGCGAAATAGCGCCCCTCGGCTTTCAATGCTTCGTCGATATTGAATTCGAACCATTGATCTTCACTACGATTGGGTATTTGATTGCTGGCAGTAGAAGGGGGCGAACCCGGACGTAGCAAAGCGACTCGCCCCGTCGAAGAATTATTGCCGTCCGTTATCCAAACATACGGCTCGTTGGTTCGTTGATCGACAACGACCTGAATCCCGTGGACTTCGAAGTCGCGCGCTAGTGTACCCGTATCGGCCAGTGCAGAAGGTAGCTTATGAACAATCAGTGTCCCATCTCGCGAATTCAGTTGGCGATTCGGTGTACCATTGACGAATCGATGCAGATCGATTTCGATCAAGGCATTCGAATGTTCGGCGGATATCCAAACATGCCCGCGGGCATCGACGACAATTGCATGAGTTCCTTGGATCGGTTCGGCTGTGTGCGATGAAGCCGATGTCGGATGGGCATCGGATTCTGCCAAGATCGTACTCAAATCGAACGTCACCAATTCTTTCGTGACAAGATCAAGGTAGCCAATGCGTCCGTAATTGACGGCGTTGGTAGGGACAACGGGTGTGTCGCCATCACTTCCGTTCCCGTTGCGATAAACAAACCAGACGCGTGGGGTTAGGTGGGTATTGAAGTCGAAGAAAACGCCATGCGGATCGTAGCTTGCCGCTCCACCAACGCTGCTGGGCAACGTTACATCGTAGAGCTTAACTTTGCCGGTGGCTGGATCCAATTGCCCGAGATAGTGACCGTCCTCGTTAGTAAACCAAGTGGTTTGCGTTGATTTGTCAAACGTCATCGTCCAAACACGAAGCCACGAAATCGTCGTCGAGCTTGTTAAATATTTTTTGGTGAGAGCTTTATCAAGCGTCAATTCAAAAACGCCATTCGCTCGTTTGCTCGTGTCGATACTCTTGACAACGACGCTTTCAAGGTTGCCATTGGCTTCGTCGAGTATGCGAATCGTTGCACCAGCCCGTACTTCTTGATTGACCGAAATCTTCGTCGCGCCCACCAAAGTATCCAGGGTCAGTTTCGCACCCAGAAAATACATGGCGGAGTTAATCGGAGTAGAAGGTGCACTCGATGTTGTCGTTCCGACTTCGCTTACAAAGATCGAAAAGGAGGCTTTGGGATCGGCACTATTCGACTGAAGGGAATTGCCAGCCGCATCGGTCAAGCGAATACTTAAGTCATGTTGGCCAGTCGAAAGGGTCGTGCTGAGCGTGGCGGAAAGACGGAAATCAAGATTGTCTTGAGTTCCCGAAGCGATTTGAATCGGCGGCAATTTCACAAGTGATTTCGTGGTCGAACCAGTCGTTTCGACTAACTCGACGATTACTGAGTTTCCGAAGCCGATAAATTGCTGATCAGAAAGGTTCAGCGTATAGCTGACCAATGCGCCCGCAGCCGACGTTTTTGTAACGACTGGAATCGGCATTGCTGGTCCACTGATCTTCGCCGTATCCAGCGCTATACTTCGCAAGCGAGGACCCAATACATCGACGGCGAAGGGAATAGAAAAGCCCGATGCGAGCGGATTTGCCGCCAAGTCGGCAATTCCAGCCGTAGCGGCATTCAACGACAATCGATACGTCCCTGTTGCTCCGGTGACGCCCGATAAACCTTTGAGATTAAAAGTGCTGGCAGATGCGTTCGGTTGCAGCGAAACGCCCGCAGCGGAAGCCAGCAAGTTGGTCGACCCTTGGCTTAAGTTCAACGACAAATCACTTAATGTGAAACCGGTTATCAAGTCAGCATTCGAACTGCCAATTCCATCCTTAAATTGAATCGTCACGTCGCCCGAAACAGGCGTCGATCGAAGATTTGAAACAAGTGAAGTACTCACCACTGGCGCTGATGTATCTACCGTAAAAACGGCGGGATTACTCGTAATCGTAGCGCCGTTTAGAGTTGCAACGGCAGTAACCGAATATTGCTGCGTCGTCGTTGGAAGTGAACTCGGCAATACGATTTGCCACTTGCCCGAGCTATCGGCGGTCGTGGTTAAAGCATTCGCAAAAGGAAGACCATTGATTTGAACTGCGGCCAACGGTTGCGAAGTGCCCTTCAACACCGGTGTGCGATCGTTGGTAAACGCCGGGAAAGATAGGTTGGCCAGTGATGGCGCGACATCATCGACCAGCGTATCGATAATCGTGCGTGCGAATACTTCGATGAATACGGTTCGAGGTGCTGACACTGCGCCCCGATTGTCTTCGACAGTATACGTAAAGGAAACGTTTCCCGGCTGAGTCCCAGGCGTGTAGCGAAGCGATGTTGAGCCGCCCGCAGAAATGACTTCGGCAATACCAATGGAAGGCGTTCCAACAATGCGCAATGATGCGGGATTTATCGAATCTCGTTCAACATCGGTTGCACCAGCTATAGCTTCTGCGGTGGTGATGTCTACTACGCCACCTTGCACGGCTTGTTTGCTAATAGAGTTGGCGAAGACTGGTGGATCGTTGACCGGATCGACGGTGACGTTGATCGTTCTGGTGGTCGATTCTAAGCCGTCGGACGCAACAACGGTGATGCGATCTGTTCCATTGAAGTTGCCATTTGGCGAGTACGAATATGTCCCAGCCAAAACCTGCGTAACTGTTCCATTGAGGGCGGAAAGCGTTTGATTGGTACCGTCTCCGTCCAGATCAGAAACGATGGAGGTGAAACTTGTAGGCACATCTTCGTTGGTTTGCAAATTCGACGATGACAGCGTCAACGTCGGAATGCGATTGCGCACGATTAATACTTTAGGATCGGCGAGAAATTTTTGCTCCAAATTCAAACCTAGATTCCGCAAAACGATAGCGAATTGGTTTGGCCCAGGGACTAGCGGAACGCTTGAAATAACGCGATTGAGGGTCGAATCGCCGGCATTTCCATTCATGCTACTCGTTTGGTCATTGGCCGCATTCGTCGCGCTGATCCGAAAACCATGTTGCGCGACGGTAGCACCTCCAGGTCCCTTGACGTTGAAGGTGAGATTCTCGGTCGAATCCGAGGAGAGTACACGAGATTCGAAAACGACATTGACTTCGGTATGACTAAACGGATTGTCGGGTACAAGGTCGACAGAGGCCAAGAGTCTTCGCAACTCAAGTCCCTCGATAAGCAACCGTCTCGCTTCTCGATGCTTAGCTTTTTGCTTTCGCGTCGACGTCTTCTGGAAGATTTTCACAAATACACCTTAATATTTTTAATAGTCCGATTCGCAACACGAAACTTTGATTGCTTAATGCGAAGCAAAACAGGGGCTTAAACAACGATGCGCGCAAAGTTCGTTAGTTAGAAATAGCCGTACTGCGGTCCGTAATAGCGATTACCGGGGTTACCGTAGTAGCGTCCTTGGTAGAACGTTCGACCGGTGGGAAGTCCACTGGATGTCGAACGACTGCTCCCTTGTGGCGCTGGGGAGGTGGCAGGCGCTGCCGAATAGCCTCGCTGCGATGACTGGAAAACTCGCGGCTGAATTGGCCCTTGGAAGACTCGAACCGAACGGCCTTCCTGCGCACCGACGAGCGAAAATTCGGACATGAACAACAGCGCGATGAACGCTATCAAAACCTTCTTCAGCATGATGTATTCCTCTTTTTGCGAAACGAGATTCAAGCACTTGATGGCATATTGGTCGAGTTTGAGACGCCGGCATTGTAGAACAGTTGTCCCAACTGTTTCTCCTGGCTTATGCCTTATTTGGCTAGCTTGATGCTTCAACACCCGTCCGGAGTGTAATTCGCTATGGGTTTATTGCAACGCAAAACCCGAAAAATCGCTTGAACTGATACAGGCAACCACTTTTTTGTCGAATGCGGATACTTATTTCGCAATACCAGTCGATGTTGCGAGGTTTCTCCCAAAGAAAAGCCGAATAAGTCTGTTATGAGGAAAAGTCGGAATAATCCTTTTGACGGACGAATTATGGCAACAAGGTTAAATGCGAAAAAATCGTTTTTGAGTGTTTTGCTGTCTATTACGACTTGTTCTATGTCTAGTTCCATTGCCGGCAACGAAGCAAAGACCGAAGGCAAATCGTTGTCCAGCCCCAATGCCACTCCAGATCCGATCGAACGAGAACTGGGTCTCCAAGCGTCGATCGTTGCCAATTTTTTAGGTCAACGCCAACAAGCGTCCGAGCTGCTCGAAAAAAGCGATGCGATTTCAGACCGCTATCTTCGAGGCGTCTACTTGCTGGAAGAAGAGCAACTCGAAGAAGCCGAATCGCTGTTCTCCGAACTCGCAACCGATCCGTCTGCTCCGTCGGAGACCTGGAAGTTGCTAGCCGTCACTCGCTTGCATTTGGAAGATTCAGAAGGAGCATTGGAAGCGATAGATCGATACCAAGAAACAGATGCTGCCGACCATGACAGCTATGCTCATTACGTTCGAGGGATGGCATTAGCTCAAATGGGCGATCGCGATGCTGCTTTCTCCTCGCTATCTCTTTCCGGGATGAGCGACGATGAAATTGAACAACACGTCCATGACTCACCAATGAGTTTAGTCAGCTATCAATTGCCGTCGCCCGCGATTCCAACTCAGAATGTAGGCAACTACGGCGTCAATCGAGATGCGGCTCAACGAGCAAGCCTAAATTATTCGGCGAGAATGCCCGAGCCACGTCGATTCCATTTTACTTTACTCACTGCTAACGAGTACGACTCGAACGTCGGCGTCGCTCCCAACTTCACCGGCCTGGGGGCCATTTCCAATAAAGACGATAGCCGATTTGTGGTGGCATCGTTCTTCGATTTCCTGGCGGTGAAGACCGAGGACGTTAACTTCGGATTGATCGCCAGTACCTACAATACTTTTCAGTACGACCTCGATCGATTTAATCTTGGCGACTATATGGGTGGGGCTTATGCGAATGTGCTCCTGACCGAAAACTATTTTACAGGTGTCCGATACGAATTTCATGAAACCGAGATCGACAGTCGTCGCTTCGCTCGTGAGCATCGCTTGGTATCGAGCCTAACGCGACTAGGTGACTTGGGGCACACGACCAGTTACTACGAATTCAATCCTCTGACGAGTTTCGCTCCGGCCTTGATTCCAGAACAGAATCAGTCAGGCGACGGGAACTCGTTCGGAATCACGCAAGCTCTCTATACACAAGAGGGCCAGGGTCGCATCTATGCTGGTTATCGCTACGACAAATTCAATACGATCGGCTCCGACTTTGACCGACATTCGCACATGGCTACCGCTCGAATCGAGCGACCGATGAAGGATCGAAGCTGGATTTGGGATGGCGAGGTTCGACATTTCTGGACGGATTATGACAATCCGAACAGTCTCGACTTCTTTGGAAACGCTCGAACTGACCAACGCACCGAAGTCCGAACGGGGCTGCAAAAGAACTTCTTGAGTACGCGACTAAGCGGTCGTCTCGATTACACGTTCATTGATAACGACTCGAATGTCGCCAATCTATTTGGAGTCCACTTCTACGCCTATCAACGACATATTTTGAGTACCCAGTTGATTTACTCGTTCTAAGCTTTGCACACAATCCAAACTCGATGGAATCAACAAACTTGTTGAAGACAAACATGATCCGAATCATTTTTTGCATTGCGATCGCAGCCCTTCCGATAAAGGCGTTCGCTCAGAATATTCCTGGCATCGTGACGTATTCGATGGTCCCGATGGCGATCGAGCGCGACGGCGGCGTGCTGCAAGCCGGCAAAGGAGCAAAGATCTACAGCGGTGACTGGATCGTCACCCCTTCGAATGGATCGAGTACCCTTTGGCTCGAGGGAGACGCATCGCTCATGCTGAGTGCCAGTTCAAAAGTTCGACTCGTACAGAAGGAAAATGAGTGGACAATTCACGTTGCGGCAGGTGAAGTGCGCGTGACCAATTCCGGAAACCGAGAGATCGTCGTCGGAAACTCGCAATCAGCGGTTCATGTCCGCCGCGCCATTTTGCGATTCTCAGTCGACGGACAGCAGAATCAAGCGCGAGTTGAAATCGGCGAAGCCTATGTTGTCAGCCAGCAACAAGAGTCGGCTCTACCGAGCGGAAAAGACATCTTAGTCAACTCGTCGACGCCATCCCCTTCCGGATCAATTCCATCGACGACTGCATCGTGGAAACTCCAGCCGAGCCAAGTACAGCTCGCGGCTGCGGTGATGCAAACACCTGACTTGCAAACACCAGGCGGATCGAATTCTCCAGTAGCGAATCCAGATTCTGCACCATCCAATCAGTCGGTAACACAGCCACCGACTACCGGGAACGCCGCTACTAACAACAACTCATCCTCTGCCTCGGATGCTTTGAGCGAAGAAGAACGTCGCCGATTACGGCCAACGCCGAGCAATCAACAAGCTGCCAACAACCAGCCGAACAATAACAACGCGAACAATACGCAAACTGATCGCGGTTCAACGCGAAGCGGGTTAGCGAACCAACTGTTTCAAGGAAGCGGTGGAACTGCCGGATCGTCGACGTTATCGATTGGATCGGTTTCAGGTTCGAGCGCAACGCCTAGTAGTGGTGGTCTCTTCGCGGACGCCAATCAACAGACGTTCGAAGGAAAACTTCAAACGGCCCACAGCAACAATGCCGCCAATGCACCGTTTGCAGGAAGTATCCACCTTGTCACTGGACAGGTCGCTAATCGATTCGACAGCGTCCAGCTTTCAGCGTCAGAGATTGCCTCGGTCTTCCCGACCAATGACCCACAATATTATTCGATTGGACTTGGCGCGGCACCGACCAGCCAAGTGCTGACCGACGTTGGAACGGCGACCGATCCTATTCCAACGACCTTGAATATCGCTCAATTCGACGCCCATTTGATTCGCTTCGATCAATACGGGATACCGGTCGATGCAGCAGTTGATAACACGGCAGCCAATGCGAACAACGTTGGGATCACCGGATTCGTCGGAAGCGTTCCGTCGGCACCGACAGTGATTGGGGCGACGCCGCTGAGCGACAATCGAGATACTCTCAACGCCGGGCTGACATTCGCGTTGGGAGAGTTCAGCGTTCGCCAAGATGGAAATACGCTTTCGATCAATGTTCGTCGCAGTGACCAAGACCGATTGATTGTTAAGGATCCTGACCTCAACGACGCCAACGATGAAGTCACCGCAAATCAACAGATTGCAACATACGATGACGTTGCCGATGCGAGATTCCTACCTCAGGCACCGTCGGTCAAAGTCCCATCCGCCAATTCCTACAACACTGCACCGCTTCGTTATTCACAACTTGACCGACTTCGACAGGCCGGCTTTACAACGCTCACCGCCGATCGACTCTATGAGTACGCATCGCGAACCGGCCAGACACGTTTTGTCGTCGATGGAAAGATCGTCGACATTAGCGGCTACAAGCGATAGCGACGAAGCGACTTTAAAATTGAGATTCGCCAATTGTGGCACGACGCTCCGCCGTCGCGAAACACGACGACGGAGCGTCGTGCCATACTTTTTTCATACTCAAAAATAAAGTATGTACGACCAAATACAAGCAGAGTTCGACGAACAAGCTCACCGCTGCGAATACGTAAAAGCGGCCCAATAACCTGGTGCCGCGTATTTCGACTCCGATCGCAATTCTTGTTGGGCTTGCCGCAGGGCTTCGGCGGGCTGCATATTATCTCGCCAAAGATGACTATAAAAATATTTCATCAGTTCAGCGGTCGCACGGTCGTCGACTTTCCAGAGGGAACTGATGACTCCCTTTGCACCGGCACTTAAAAAGGCGTGTTGCAATCCAACCATTCCTTGTCCTGCTTGAATACTTCCGCGTCCCGAATCACAGGCGCTCAGGACAACTAGTTCGGTTGATCGAAGATTCAAACTGCTAATTTCTTCGGCGGTCAAGTACTGGTCGAACGACTGTGCGCTCGAGGGTGGGGCAACGATTAAACCCGACTGGAATTGCGCGGTCCAGGTTTGAACACCAAAGGAATTCGCCCCGGGCGGCGGGTCGAAAAATCCATGCGTTGCCAAATGCACATACTTTGATTTTGGAAGGAACGTCGTAATCAACTCTTCGTTGGCATTTTGCAATTCAAGAAGCTCGACCAAGCCGTTAACAAAGCGGTTACGAAATAGGTTCGTCACTTCCGCCGATTCGGTTGCCGTCGCAGGCAACGGTTGCCATTGCTCGCTCAACGGACCGTAGTCCACATTTCCGATTGCTAGCAGCGTTGGCTGAAGAACTTCGAGTCGAGGCACTTCAACCGACTTCGGCGACCAACCATGAATAACATTCAGTCTATCGAGCAGCCGAGTCTTACCCTCGTCGATCGGGAGTGCGTGCCAGGGCAGGGTAAAAAAAACGCCATCGCTCGATATTCGCAAATCTTGTATCGATTGCAATTGATCTTTAATCGGCTCCCAAACGAGTTCGGCGACCGAATGGCCCAATCGCTCTACTTGGCCGGACGATTCAAATAATTCTCCTCGCCATTGTTCAATTCGGTCATCTAAAATTGCTTGGGGACCAAAATCGATGCGGACCGGATCGCTTCCAAGGCGAACTAAAAAACCAATATAGTGAGCCGCGATCGAGGCATGTTGGCCGGCTTCGGCAACGTTCGGCAAACGTATCTGCAGAACATCTAGCAAGGCGGTTTGAGTGTTAAGTTCGTTCGCCACTTCAGTTGGCGTCGGCGGAGGTGTATTGCGATGTTTCGATAAGCCATCGAGCTGACGCTGAGTCGCTTCGATCTGCGACTCGAGTTCGCCAATGCGTCGGCGACGAGCTTCGCGCTTTAAAAACGAAACCGGTTCAAAAAATACCTTACGCAACTCGCTCGTCATTCCTTCGAGTCGTAGTCGCAACTCTTGAGCTTCCGAAGACATATGGCCATTCGATGCATCCTGCAGATCGAATCGTTCGATGATTCCTTTCCATCGCAACATCTCGCGATATTGTTGCTCGGTGGTATAGCCGAGCGAGTCGGCGATTTCTAGGAAGGAATCGATGGTGCCTGGCCAAGCAGGACTTTCGGGATGCGTGCGAAGCTCTTGAACCATCGCTAGTCGGTCGCGCGGTGACCAGTTCTGCGACAACATCGGTTCGAGCCGCTTCCAGAAGTATTCCAAAGCCGTATCCATCGACGCGCGCCCGTTGGATGCCAATCCTAGCCTGGATTGGACTCGCGCAAGATAGGTTAGCGATTCTGCATAACGCGGATGCTCCCGGCCGACTGTCCTTTGAATTAAATCGGCAGCCATTGAAAATCGCTCTGCGGCGTTCTCGTCATGTCCTTCGGCGATTTCAAGCCATCCAAGATTGATGTCGCATTCAGCGACTCGCAAGTGCTCGGCACCCAGAGTTTGTACCGTTGCCGATTTGTTTTTTTCAAAGAGTTCACGAGCATCTTTCCAAGAACCTTGCAAGTACTTTAACACGGCAAGATTATTTTCGACCAGCATCGATTGAAGCGACGCCGAATCGCCAAGCTCTACAAGCGAGTTGTGGGCGGTCTGCAACATGGCTTCGGCAGATGGGAAATCGTTTAACCCTTCTAGAACCTTAGCATAGTTCACCAGCCACATCGTTCGACCGGGCAGCGTTGGGAATTTTTCATAGACCGATTTCGACATCGAAAGCCGTTGTTTGGCTGCTTCGTAATCACCCATTCGCAAGTGCAGCAAGCCAAGATTGTCTGACATCACCACAGCTTGTTCGTCGTAGCCGCCCTGAGCAGCATTGTTAAAAGCTTTCTCATGGTAGACCATCGCTTCGCCATATTTGCCGAGAGCTTGCTGTAATAAACCATATTCATTCGCATACCAGGCTTTCCAGAAGTTCGATATGCGGGGATGTTCGAGGACCGGCGCGATTGTTCGCAAGGTTTTCTCAACGGCTGCATAATCCAAATTCTTCATCTGAATCTGGTTCAATCCCAGCAGCGTGAGTACCGCCACAGCAGGCTCGATGCCAAGGTTTTCCAATTTCAATCGCAACGCGTTGAATTCATCTGCTGAGGCAAGCGGAGAATTGGTGGGTTTCGAGACGAGCTGGGAGATGACTTGCGTTAAACATAGGATTTGAAGCTCGTGATACCGAACGTCGTCGGCAGGCAAGGCCTGCTCGACCCTTTGCAGTAGATCACACCATCCATCGACTGCTTTTGGACCCTCTTTACTTCTCCAACGAAGTCGCTTTGCCTCAACAGAAAAAGTACTAGGTGCGACCGGATTTGAAATTCTAATCGCGAACGACAAAACTTCGTCAGCTTCCTTCGCGGCTTGGATATTCAACAAGCACTCGGAAAAATATGAAAGGCAATCACATCGCTGTACCGACGCTTCAAAAGATAAGATTTTCGTCTCTTGCTCGACTGCGTTCGGCAAATCTTGGTTTTTGACAGGCGGTGCGGCGTCAATGGTTTGTTCGGATTCTAGGTTGCGTCGATAGCCGCATCGTTCGAGGGCTGCTTCGATATTCGTTCTAGCTATTGCAGGTTCATTGAGCTGCATGGCGATTTGGACGAGTAGACGATCGGCGTAGAGCGACAAGATAAGTCGATCTTCGGAATTTTCGAGTCGCGAAGCGAGTGATAAGGCTGCGTTAGCCGATTCACGAGCTTCTTGGAATTTGCCGTTGCCAATTTGCTGGCCGCATTGCAGCAGTTTCGCTTCGACTTGCGAAGGATTCTCACTCTTTGTTTCTTGGCCGAAGCCTTGATCGATCGATGCGACCAAGGACAAACAAATCAGTAGCCCGTTTCCAATAGTCCATATCCGTTGGTATAGTCGCCGAGTCGATGAAAATGTCTTTTCTTGTGAGCCGTAAGCTTTCCATGAATCGATCGTCTTCATTCTCACGCCCGCTACTATTTTTCTAGAATTGTGGCGATGGGACTTCCTGGATGAGCAGCGACGATGGCCGCGGCGTGCTCGGCGACAAACTTCAACGTCTCTGCGTCGACGGCAACAACCGGTTCATCGAGAGCGGTCTCGATCAGAGACCAGTGCGCTCGCAAATGATTGGGGTCGATTTCGAGCATTTCCATATACTTTGCCGCAGCTCCCTCGCGATTGTTTTGAACGTATCTCGCATAGTCGCCTTCGAATTCGAGCATCGCTAGTCGATCAGGATTTTCTGGTTTGCGAACCATAAAGCCTTTCTTCAACGTTTCTTTGAGCGCATCGGCTTGTCCTAAAATATCGTGGCAACTCGCCTGTAGGAGAATCGCCTGGATGCAAGCAGGATCCTTCGTCAATGCCGATTCACTCAATCGTAACCCTTCTTGAGCGATCGCCTGCCGTTGCGATTCGTCTTCGACTCCAACCGAGCCGAGAATCAGTTGATACCCCTGGGCAATTTCGATCAAAGCTTCTTTGCTATGCACCGGCATCCAGGGAAGCTTTGCGGCGTGTGGTCCGAAATCTGCTTTCAGATACTTCGAAACCGCTTCGCATGTTTTCTGCATCGCTTCTATACTCGACGTGGCGACCGCATTGGTTTCTTTGAGCGCGCAAGTCTGATCCCGACACTGATACAGTTCGACGATTCGTTCACCTGATTCTCTGGTCCGACATACAACTAGCCAGTCAACGGAAAGCTGCTTTGCCCATTGAGAAACCTGCGAAACGGTAACGTTCGCCACAATTTCCTCGGCCTTTATAAACGTTGCGACGGTCGTCGCGTCGGCAAGCAAAAAATTCTGTGCGTAGGGCAATGCTGCATTGAACATAACGGAAATGGCTTGACAATCCGGATCCTTGGCGGCACAGACCGCAAGGCGCTGGCGTCCCGCGATTGACTTCTTGGAGTTCTCAACGAGCTCTTTCGATACCACCAGTTTTTTAAATTGTTCGCCGCTAGCTCCGCGGCTCAAACGAGAAGTGCGAGAACGCTCTGGCGTTACCGATGGGAGTACGGAATGAATCAGCACGGCCAACAACAGTAGTATTTTTCCAAGCATTGCATTTCCTCAAGTCTTACGTCGAAATCAGTATTTAGAATCAGCCGTCGAGCGTTAGCCTATCGTAACTCAAAAAGCTGTTTCCATGTCTCAGGTGAAACTTGTTTCAAAACGGGAAGCTCCGGTTGTTCCGATAGTTCACTCTCTAAATCGGTCGCACGTTCCTTCTTCTCGCGATCGCTTTTGGCTTTTTTCATTTCGCGGTCAACGTAGATCTTTAATCTCTCGATCGCAGCGTTGGCTACTTTCGTTGTGAGCTCGTCAGATTGAGATGGCATTGACTCCATAACGACAGCCAAGGTCACCGCTTCCCGAAATGCGGCGTTTTGGAAATGGTCCACTGACGAAAATTGGCTTTCACTGGGCTTCGGAAGCCCTAAGAATTCTGTTGTCAATTCGGCAAGTCCATCGGTGCTTTGCAGTGTACATTTGGCAAAGAGATATTCTTGCAGCACTTCGCGGAGTCTCGTCGACGCGGGTTCATTCAGTTTGCGAATCAATTCCACCGCTCGTTGTGACGCTTGTACGATGGCGTCGGCCGGTGGCGGCGTTTCATCTACAAGCAATCTGGCTTTTCGACGGTATGCTTCGGACGTTTCGATGAGATGCGAGCCAATCGCCGCGTTACGTTCAATCAAGCTCTCGCCTTTGGCGATAGCGTTGTCATATTTTTCAAGGGCTGCTGCAATCTCTCCGTCGTCGAGGAGCGAATCGCCCATTCCGATATATGAGACAATCAGTCCTACTCGATATTTCAGAACATCCGGAAAATGCTCGATGGCTTCTTCATACATACCGACGACTTGCTGGAAGAGCTCAATGGCAAGTTTAGGATCTTTCAAATCGTTGAGTAGAAAATCGCCGTAGTTGTGGATAGTTGTCGCGATATCATCGACAAACCGCCCGTCTTGATCCAAACGATTGAGTTCTTTTGCAGCAGCCAAAGCGGATCGATGAGCCGCTTTCTGCTCCGTCGCATCGGGGCTAACGCCCGTTCGTACTTTTTGCAATGCCTGAGCATAATTCGTGCGAGCTCGACAAAGCGCGTGCTGTGCTGCAATTCGTATCGACACATCCTCATCGATCACCATTTCGAGGGCATTTTGAGCGCCAGTGGCTGCCAAGCGAGCTGTTTCGGCGGCGCTTTCTAAATTGCCGGCGTCAAATTCTAAGACGCCTTGTTGAATGCGAGCGTCGGCTTGATCGACGAGTGGTCCCGGTCGCTTTGGGAATTCCTGGACCAAACTAGCAAGCGTTTGAATTGCGAGTTTCGCAGAGGTTTTCGACGCTTCGATCATGTCGAGCCGACTTTCCAGTCGGCTTTGCTGAATGTAGGTTTTGCCGATGGCGGACAACCAGCTCGCTGTCTTTTGTCGATCCGGCGTCTGGTTTACTAACTCTTCCAGTATCCTACGAGCTTGGGTATACGACTGGATGGCCGCATCGTATTCCTGGAGATCGAACTGAACTTCACCTAACTTGATTGCAGCTAAACCGGCTTCCTCACGAAGGCCACGATCTTCGGTACGCAACTCGATAATACCTAAATACGTTTTTGAAGCTTTTAAAAGCAACTCGCGTCGAACAGTTTCGGCACCGGGTACGTCACGGAGTTGTTCGCTAACGGCCATCAACAAATCGTCGGTCGCATGACGTGCCATTCCATAAAGTTGAGCTGTTTGCTCCCTCGACTGCTTTTCCGATTTTCGAGCTAAATTGACTCGCCAGAATGCAATCGAGCTGACCATCGCAACAGTGATGATCGATAACGCACCGGCGATCGCCCAGGAACGATGTTGTCGCAGCCAACGTGCTGATCGCTCGATGATCGTATCTGGATGAACCGATACTGGCTCATCCGCTAACCATCGCTCGACA
This sequence comes from Pirellulaceae bacterium, assembly GCA_034408855.1. Classification (GTDB taxonomy): domain Bacteria; phylum Planctomycetota; class Planctomycetia; order Pirellulales; family Pirellulaceae; genus JAIYDQ01. Next base: position 19,072 of record JAWXCK010000060.1, read on the forward strand.
TCGTTCGAAAGTTCATTGGCCGTCGCATAACGGTCTTTCTTCTCAAAGGCCATGGCCTTTTCGCAGATCGCCGATAGCGGTTTCGGAACCCACGGACTTACTTGGATGACCGATGGCAATTTTCCTCGGCAAACGGTTGAAAAAAGCTCTTTTGGCGGCAGCGACCGTCCGGGATATTCGCCCGTCAAAAGATGATAGAGCGTCGCACCTAAGCCGTAGATGTCGGTGCTGCAATCCACTTCGTCTAGAATCCCTTGAGCTTGTTCGGGACTCATGTAGGGTACGGTCCCCTTGGCCTCACCGAATCGACTCTTTGTACCCAAGCTCTCGAAATCGGCAGTCGATAGCTCCTCGAACGCTTGTGTCATAGGTTTCGGTGCCGCTTGGCTATCGACGCACTTTGCAAGTCCCCAATCGACGACCGACGTTTCACCAAAGCTCCCCAACATTATGTTGCGCGGCTTTAAATCGCGGTGAATGAAATTTTGGCTATGTGCGTAATGGATGACGTTACACGTATCGACGAAATGGCGAAGCACTTTTCTCAGTTGCAGTCGATATTCGCCTGACGCTGATTTTTTCCGCATCGCATGCAAGTCTTGGATCGCGTCCTCCAAGGTGATGCCACGAATGAATCGCATTGCATAGTAGGGCTGGCCAAGATCATCGGTTCCAATTCCGTAGATCGGTACGATGCCAGGATGTTCGAGACGTCCGGTTACGTGCGCTTCGAGCAGAAAGGAACTGCGAGCTTCTTCGTTGCGGGAGTGGGCCGGTAGGATTTGCTTTAAGGCGACGTTCCGTTTGACTTCTTGGTCATAGGCGAGATAGACCGCTCCCAGTCCACCTTTGGCATGTTCACGAAGGATTTGGTATCGCTGCGTTTTTACATCCCAACCGGTCGCTGGTGCCATCGTCGCATAAGGATCAGGATGGGCCGGAAGGTTCTTCGCGTCATCCGAAGTTTGCTCGGCAATCGGCAATGTTGACGGTGATTCGATTTCGGCTTGCTCGTCGTTGGATTTAGGTTCAGCCATCAATAGGACCGATGTTTTTCGACGTTGCTAGCGACGCGCGAAATTGCTTCATAAGCGACGTTTCGCCTTTTTCAAATCGTTCAGCAAGAATCGATTCTATCATCGCAATCGATAAACTTGGCAATCCATCGCTCGTTGCTATCGGTTCGTATGCCGCATCGACAAGCCGGTACATCTGAAGCCGTTCGCCATCGTGTCGCCAAACTTCAGGAATTCCCATGGCAGCAAACAATTCGAGTTTTCGAAGGGCCGACGAAGTGATCTCGACTTCGATAACAAGGTCCGGCGGCGGGTCGATCGCTAGATCGATTTCTGGCTTCGAACGAATTTGTTCTGCGTGGGCAATGTAATACGATTCGTCAGCTTCGAAGGCGCTTTGGAGGTCTTTTCGTTTGAACGTCGTCGACGCTACTGTTTTAATCTCAATGTCTCGAACTTCGGAGTAAGTCTCTACCAATCGACCGATAAGACTTCCAATTTGTTCGTGCTGTCTAAGTGGACTCATCAATTCCAATAGCCCTCGATCGTATGTCATCCTGGGAATACTACCTCGGCGTTGCTCCGAAAGCTCGACAAACGTTTCCCATCGGATATTATCCAGCAAAGTGCGGTTTTCGGCTGAGACAATGATAGGCATGTATTGCAATTCCTCGTGTCAAAAATTGGTTCGGAACTAGTATACACGTTTGATTTGGCCATAGGGAAACAAGCCGTTGAGCGTTAGCTCCGGTTTTTGGAGGGAACCGGGCCTAACGGCCATCGGCTAATAGTGGGGTAAGCTTCAGGCTGGCAAACAGGTGAACGGTATGATATAGTCATCCGTCGTTGAGCCTTCCTGCGGATATGGCGGAATTGGCAGACGCGCTAGACTCAGGATCTAGTGACTTATTAAACGGTCGTGGAGGTTCGACTCCTCTTATCCGCACTCGGTTTACCACATTATGCCCAAGGATTTTTTAGCCGGAGCACGCGACGAATACGATTGCGTCGTCATCGGCAGCGGACTTGCCGGAATGACTTCGGCAAATATTCTTGGTCGAGCTGGTCGTCGTGTGCTGCTGCTCGAACAGCACTACAAATTTGGTGGCTTGGCGACTTGGTTCCGACGCCCTGGCGGCCACATCTTCGATATTTCGCTGCATGGCTTTCCCTACGGTATGCTCAAAAGCTGCCGACGCTATTGGGGAGACGAAATCGCTGATCAGATTGTGCAACTGAAGAACATTCGTTTTGATAATCCGATGTTCTCGCTGACGACGACCTTCAATCGAGAAGATTTCACAAAACTTTTATCGACACGCTTTGGTATCGAACCCGAGACGATCAAAGCGTTCTTCGATACTGCTCGTGGGATGAATTTTTACGACGACCAGCGAACGACGACTCGCGAGCTTTTCGAACGATTCTTTCCGGGCCGCGAAGATGTCGTTCGATTGCTGATGGAGCCGATCACGTACGCCAACGGTTCGACACTCGAAGATCCGGCCATCACCTACGGGATCGTATTTTCCAACTTTATGGCCAAGGGCGTTTTCATTTACGAAGGCGGGACCGATGACCTGGTAACGAAGATGACGGCCGAGCTTCAACGCAATGGCGTCGATACTCGTATCAAATGCGAAGTCACGAAAATCCTGACGAACGAAAAAGGAGTTGAAGGTGTGGTCGTCAATGGCCGCACTATTCGCTGCCGTGCCGTCGTCAGCAATTCAAACTTGAGGAATACGATTTTCAATATGGTTGGCGAAGATCGATTTGACCCTCAGTTCGTTCAAGATGCAAAAGCCGTTCGCTTGAATAATTCGAGCACGCAAGTCTACATGGCCTTGAAACCTGGCGAGACGGTCGACGAATCGACTGGCGATCTCTTGTTCTGTTCGACCGCGCCGGTTTTTCGAACCGAGCTGTTGCTGAGCAAAAATATCACCTCGCGAACATTCAGCTTCTACTATCCGCGAACACGGCCGACCGGCAAAGAACGCTTCGCAATTGTCAGCAGTACCAACGCCAACTGGAGCGACTGGTCCGATTTGAATGACGAAGAATACGAAGCCAGCAAGCAAGACTTAATCGAGACGACGCTTGCAGCACTGGAAAAGTACGTCCCGAACTGCCGCGATAAAATCGAACACGTCGAAGCTGCGACACCGAAAACGTTTCATCATTACACCAAGCACCTTCTCGGCGCAAGCTTCGGAACAAAGTTCGAAGGACTAGCCGTCAGTCGGGCTTTGCCTGCTCAGATTCCCGGTCTCTACCACGCTGGCAGCGTCGGCATCATCATGTCTGGTTGGCTAGGAGCCATCAACTACGGAGTCATCGTCGCCAACGAAGTCGACGGCAAACTATGCGGCCCCGCAACGCCCATCGTGCAAGCCGACCATCCATCTTAGAAGTCGCCGGTTGCGTTGGTTCGTTTTAAGGTGGCGGAGTTAAACCTTTTACAATCACGAATGCGTGAAAACGAAGAACGCATGGAATTGACGAAGAAACGCATGACGGAAATCAGGTCTTTTGCCACTCTAGTGAATTCTGCCGCCGACTACGAAGACCGTGTCCAAACCATCAACTGCGAATCGGGCAAGACCTTGCGAGTCACCTTTGAACTTCGCAAGAAGACGAAGTGAGATGGTGCTTCGCGTAAAATAGCCGCGGCTCATCGGTGCCGTACCCCTTAAACGCCGTAACGAAATCGCTGACTCTATTCTGCGCCTCAAGTTAAAACAACGCTCGCGCGCCAAAGCGACGTAATTGTTCTACCTCAAATCGGACGGTTTGTTTACCGCGTTGTCCTTTGCTAAATCGTCGGTTGAGAGCTTTAGAAACTTTGCCCAAGTCCTTCGCTCGGATCCAAGATCTTCTGTGGTCGGAAACTTTAGCGAGTCATTGTTGAACTGTAACCACTCAATATCGACCGTTCCGATGGTTGTTAGGAGCATCCCTTGTTGCGACTTTTTCGTATCGCTGGCGTATTTCTTGGTGAGACTCGCATAATCAGGGCCAACGTCTTGAATTTCGAGACTTATTGACGTAACTCGATAGATGCCATTTATCAATTCAAGTTTCGTTTTATGGCTCTTCCGCCGAAACTGTGGGTGGTTTTCGTGATCCGCAATCGATTTTAGCCGTGAAATACAAGGAAAACACTGGACTGAGTGATTGCAAAAACCA
>JAWXCK010000061.1:0-5890 GCA_034408855.1 Pirellulaceae bacterium
AAACGCTTGTGAAAGACTTACTAAGCCTCGCCGCATAACGTCGAGCTGACGAACCACCTCGACCAAGTTCAACGTAAAATTGTTTGCCTAAAGTGCAGTTGGTTATAGCGACCGCGTAACTAAGCCTGAAGTTGATCGGCCAATGTCGTGAGTTCTTCGACTGTTATGCGAGCATATTACGAATGTTCATTATCTGTACCTCAAGGCGAAAAAAAATGAATGATTTTTTCGAGGATGATTTACAAGTGTTTCTTATCGCCGTTACACGACTTTCCTATCGACGACTTAAAATGAGCCCCTGAAACGATTGTTTCTTGTCAAAAGGAATTCTTTCGCGATGCAATCCACTTCATCGTTCACGTCGGCTGTTGCAAACCGGCGATGACCGTTTCAAGAAACTCCCGAGCCCGGCGGGCCAGGGCGTCGATTTCTTCGGGGTTCGTCGGACGCGGTAGAAGCGGAGCCGAGATGTTTTCGTAGGCGAGCGGCATCGTCCGGCCGGTAAAGGCGACCGGTTCGAAGAGGCGGTAGTGGTCAATCTCGCCGAAGCCCGGCCCACAGTCCTGATCCTTCGGCCAGTTGCGATGGTCCTTGATGCAGAAGCTGCGAATCTCAGCCGCACACTTGCGGATATCAGGGATCGGATCGAGGTCCAGATAGTCCATCACATTCCCGGCATCATAGTTGACCAAGACATTGGGGTCGTTGACTTCGCGGACGATCTCGGCGCACGCTTCGCCGGTACCCGTCGTGCCGCCGTGCTGCTTGACGACGATCATCACTCCGTGATCGCGAGCGATCGGACCGAGGGCCTTGAACCGCTCGACCCACAATGCTCGATTACCGCCTTGGGTGTGACCGAAGGTCAGCACTTGACCGATGCCAGCCGCTGCGGCTTGCTTGATCCGCTGCGTAAGCACGACAAGGCCGTTTGGATGCTCAGGATAGATTGTCGAGAACATCATGACCGGCTCGAGGCCCAAATCGCGGCACCGCGCGCCGAGTTTTTTCGCGTCTTCAAGTGAAGCATCTTCGGCCATCACTGGGACTTGCTCTCCGCTGGCTTCGCGATGCCGCACACCCCATGCAACATAACGATAACCAGCGGCTTTGATCCCAGTCAGCGCTCTTTCCAGTGGGAAGGCACTATACGGGAGCGTCATGCATGCGTGCTGAAAGACCGTCGGCGCGCGTTCGGCCGATTTCGCTTGTTCAGGCTTCGGTTCGGCAGCGGGCAGCGCACAGTGCGTCGTTCGAAACACGGCCACGGCGGCTAGCGATGCTGCCGAGGTACCGACGAAGCCACGGCGAGTGAGCGAAGGCTGCGTGCTGTGAAGATTCATCGTTGTCATGCTTCTCCATCGGTAATTATTCATCTTCAGGAATGTCGACCCATTCCTTCCGAACGAAGGTTGGGTTGCTATACAAACTTGGGGGTACAAACGGAAAGAACCTCGATCGAGCGGTTGCATCCAACGGCGCCCCGAACTCGGAGACCTGAAAAGCTTCGATGTACTGGATTTGCGATCCTCGCTCCCGGCCGTAGATTTCCACGCTCAGTCAGCAACGCCGTTCCGCGTGCGCCGAGAATGCTAACGCTGATGTCGCTCTTGCAACCGGCGATCTGTCGGGTGTTGCTGATCAACCGCGTCCCGTTAGCATACTCATAAACGACACTGTGATGATCGAAGATGTTGCCGAATTCCGGGCCCTTCCGCACTTCGCGGCCGCCCATGCCGATCGCTTTGATCGGGTATTGATTGCCCATCGCCCAAGCGCAAACGTCGAGATTGTGGACGTGCTGTTCGACGTTGAAATCGCCCGACAACCACGTGAAGTAATACCAGTTCCGCATCTGCCAATGCATGTCGGTCCATTCGGGCTCACGCGATCTGATCCAAATCGGACCGCGATAATCATTGGCGAGCAGTGTGCGGACTTCGCCAATCGCTCCGTCTTGGATTCGCTGCACCGCTTCTCGATACGGCGCGTGATATCGCAGGCATAGGCCCGATACGACGGCCAGTCCTTTTTTCTTCGCTTCTTCACAACTGCGAAGCACGGAATGAACGCCGGGCGTATCTACCGCGCACGGCTTCTCGGCAAAGACGTGCTTGCCGGCAGCGACTGCGGCCTGCAGATGCAGCGGACGGAAATGCGGCGGTGTCGCCAGCAACACCACGTCGACGCCGCTCTCGAGCACTTGCTGGTACGCGTCAAAGCCGACGAACTGCCGTTCCGCGGGGACGTCGATCCTCGATGCGAAGTCTTCTTTCACCGTAAGGCTCTTAAGACTCGCCTGGAGACGGTCTTCACTCATTTTCAAAACACGTTCTTGTAGACATCTAATTTATCGGCAGCGGTCGCAGTTCTAGGTTCCGGAAGAAAACTTCGTGACCTTCGGTCTGCAACAAGACTTTGCCCGCCACTGGGGTGACGTCAAAACACTCGTTGACAATCACTCCGTTGATTTTGATTGTAATCTTCGGTCCATGGCAAAGGCATTCAACTTTCGTCCATTCACCGAGCGGGCTTGCAACGTCGTCCTGGCCGCGGGAGTCGATGAGCTCTTTGAAGAAGGGTTGGTGGTTCGACCACCAAAACTGCTTACCTGAATACACGGTCATCATTCCATCCTTATCCCACCGCGTTTTGCCATCAGCGGCGATAATGGTCGTAGTCGAGATCGTTGCGGGAAACGGCGTTCCTTCGACCGTCTTGCCTTTGATGACGATCAAGTCACCTTCGCAACCTTGCGCCAGTTGGCATTCGATCGACGTCATCCACACCCCGCGCTCTGATCCGTCCGGGCCGACCGCGTTGAGCAACACGCCCGAATTCCGCACGTATTTGTCGTTGGGGTTCGTCCGTCCCCACCGGTAATCAACGCTCAACTGAAAATCCTGGTATGCATCCTTTGTGGCGACGTAGCCCATGTCTTCATCGCCGCAACGCAACACGCCGCTGTTTAACTGGAAGACGCCAAGCGGATCCTCGCGGCCAGTCTTCTTTAGCCATGTTGTAAAGCTCACCATATCTTTCTGATCGAACGGACGAATCACTACGGTCGGCGACTTCGGATCGTCGGCCGCTGCGGAATTCAACACCCCCAACCCGGCAAGCCCGCAACTCGCCAGCACAAATATTCGTAGGATCAACGTGTGTCTCCTTGCGAGCTCACCAGGCCGTTCTGTTCCATGTCTCGATGCAGCGAATTGAACCTCGTCCGCGAAGGTCCGTCCGCATACGAGGACGAGCAGCGCAAAAACAGTTAAGTTTGGTTTCATATCTGGAACCAACGTTGAAGAGACTACCGAGTTTGAGATTCGCGATTCGGACCAAGGTACCGCATAAAAAAGTCGACCGTCCGAGCATTGATTGTAGCAATCGACGGTTCAATGGAATCACCGCGAAAACCGTGGCCGGCTCCCTTCGAGATATAGCATTCAACGGGAACACCTATCGCATGTGCGGCGTCTCGTAAGGCCGTCGAGTTCTTTACCGATAACACCTCGTCGTTATCCCCGTGGGCGAGAAAAATCGAAGGGCTCTGCGGAGTGAGCAACTCGATTGGACTCAGCTTCAATGCGAGGTCTCGTTTCGTATCCGGCAATCCACCGAGGATCGGCACGAATCGCGCGGGCCGTTCGAAGTTACTTCCTTTCAGCAGTTCCGGCCGGACAAACGAAGTCATCGGGTAGTAGGCAGCCACGCAGCAGATTTTCGCACCCGAATCATTCAGGGTTGGGTCGCATGGATAATTTTGATCATTGCCCAACGCAGTGACGAGCGTCAAATGACCACCCGCCGAAGATCCAAACGTTCCGATTCGCTCCGAGTCAAGACCGTATTTTACGGCTTGATGGGCAAGGAAACGCACCGCGTCTTTGCAATCAGCCACGCTCTCGTTCGCAGTCGCCGGTCCTCCGTTGGCAAGCCGATACTCGACGCTAGCACATGTGACGCCTCGCTTATTCAACTCGCGAATCACCTCGATGAGATCGCGACCGAATATCTTAGATTTGTCGCCACCACCCCAGCCGCCTCCGTGAAAGTAGACGACGAGTGGCGATTTCTCAAATTTCCTTTCTGCAGGAACGAACAACATGAGAACCAACTTCACGTCAGCGACGCTTTTGAAGATGATGTTGTCGACAACCTTCAAATCAACCGGAATTTGACCTTGTTTGTCAGCGCGATTCGCAACTTGCTTTTTCTCTTTTCGGATAGCTTTCGGAGAATCCGATCGGTTGCGTGCCGCAGATTCATCATTCGCCTTAGCTTCAACACAGAAGCTGCAACCTAGGATCCCCACAATCAAAAAATATTGAAGATACGTTCTCAATGTACTTACACGAGTCTTGGCGATTTGGTTTGTCATGGTAGTTTTTCTAGCCGGTTTAGATTCAAATCACGATTTCAGGTTTCAATTCGATTGAACGTTGATAATACGATACTTCTCGGCAAACGCCACCCGTCACTATTGCCTCAGAGCTTGAGGGCCTCTCCCATTCTTGCACCATCTTAACTGTTTTTTCCAAGAGAATATTGCTCAATGCGACATCAATTCCTTTGCCCGTGTCGCGTTTTGCTTTTATTTGCTCTCACAGCTTTCGTCGATGCAGACGATCCAGCGCGGTTGGAACGGATTCGCGCCACACCGATGCCGACGGTTTCCAAACCAGTACTATTCGACACACCCGAAGCCGATGCGATTCTGGCGGCGCTAGAAGTATTTCCGGCGGACAATGCGTGGAACCAGATCATTGCCGATTGGCCGTTGCATCCGGATTCGAAACAAATCGTTGCCTCGATTGGAAATGAAAAGCCATTGCGCTACAACACCGACATGGCTTTTGTCCTCGTTCCGACGAATCAGCCACTCGTCGATGTCAAGCTTGGTAAGTATGCGTCCGAGTCGGACGCTGGACCCTATCCGGTTCCAGACACGACACCTATCGAAGGATGGCCGGCATTCTATCGTCGCTCACGTAAACACCGTGATGCGACACTTGATGACGTGCAGCGGGACAGTGTCAACCTTGGCGGTGATCGTCATGCGATTGTGGTCGATCCTGTGCGTCGGAAACTTTTCGAGTTCTACACGATGAAAAAAAATGACGCAGGTTGGCAAGCGGCACAAGCATCGGTCTTCGATCTGGCATCAAACAAGTTACGTCCAGACGGTTGGACCTCGGCTGACGCAGGCGGGCTGCCAATTTTTCCGGCCGTGGTGCGGTACGACGAGCTGAAGCGGGGACAAATGGAGCACGCATTGCGATTCACGGTTACCCGCTCGCGTCGCGCCTACGTCGCGCCCGCCACACACTATGCGAGTAAACTTACCGATCCGACGTTGCCCCGCATGGGCGAGCGATTCCGGCTGCGGCAAGACTTCGACGCAACCGGCTTTTCGTCAGAGGTTCGCGTGATTCTTACTGCACTGACGCGCTACGGGATGCTGGTCGCGGACAACGGCATCGATTGGGCTATTTCCGTTGCGCCAGATGAGCGAATCCCCGTCATGCATGAAGAACTTCGCCGCATTAAAGGCTCGGACTTTGAAGTCGTTATATCACCGCCATGACATCATGAAATGGCAACTGGCTGTTTGAAGATTTAACAAAGAAGTGGATTTTTCATTCAATCTCGCTTGTCATTGAATCAATCTGCCTGACGATTCAGAATCGTTTCTCAAACCTTTCATTCGACCGACTCGCCCGAAGGATTTTAGCCGATGAATTTTAATTGGATCGTGAGCATTGGATTTTCTCTCGCTGATCGCGGCCCTGCCGATGGCGCAGCCAGCTACCCATGCCGTCTTCACGATCTCGCATTGGGCATCCATTCGACCGACCGCACGATTCAACTGAAAGTGATGGCGACTCTT
>JAWXCK010000062.1:0-8936 GCA_034408855.1 Pirellulaceae bacterium
AAAAATCCAATGCGAAACGGGTGTCCGTTGAAACTTCGGTTTTCTATTCGTAACGATAAATAGTTAATTTTGCCCCACAGATTCTGCGGAAGAGCCATTAAACGAATGAAGCTTGACGGTGAGCAGCTTGAGCGTTTCAAAAAATACGTTACGTCGGGGCGGCCCGTCGTCGCGGTCCGTACGGCTAGCCACGCGGTACAAACGTGGCTCGAGTTTGACAAGGAAGTGCTCGGCGGCAACTACAAAAGTCATCATCCCGTCGGCCCGGTCACTCAGATCAGCGTCAAACCGGCTGGGGCGTCCCATCCGATTCTTAGCGGCGTTGAGCTAACGAAAGTCAACGACGCGCTTTATAAGAACTTGGGTTACGCGGCCGACATTCAAGTGTTATTGGCAGGAACGATCCCCGGCCAACCGAGCGAGCCTATAGCTTGGACCCGCGATTATCAAGGCGGCCGAATTTTCTACACGTCGCTCGGAGCGCAAGACACGTTTGAGACGCCGTCATTTCGCCGCATGCTTGCTAACGCTTTATTTTGGACAGCACACCGCGAACCTCAGCCGGTCTGGCTGCAACCGCCGCATTTGCCGCAACCTCGGCCCGGGCCGCTTCGAAAAGCCCGAACGACAAGATCGTCGTCGGGCTCGTCGGATGCGGTGGTCGCAAAACGCACGTTGCCGAATTTTTCAAGAACACACCCAATGTCGAAGTCGCTTATTGCTGCGACGTTGACCAGAGCCGACTGGCGGCGACTGCGGAGAAGCTGGGCGTAAAAGCGAGCCACGCCGTGTCGGATATGCGGCGTATCCTCGACGACAAGTCGGTCGACGTCGTGCTTGTCACCACGCCAGACCATTGGCACTCGCCGGCTTCGATCCTGGCTTGCTACGCCGGGAAGCACGTCTACGTCGAGAAGCCTATCTCGCACAACATCCGCGAGGGGCGGCTGTTGGTCGAGGCATCAGAACGGAACAACGTCCACGTCCAGCACGGCACGCAGGTTCGCAGTACGCCGATGATCATGGAAGGGGTGAAATTGATTCCCTATCGCACTAACCGTGTCCACAAGCGGTGGACGCCGTGGTATCACTTCGGCGCGGGCGACATGGGGAACGACGGCGTACACGACATCGAATACACCCGCTGGGGCCTGGGGGTGGTAACGCATCCGAACAAGATCTCGGCCGAAGGGGGCAAGTACTTCTTTGACGACGACGGCGAATTCCCCGACACCCAACAAGTGACGTTCGAATACTCGGGCGACGGCAAGCCTGGCAGCAAGCGGATGTTCATCTACGAACAGCGGCTATGGAGCGTGAATTACCCATATAACTGCGACAGCGGCGCGGAGTTCTACGGCACTAAGGGACATATGTTTCTCAGCCGTCGCGGCAAAATTCAAGTGACGAACGATAAGAAGGCCTCTGTGCCGGTAGACGTTGTTCCGGGCGGACAGGACGACGCCCTGCACGTGCTTAACTTGTGCGATGCGATTCGCAACGGCACCAAACTTAACGCCGACGCGCTCGTTGGACATCTTACGACATCGCTTTGTCACCTCGGGAACATCGCGACGCGACTCGGCCGGTCGTTGAAGTTCGATCCGCAAACGGAACAGATTGTCGGCGACGACCAGGCGAGCAAACTGATCAGCCGTGAAGATCGGAAGCATTGGGGCACGCCTCGCGGCGTTTAGAAAGGGCCGCCGTTGGAGGGATTCTCCGATTTCAAATTCCTGAGCTTGCTTCTTCGCGGTGATCCGATTTAATTAATCTCACATAAATCTACACGGCGGCCGCTTCCGGCCGATAATTCCCATGCCACATTTAATACGCAAACTCGGGATCAGTTCACTCGCGGCGTTCGTCCTTCGTCTCATGCCGCACAACATCCAGGCGGCCGATGCCAACGCTCCGCAACGACTGCTCGAGGAGACAAAATAATTCGTGCAACATCAACCTGATCAACTTTAGGCCTCCAGTTTTACGCAATCATATTTCCAAGAGAGAAGCTTTACATGAAATTCGTTACTGCATGCTCCAATTCCGTGTTGCTCGCGTTCTGGGCGCTACTTTACAGTCATGCGTTAGGGGCTGACCAATCGTCGTCGTCTCTCAAGATCGAGCACTTCGACAGCGACCCCGGCTGGGAAGGGCATAACAATCGCATCGTGCCAAAGAAAGCCCTTATCGTGAAACAAGATTTTGGCTACAGCGGGACGCACTATGCTGGCCAGGCTGCGGGCGAAATGGGCGGCGTGATCCAGCGTTCTACTAAGCCAGCCTCCTATGCCGCTTCATTGGTGACAGCGAAATCGCTCGACGAAAAACTCACGGCCTCAGGTTCTTTTGCGTTCACAGCTTCGCAACCCGGCGCGGGCGTCTTCTTCGGCTTCTTCAACTCGCAACAGCCGGGTGGCAGCGGTCGACCGATCGGTTCGCTCGGACTGAATTTGGACTTTGAAAAAAATGGCGCACGATTGGCGGTGCGGCTGATCACGGCCCACAATCAAGGCTGCGGAACATTTATTACGCGGTATGAACAGTATCGGAAGCCGGAACTAAAAGCCGAGATGCGACCTACGCCGATCATCACCGACTTGCGTTATACATGGCAGCTCGACTACGATCCCGAAGGCAATAAGGGCGACGGTCGTTTTCAGTTTTCTATCAAGAGCAACAGCGATCAGCCGCAGGATTGGGAAGGCCAGGTGTTCGCTGTCGACCTTCCGCCCGGTTACAAGAAAGACGGAACCAGCTTCGACCGGTTTGGTGTGATGAACATGATGAAGGCTGGCGGAACTGCGACGATCTTTTTCGACGATCTGCAATATGCTGGCCATACGCAGGAATTCGCAAACGACCCGAAGTGGATCGGATCGGGTAATCGAGTCAGTTTTGAGGATCGCGAAGTGGTCGGTGCGCACGATTTCGGCTACAACCCGACGACAAATCTCGCAGGCGGGTCAACAGGAGAAATCGGCGGCGGTCTGTGGCGCAGCGGCGAGTTTGGTTACTATGCCGATCGCATCGGACCGCTGAACCTGGAACAGCGGTTGGAAGCGCGCGGCACGGTGAAGCTTGTCACTGCCGGTCCTGATTCCGATATGTTCATCGGCTGGTTCAATAGCGACAGTAAAGAAAAATCGCCAGCCGACAATGGTCATTTCATCGGTATTCATGTAGGCGGGCCGACGCGCGTCGGCCATTACTTCCTCCCAAGGTTCGCGACGGCGAAGGGAACCAAGGGCAAGGTCGAACAAGGCCCGGTGCTCACGCCCGGGACGTTGTTCGAATGGTCGCTGATCTACGATCCGGTTGCGAACAACGGAAATGGCGAGATGCGCCTGATGCTCGGTCAGCAGTCCGTAACGCTTGCCTTAAAGCCGGGCCAAAAAGCCCAAGGCGCGATTCTGAATCGGTTTGGCCTATTCACTTCACAAGCCGGCGGACAGATGGTGAAAATCTATCTCGACGATTTGAAATACAGCGTCGGTATACAATAGACCGACACAGCACTCTGGGTTTGCCTGCCTCCGGCCTTTAATTCGAAGAAGGAGAAGCAAGAGTAGAAGGATCGTTTCGGATGACCGATCTTCGCAAAACGCTAATAGAGAAGCTCAAGACCGACCGCTCTGACGCTAATGCTCCTACATCGTCTTTCCTGCTATTTTGAAGTTTACAATCTATTACGGACATTCCGACAAACAATATACCTTGACTTGCATCGTTGTTGTAGAATATCGATCCCCTAGCTCCCGTGTCCGCCAAGAAGCGGAAGTGAAAATGATGGATTGGCGCAACGAGAACCATTGAAATGATTCGTCCGAAAAAAATTCGTCGCAGAACACTACGTTTAGAGCAGCTTGAAGTTCGGCTTAATTTTTCGATGATCGCCTCGGATTTTCAGTTCACGAATGGTCCGGTCGACGACGCGGAGGTCGTCAGGATTGACTCGACCGAAAACAATCTTTCGATCCTTGCCAATGACCGCTTCGGATATCGTGATTTTTGGCCTGGCGATCCAACCATCGATCTCGTCCTTCCAGCGATCGCCGTTGGAATCGATTTTGGTGCACCGTCAAAGGCCAATTTCATTGATCGACCTGAGATTTTTTCTCCGGACAAAATTCTATCGGTGACGACGCCAAAACATGGGCAGGTTCGAATCGCCGATGATCGACTCAGCGTTTTCTATTCGCCTGACGCGGGTTTTGCAGGAGTCGATCAATTCGACTATAGGGTCGAGGGAAACGTACCGAGTGAGAATAGTGCGACTGTCAGTGTCAATGTCGTGCAGCCTCTGTTGGCGGTCGACGATTGGTTCTTGTCAAAACCGACCGATGCTTCGTTGAGTTTAGATGTTCTAGAAAACGATCAGTTTAACGCTTCTGCCTTTAGCAACGATGAAGCTCGGCAGAAATTCAAAATTGTCGTGGTGACAAATCCAAGCTCAGGCGGAAGTGCGAACATCTCTGGCGACGGTCGGTCGTTGGTCTATTCGGCTGCGACTGGCTTCGAAGGCATCGAGAAGTTCGAATATACGTTCGAGGATCAGGATGGCTATCGAGATCAGGCAGAGGTTTCCATTCGTGTATCTCAGTCGACGACTGCTGCCGAAACTGTGTGGCCCGAGCAACTGCGACAAGAATGGCTCGATGAGATCGTCCAAAGGAATTTGTATCAGTTTGGCCTCGGCGTCAATCAGTGGGGATTTTATCCGCGGCCGTACATGAGGACGGAGAGCACCGCCGGGTCGCCGCTTGCGGCTCCGAATAATATGACAGGCGATACAAATGCTCTGACAAGCAGTCATACCAATAATCAAGTTGCGGGGGTCGATGAGGGCGATATTGTCGAAACCGATGGTCGCTATCTTTACGTTTTTTCACACGCATTCAACGCCTATCCAGCCATCGATATCGGGATTGGAATACCGACCGTTTTGGATCAATTTGCGCCGAATGTGGAGTCAAGCGAATTGGTCATCATCGACGCGATCGATCCAACGGCACCTAAAATTGTTTCGCAATTTCATTTTGCCGGACGATTAGTTGCTCAACACCTCTCGGTAAATCGATTGGTAGTGCTGTCAGAATCCTACGATGCGGGAAGGAAAACAAGCGTTGCGATTGTCGATATTGCTGACCGAGCGGCACCTAAAATTGTACGATCTTCGGTGATTGATGGAAGTTTTAGACAATCGCGAATGATCGGCGATAAATTCTATCTCTTCACGAGCACCTATCTGCAATTGCCATCCGTAAACCCTGTTGAAGCAGAAAATGGCGTGGCGCTTTTTTACGAGTCAGGCAGGCAATTTTTTGAGCGGTTAGGCGCGGATCTATTCGAAGAATCTCTGATCCAAGTAACCAATTTCGACGACGCAGGAAAAATCGTTGGCAACTCAATCAATACTCTCGGCATCCAGGATGCCCTCGACATTATTCGAGGAACTGGAACGGCTTTGGGGATCTATTCATTTGATATCGATGCTTCGCAAGTCGGACCGTTTGATATCGATACACTTGCATCTGGGTACGCGCCCACTATTTTTGTCTCGTCGGGGGCTGCTTATTTTTTCGATTCGCGATGGGATTTAGGCGAAGCGATTTGGGGCTCGACGCAGGTAAAGAGCTACGCGTTCGATGCAACCGATGGCTCAGTCGCGCTTGCTGCGGCGGGAAATATCGCAGGAAGCTTACTGAACTCATTCTCCGTCGGCGAACACAATGGCGACTTGCAGGTCTTTACAGCGGTAGGCGATACGGGAAGCCAATTGACGATCTTGCGTCGCGATGGCCAGGAGCTTAAAGAAATCGGCAGCGTAAAGAACATCGCGCCCGGTGAACAAATATATTCGGCAAGGCTCGATGGTGATCGAGCCTATGCCGTAACATTTCGACGCGTTGATCCGCTTTTCGTATTCGATCTTTCGGATCCGACTTCTCCAAAGATAGAAGGCGAACTGAAACTACCCGGATATTCGCAGTACTTGCATGTCATAGATGCGACCCATCTGATGGGAATTGGACGAGATGCAGATGAACGAAATGGGTTATACGGCAGTCTTCAAGTGAGTTTGTTCGACGTTTCCGATTTGAAGAATCCTACGCTCAAGAGTAAACACCAATTCGATGGTGGCCGACGAACATTTTCGCCATTGCTTGAATCGGCTTTTGGTTTGAGCGATCATCAAGCCTTGGGTTACTTCGAAGAATCGGGTGTCTTGGCACTTCCATTGAAGCACTATCCTGACTGGCGTAATCAGAGCTACGACAATGGGATTGTTAAGGACGATAGTTTGCCGGAGGTCGGTGTTTTGCGAATCGATACACTCACCGGAATCGCGGACTTAGGCGGCGTGCAATCGTCGGTACCAATTCAACGAACCGTTCGCATGGGTGAGTATCTTTACTCGATCGCCTCGGATCGAATCATCGTAACCGACCTTTTGACACCGTCTGTTCGACATGCGGAACTGCTATTGCCGGAAGCTAAACCAGTGGTGAAGACAGATCAGACCAATGGGCAAGGTAATTCCGTATCGACTGGAACGACCGAACCTGGCAGCCTTGGCAAGACCGACGGTACATCTAATAACGGGACAGCCAAACGACTTTGGCACAATCGCGATAATCCCTGCGATGTCAATGGCGACGGGACGGTTGCACCACTTGACGTTCTCAACGTGATTAACTTTTTGAGATCGCGTGGAAGTGGTTCGGTCGCAGCGATTGAGAAGTTGATGCCATCGATTCAAACCGCTGAGGGTTTATCGGTGGAAAAGGCTTTCGATGTCGATGTGAATGACGATGGCGAAATTTCGCCGATCGACGTATTGATTGTCATCAATCGCTTGCGACGTGATGCAGGGAACCAAGGTGAAGGTGAAGCCGATATCGATGGCGCCGCGATCAGCAGCCCAGCGAACTCAACTGACTCTAGCGACGACGGATCGATACTCGATTTCGAGAGCATCGAACGTAAACGCAAGCGATGAAAACGCATTTTATCGCTGGTTTATTAAACCCCTTTTTGAGTTATCAGCTTGCGATAGCTCAGGTCTCGGTCGCAACATTGGCGAAGGCTTTGGCGGACGAAGATGAAGCCGCGCAACTGCCCGTAAATCCTCACGCGCAACAGGAACCGCCGTGCAGATTGTCATGAAATTTTGGATTTTATTACGCGAGTACTCGCCACTTTCGGTTGCCCAGGGATTGAAATTCCAGCGTGGCTGCTGAAGCTCGATTCGATTCTAGTCGTTGTTGTTGAGCGGCAAGTCTAGATGCTTTGAGTTGATCGGGAATGGGCAAAAAAAGCAAAAGCCTGACCGTTGTTAAACAACAGCCTGGTCAACAATGCGATATACTCTGTGTAATTCATGGACGTTTGACTTGCTTTCGAACAAACCGTATTTTGTTGGCATCAACTGACTCCGTTTACCTCTCAAGTTTTGCCGCCCTAGCGAGAGAGTTCTGAAAATTTTAACGATTCGAAAACCTCCTCTACCCAACGTAGTCGTTATTGGTGCAGGCTTTGCCGGGCTGCGCGTCGTACAGGGGCTTGCTCGAGTACGCGTAAACGTCACACTTATCGACTGCCATAACTACCACCTCTTCCAGCCATTGCTATACCAGGTCGCCACAGCCGCATTATCTCCCGCTGATATTGCCTTTCCTATCCGGCGAATCTTTCGATCGCAAAAGAATGCCGAGTGCGTTTTGGGCGATGTCACCAATATTGATTTGGCCCAAAAGAATGTCACCATCGACAACGCGCAGGAGATCGATTTTGACTATCTAGTCGTCGCGACTGGAGCGACGCATTCGTATTTTGGAAAAGAAGACTGGGGGATCCGTGCCCCGGGGTTAAAGACGATCGAAGATGCGCTGCTGATCCGCAAGCGAATCTTGCTGGCGTTTGAGGAGGCAGAAAACGAACTCGACGAGCAATCCCGGCGTGCAAAGCTTACATTCATCATTGTCGGCGGTGGACCGACCGGCGTCGAACTGGCCGGTGCACTCAGGCAAATTGCCGTGAATGAAATTCAGAAAGACTACCGCTATGTCGACACCGCATCCGCCCGGATCATGCTCGTCGAGGCAAACGAACGTATACTCAAATCGTTTCATCCAAGCTTGAGCACCCACGCCGCTCGCGATCTTGAAAAGCTAGGTGTCGAACTTCGGTTGAACAGCCGAGTCACTGCGATCGACGAGCAAGGGGTAATCATCGGCGAAGAACGAATCGATGCCAATAATGTATTTTGGGCAGCAGGCGTGCTGGCTTCGCCACTAGGAAAAACGCTCGGCGTTGAATTGGATCGTGCTGGCCGCGTGATCGTTAATCCCGATCTCTCCGTACCCGGTCATCCCGATATTTTTGTCGCTGGCGACCTAGCGAGCGTATCGAATTCGAAGAACGGCCAGCTAGTACCTGGTGTTGCGCCTGCCGCCATGCAAATGGGGACTTATGTTGCCACGGTTATCAAACAAGAGGTTATGTCGCAGGTTCGTTTGGAAGACCGCAAACCATTTGCGTACCGGGACAAGGGCTCAATGGCGACCATCGGCAAGGCCAAAGCAATTGCCGACATCCACGGATGGAAGTTCACCGGCTTTTTCGCTTGGCTACTCTGGTCCGTGGTTCACTTAATGTTCCTGATCACTTTCCGCTCCAAGCTGTTCGTAATGCTGAACTGGGGCTTTACCTACGTCTTCCACGCGACCGGTGCGAGACTTATCACAGGTGAATTCAAGCCACGGATCCGCAAGTTTCGCGATGTCACCCCAAATTGAAAAAAAGGTGTCCGACACCGTTTTGATGGCTCCGGTAGAATCTGTGGGTCAAAATTGACTATTTAGCGTTACGAATAGAAAACCGAAGTTTCAACGGACACCCGTTTCGCATTGGATTTTTGAGGCATCACTCCG
>JAWXCK010000063.1:0-20608 GCA_034408855.1 Pirellulaceae bacterium
AAAAATCCAATGCGAAACGGGCGTCCGTTGAAACTTCGGTTTTCTATTCGTAACGATAAGTAGTTAGTTTTGACCCACAGATTCTGCGGAAGAGCCAAACAATTCAAGATCGAAATCGGTAAAAATTATTTTATAAATAGCTCGCGGAGCTTGTGATAGCTTAGTACCTGGGTACCGTTGCATCGACTTCAAGGCTCCAGGCGTCGATACCACCCGCCATATTTTGCGATGATGGAAAACCATTTTCGCGAAGCCATCGGACAACTCGCATCGAGCGACCGCCGTGATGGCAATGCACAACGAGATGTTTATCTTTGAATTCATCGAGCTTCGCAGAAACATTCTGCCATTGACTCATTGGTAATAAAACGGCCCCGTCGATCGAAGCGGTTTCGTACTCTGATGCTTCGCGGCAGTCGATCAGGACCCAATCTTGTCGCGTCGTTTGCCATTGATGAACCGATTTTACATCGACTTCGATCGGCGGCGGGTTCGTGGCGTTCATGTTCATCTATAAATACAGTCCTTTTCGTCTCCACTATAGTAAATCGATGCTTCTGTTAGATTTTAGAATAACAGATATTGAGGCGACCGACGATTGGAGTTCGCAATACGATATTTTGTTAGACCGGCTGCATGCTTGTCTAGGAATCGAGGATGTCTAAAAGGACCCCATGGAAAATATCGGTAGACTTCATCAAGACTCAGCATCGCCGCTCGCAGGCAAACGGATCGCGTTCGTTGGCAAGCTTGGCGGGATGACTCGCCGCGAAGCGATGCAATTGGTTCGCGAACATGGTGGTGTGCCGGTCGAACGCTCGACTTCAGAAGTCGATCTGATTGTTATCGGGGCCGAGCAGTTGCCGGTCGATGCAACGGAAGCCAAGCTGCACGAATCGATTCGCGACTTGGCGTCGACTGGTCAAATCGAAATCATCGCCGAAAGCGAACTCTGGGAACGATTAGGACTCGTCGAACAGGAGCAGCACGTCAAGCAACTTTATACGCCAGCCATGCTTGCCGATTTGTTAAAGGTCACGATCAGCACTGTCCGCCGCTGGCATCGGATGGGACTGATCCAACCGGTACACGTCGTCCATCGTTTACCTTACTTTGATTTTCAGGAAGTCCAAACGGCACGACAACTTGCACGTTGGATCGACGACGGCGCCAAACCAGCGGCCATTCAACGCCAGATGGATCTCTTCGCTCAGTGGCTCCCAAGCGGTTCTCGTTCCTTAGCGCAACTCGACATTATTCTCGAAGGTCGAAATCTCCTACTGCGTAAAGGCGAAGGACTGATCGAGGCGGATGGTCAATTGCGAATGGACTTTGAGGCCTTTGAAGAAAAATTAGATGAAGGGTTGGAGACCGAACCGTCGGTCCTAAGCCTAGCCGATCATCAGCTCAAACTGGATGGCTTTGAATCAAGCGAGCCGGAACTATCGCAAGCCGCAATGCTCGACCGAGCCCAATTGCTTGAAGGGGAAGGTCACTTGCGTGAAGCCATCGAATGGTATCGCGTCGTTTTGGCAAAGTATGGTCCGACGGCAGAACTGCATTTTCAATTAGCCGAATTACTTTACCGCGAAGGTGAAATCGAAGCGGCTCGTGAACGTTACTACGCAGCGATCGAAATCGATGAAGTGTACGTCGAAGCTCGAGCAAATTTAGGATGCGTTCTGCAAGAGACTGGGCGAACGGATCTTGCCATCGCAGCCTTTCGCGGTGCCTTAGCGCTTTATGAAGAGTACGCCGATGTCCATTATCATCTAGCGCGGGTACTCGACGAAATTGGCCATCGTGCCGAAGCGATCGAACACTGGAATCGCTTTACTCAACTAGCACCGCAAAGCCCTTGGATCGGCGAAGCTCAAGATCGATTAGCAGAAGAGATCCATTCGTAGTGCAAACGTGGTTCGACTGTCCCAAGTTACAGTCAAATTAGCTAATGATCTTATCGATGACATCGCCGTAGACGTCGGTCAGTCGGAAGTTTCGACCGGCGTAGGGATAGGTCAATTTCTTATGATCGATGCCGAGCAGGTGCAGCATCGTCGCATGCCAATCATGGATATGGCATTTGTCCTCGACGGCTTGATAGCCAAGTTCATCGGTAGCCCCGTAGCTCATCCCGCCTTTGACGCCGCCGCCTGCCATCCAAATCGTGTAACCTTTGTGATTGTGATCGCGACCGTCGCCGTTCTGAGCATCGGGGGTCCGACCGAACTCACCTCCCCAAATGATCAATGTGTCATCGAGCATCCCGCGTTGCTTTAGATCAGCCATTAACGCTGCGATCGGCTTGTCTGTTTCTCCGCATGTCTGTGGCAAGGCCGTCTTCAAACGTTGATGATGATCCCAATTAGCGTGCGCGATCTCGACGAAACGAACGCCAGACTCGACGAAGCGGCGTGCCATCAAGCACTGTCGTCCAAAGCTGTCGGTAGAAGACCCATCGATTCCGTACATATCCATCGTCGATTGCGATTCGTCGGACAAATCCATCAAGTCCGGCAATACATCTTGCATACGGAAAGCGAGCTCATACGATTCGATCACACCTTCGACGCCTGGTTGGTATTCTTCGCGATCGAGCTTCTGGGTATTGAGTTCTTGAATGAAATTCAGTTGTTCTCGCTGCGAGTCTTTCGAGACGCGACTGTTGGCAATATCAGGAACTTGTCCGCCGTTCGAACCGCCTGGTCGGTATCCTCCGCCTCCACCACCCCCGCGGAATCTTGGTCCACCAACGGTCGTTCCTTGATAGATGGCAGGCAGGAAAGCGCTCCCGAAATTCTGGGCCGACGCGGGCGGTGGATTCAAAGCGATGAAGCCAGGCATACTATCATTCTCGGTTCCAAGTCCGTACAGCGTCCAAGCTCCGAGCGATGGACGAACAAACTGAGCATTGCCGGTATGCATCTGCGTCATTGCTCGAGGATGCGTCGGTTGATCGCAGAACATCGAGCGAATCAAACAAAGTTCGTCAGCATGTTTTGCTACTTCGGGAAAAAGGTCGGATATCCAAAGTCCACTTTGGCCGTGCTGACGAAACTCCCAAGGCGAAGCCATTAATTTACTGCCTGCTCCGACACGCCCACCCTTCCCTTCACTGCTCGCAAGTTTCGGTTTGTAATCGAACGTATCGACATGCGATGGTCCGCCTTGCATACATAGAAAGATCACCCGCTTAGCCTTGGCAGGAAAATGAGGTTCTTTCGGTGCCAGCGGATTGCTCGATGCGGCACGTACATTGGAAGTTTGTGTTAAACCAGCAAAGGCAAGGTAGCCGAAGCCGGCCGAAACCGTTCGCAGTAACTCGCGACGCGATGGACTCGTAGCTGTAGAGAACATAATCGAACCTTCTTAGTTAACGTATCGAAATTCGGCGGACGACATCAAAGCTTGACAAAACTGGCTAAGCACCAAAAACTGTGCTTGGTCCCGAGGACGATCGTCGACCTTTGAAACCATTTTTCTTAAAAAATCGCGGCTACTCTTGAGCTCCGCATCGGTGGCTGGTCGACCATAGGTAATTAGAAACGCACGGGCGATCCGTTCATCAGAAGTCTTACCCTCTCGAATTAACCGTCTCGCCAGTGCATCGCTCTGCTCCAACACGAAAGTGTTGTTGAGCATATACAAGGCTTGATCGGCCGTGTTCGAAACTTCGCGTTGCCCGATAACCATGCTCGGTTCTGCAAAATCAAAAACATCCAGTGACCTTGGCAAGGTATTCCGAGCAACGGGCAAGTAGACCGATCGATAATAAACGCGAGCTTCGATCACATTGCCGCCACCCCCTAAGAACGCAGGACGCATTCCGCTGCCCATCGCCGCAGCCATCCCCCCTGCCCTTCGCTCTTTGAGGCAAGCAATACTGCTGTTGGAATAACGACGGGAGCCGTTCCGCGAATGATCGATGCGCCATAGGCAGCCAAAGTAGACGCTTTAGGTCGCTCGAAATCGATTTGATCGCTCACCGAGAGCATCGAATCTCGCATCGCTTCCGCATCGAGTCGACGGATGTTGGCTCGTGCAATGTAGCGATTCTCAGGATCGCTCTCGAATCGCGTCGCATCATGTTTGGATGACAGTCGATAGACACGAGACAGCGCGACGTCGCGAATCAATTCTTTGACCGACCAGCCTTGATCCATGAATCGGATCGCCAGATAATCGAGCAACTCTGGGTGCGTGGGTTCCGGACCCGAAGCTCCAAAGTTTTCAGGCTCGCGAACGATCGCTTGTCCCAGCAGATGCTGCCAGACTCGATTGACCATCACGCGCGCTGTCAG
Source organism: Pirellulaceae bacterium (assembly GCA_034408855.1). Lineage (GTDB taxonomy): Bacteria > Planctomycetota > Planctomycetia > Pirellulales > Pirellulaceae > JAIYDQ01. The sequence continues at coordinate 4,302 of JAWXCK010000063.1, forward strand.
CGGATTGTCGCGACTGGTCAACCACTGAGCAAACTCCAACCGACCGCTCGTATTAGTGTTCAGCGTCGCGTCGCCCGAACAAAGAACTTGGACTAGCCCCCGTGAAACTTCTTGCGCTGGATTGGCAATTTCACCGCGAACTAAGACACGAGCATTCCGCGGAACATTGGCTTCTTGGACACCCATGCAGAATGTGAGCGGTTTGCCTTCGGCGTCAACGCTGTTGATCTTGTTGGTGATCTGAACGACCATCTGTTCGATCAGATTCGCATTCAAAAACGATCGGCGCGGATCGGTGCCTGGTGTTTTCGGATTGCGCTGTGCGCGTCGAGCCTCAACATACTCAGCTTCCTTTTCCGTGCGCAGTTTTTTCAGTTCGGCTAAATCTGTTTTTGCAATTGCAACGTCGCCCGGGTTTGGAGCGTTGATCGGGAGGATCACTAAACTGCTCGGTTGGCGGTTTTGCTGGCTGCGAGGACCACCGTACATTGTTTCGGTGCTCTGAAAGATGCCAGCTAACGCGTAGTAGTCGGTTTGAGGAATCGGATCGAATTTGTGATCGTGACATCGAGCACAAGCGACTGAAACACCCAAGACGACTCGGGTCGTTGTATCGATCTGTTCGTCGATCAAGTCGGCTTGAAACTGTCGTGGATTCTGTTCGATCAAGGCTTTGGGTCCCAAAGCCAAAAAGCCGGTTGCGATCAGGTGCTCCGTCCACTCTTGATCGTTCTTGGCGGGGAGCAGATCGCCCGCAACCTGTTCACGAATGAACTGGTCATAGGGCTTATCTTGATTGAAAGCGTCGATCACGTAATTTCGATATCGCCAGGCATTTGGAAAAGCCATATCGACTTCCTTGCCCGTCGATTCAGCGTATCGAGCGACATCCAACCAGAATCGTCCCCAGCGTTCACCGAATTGTGGGCTCTGAAGTAGATTGTCGACAACGTCGGCAATCGCATGGTCGGCATTCTTTTGCCAAGCGATCTGGAATTGTTTGATATCATCTGGACTTGGCGGAAGACCAACCAAATCAAAATGAAGCCGGCGCAAAAGCGTGTTCCGATCGGCATCTGCAGCGGGCTTTAGCTCATGCTCGGCATGCTTGTCTTCGACATATCGATCGATGTCGTTCTTCGACCAAGTCGAAGATGCCGCCGTTTGGGGAGGATGAATTTCGGGTTTCTTGAACGACCAAAATTTTTTCCCTTTTGCAATGTCTTCAGGAGTCACCGTCGAGTTGATTACTGTCTTGGAGCCTTCGCGAGGATCAGGCGCACCCATTTCAATCCACTTGCGAAAGTCTTCGATGACCTCTCGTGGAAGCGGTTGTTTAGGCGGCATGCGGACGTCGTGATAATTGATCGCGTGCCAAAGCACACTCTCATCAAGATTGCCTGGAACGATCGCCGGTCCCGACTCGCCACCCGCCTGCATCGCTTCGCGGCTCTCAAGCGTTAAGCCCCCTTTGACGCCTTGCTGGCCATCGGTGGAATGGCAGCGATAGCAGTTATCGACCAATGCTGGACGAATTTTCGCTTCAAAGAATTTAACGCCTTCTGGTGACAAAGCGACTTCATCCGCTTTGCCAAACCCGCCTGTGCCTGCGAACAGACATAGTCCCACGAGGAATCGGCATTCACGGATTGCATTCAACATAATTACCTCGAAACTAAATCGTTAACAGAAACTTGCACGTAGGAATTTCGTTCGTAGTTCCGCCTTTAGGCGGCTATCTCGCGAGCAAAACTATTTTCCTCGCGAGAATGCACTAATCCTCATCGCCATTTTCCGGCTGAAGCCGGGACTACAAAACCGAATCCCTATTTCGCTTCACCGGGTCGCTTTGGGCGAACGCCGGAACCATCTTTACCGCCTTGACCGGGTCGGTCGCCTGGTCGTCCTCCGCCCATTCGAGCCATCATTTTTTGCATTTCAGCGCGATCGATTGCACCGTCGCCGTTTTCATCGATTTGAGCAACTCGTTCACGCATACGTTCTGGAATCTCGTCGCCAGTTAGTTTGCCATCTTTATTGGCATCCTCGGCATCAAACATGCGAGTCATCATTTCGGCGCCTTGCGGACCGCCTTCGCCTGATCGCGGACCGCCTGCCGATGGATTGAACGTTGGCCGCATCTCTTCGTTGCTGACGATGCCATCCCCATTCTTATCGAGTGTCAAAAGGGCTTTGGAAGCATTGGCAATCTCGGCTACTGAAAGCGATCCGTCTTTGTCCGTGTCCAAAGCCGCAATAATCGGAAGATTTCCTAGCATCGCACCCATACCGCCGGGTCCACCGGGGCCGCCGGGGCCGCCGGGGCCGCCGGGGCCGCCAGGTCCACCTTCGCCAGCTCGACGCATCTTCATTTCTCGAGCTTTGCCATCGAATCCTTCGCGTTTTCCCTTTTCTTCTTGGGCTAGCAGCGACGAAGAAATGGTTGCTAAACATAAAACTGTACCGACAACTACTTTGTATCGCATATCATGGGTCCTTATGGAAACCAGGTGAAAAAGCTCGGGTTAGAAACCAACATGGACTAACAAACACTCGAACCTCTACTAAGGTACCGATGCCCAGGATGGAATATCCACATCCTTTTATGAATAATGGGGACTTAAGGAAAATGGATGGTCGACAATCAACCGAGTGAACTCCAACGTTTGATCGACGGTGGTGACGCGGCGCTAGCCGAACTGTTTTCGGAATACCGAGACCGGCTTGAGCGGATCGTCACCTTTCGGCTTGACCCGCGAATTCGCGGTCGCTTCGACTCTTCTGACGTTCTGCAAGAAGCTTATATCGAGATCGCGCGGCGGTTTTCTGAGTATATCGATGCACCTTCGGTCTCATTTTTTGTCTGGTTGCGTCAACGAACGCTGCAAACCATGATCGATCTTCATCGAGAGCATTTCCGCGAAAAGCGCGATCCTGATCGAGAAAATCGCTACCTTGCGCAGCCTACTAGCCAAGCAACAAGCATGTCGATCGCACGGTTTCTGATCGACGATGTCACCTCGCCCAGCCAAGCAGCCGTAGAAGCCGAGGAGACTCAACGGCTTCACGCCGCCCTCGATTCGATGCAAGAAATCGATCGCGAAGTCCTTGCGCTTCGGCATTTCGAACATCTCAGCAATCTTCAAGTCGCGGAAATACTGAATCTTTCGCCGACAGCCGCAAGCAATCGTTATATTCGAGCAGCCGCTCGACTGAGCGAAATTGTCGCAAGCCTTCATCCTAGCATGGTTCGAAAAGACGTTCGCAAATGACCGCTTCTGACCCGCACAGCACTTCTTCGGAAACCGACGATCGCCATCCCGTCGACTTGCTCGCCGAAGAGTTTTCCGATCGCATCAGCGCCGGTGAAAACCCTCAGATTGGCGAATACATCGCAAAGTATCCCGAGCATGCCGACCTGATTCGAAGTGTCTTCCCATCGATTGCGATGGTCCAGCGCGTTTCTAATCGCGTCGAACAGCAGCACCGCCCGGATTCCGGTAGAGCAGTTCCATTCGGAAAGCACAGTATTCCAGAGTCGCTTGGCGATTTCCAACTGGTACGCGAAATTGGGCGCGGCGGCATGGGGGTCGTCTATGAAGCGATACAGTTATCGCTCAAACGCCATGTCGCTCTGAAAGTCATCGGGGCAATTCCGTCCGGCTCCGATAAGCAGCTTGCTCGATTTCGTCGCGAAGCCGAGGCGGCTGCCAGTCTTCACCATACGCATATTGTTCCCGTCTACGGTATTGGCGAAGAACATGGCGTTCAATACTATGCGATGCAGTTGATCGACGGTGTGACGCTAGGTGAAATTGTTGAATATTTGCGGGGTGATCGTCGTCGATCGAGCGATGCGTCGAAGCGCGCGACATCGCAAGCGACATTTAGCACCGCCGGTGCCGTCGATTTGCTGATCCATAGTTTAACGACATCTGACCAGCCGCTGCGTTCAAGCGCTTTCGATTCGACTGTCACCAAGCCCCACACACCGGCGGCTAGCGCCGTGCCGCTCACGAAAGATGGGCTAATGAAAACTGAGCCGTCGGCGATAGCCGCGGGCTCTTCTGTTGACGTTGAACGTGCCAATACGCCTGCGGCTAGCGCCTACGGCTCACTTGAAAATGTGTCGGTGACCGATGACGTACCAGCCAATTTATCTCGTCCCCGTGGCCAGTCATATTATCGCAATGTGGCTCAGATCATCTCGCATGTTGCCGACGCTCTCCAATATGCACATCATCAAGGTGTCCTTCATCGCGACATCAAGCCGAGCAATCTTCTTTTAGATCGCGATGGAATCGTATGGGTTACCGACTTTGGACTTGCAAGACGAGTCGATTGTGAGGGGATGACGCAAACCGGTGAGATCGTCGGTACGCTTCGCTATATGGCTCCTGAACAAATGCGAGGTCAAGCCGACCAGCGAACCGATGTTTACAGTCTTGGCCTAACGCTCTTCGAGCTCTTAACGCTCGAAAAGGCCATCGATCAACCGGAGAACCGTTTGTTTCATACGGGAGTGTCCGAAGCGATGACCAAGATGCATTCGCTCTTTCCTGAAATTCCTGCCGATCTTCAGACAATCGCTATCAAGGCCTGTGCTGCTCAACCTGAGCATCGCTATCAGTCGGCAGCAGCTTTTGAAGAAGACTTACGGCGTTTCCTCGAAGACCGTCCGATCCTTGCTCGACGAACCACTCGCATCGAACATCTCTACCGATGGTCTCGAAGAAACCCGGCCATTGCAACTCTCTCGTCGGCAACCTTCGCTTTGCTGCTTACCGTCGCGGCCCTCTTAGCGGTTTTTAATCAGCGATTGCAGACCGCCTTGAATGCGATCAGCCAACAATTTGACCGCGCAGAAATCAACTTACACGAGAAGACCGCCGCGCTGGCGACCGTCGAAAAAGAACGAACTCGGGCTGAGTTCAATCTCGAACTCGCCATTCAGGCCTTTGATACCGTTATCGCCAATATAGCCAGTCGCGGTGGATCAGATTCCATTTTGAGAGATTTGAACGAAGGCGATGTCATTACCATGGCCGATGCGACTCTCAGCGATGCCGACGTCGTTTTGCTCGAAACGTTGCTTGGCTTTTTTGATCGTTTCTCAGCCGAGAATGCAAAAGATTTGAGAGGCAAAGCCGCTGAAGCTCGACGAAGGGTCGGCGACATCCAACATCGACTTGGGCAACTGAGCAATGCTGAGCAATCGTACCAACTCGCTCTCGATGCTATTAAAGAACAATCAGCTCGTGAGCCAGACGACACTTCGTTAATCTTTGTCCAAGCCGACATCCTCAACGACCTTTTGGTGATCGCGACCAAACGCGGTCAGATGCCGGTCGCGATGGAGTACTATCATGCCGCCCGCGATCTCCTTGAAAAATCCGACGCGGTTCGCAAAACCACCGATGGACGATTTGCGCTCGCCAAAACCCATAACAACCTTGCCGCCATCGGTTCCCGATTCAACTTCGATTTAAACCGGCGTCTTCGAGGCCCACTCGTCAATCGAACCGCCAAGCCTCTCGATGAATCGATCGCGATAATGCAACGGTCGCGACTCGAGCGCGAGGCCAATGCCAACGCAGAAGCCCTGCAACTGCTCCAAGATCTCACGGCCGAGTTTCCCGATACGGTCGCCTATCAGGTTTCGTTTGCACAAGCTCTGAGAGACGAAGTTCGTATCGCACGCATGACGAACGATTGGAAACGCGCCGAAGAATCTTTATCGAAAGCCATTTCGATTTTCGAAAAGCTGAGCGAAACGCATCCCGAATCAGGGACCTTCAAATATGAGTTGGCATCAACGTTGAGTATCAGCGTCTCCACTCGATCGAATGAGATCTCGCGTTTCGCGCGCTCGGTAAAGCTATGCGATGAGCTGATTTCGATGCATCCGAATGTTGCAGAATACCGAGCCTTTCGCGGCCAGACGCTCGACAAACTCGCGATGATACAAATCTCGAATGGTCAAAAGCTAAGGGCGGAAGATTCGTTGCGGTTAGCCATCGATATTCAACAGAAACTTGCCGATCAATATCCCGACGTGTTGCTCTATCAAGTCAACTTGTTTCAGTCGATGTTACACTTAGTGGAATTGCACGTTGAGCTCAAACGCCCTGAACTGGCCAAGCAAGATATTGCGGCGGCCCTCGCGCGATTCGAAAAAATCCAGGGGCAAAGCCGACTTCTCGGGCCGCTTCAGCCAATCATAAGTCGCCTTCGCGACCGACAAAATGCGATCGAGAACATACCGAAGGAATAGGTGCGCCGCTAGCGGGCTGTTGATATATTAACCCGAAGCGTAAGCGAGGGAATGTATGCATCCACTCGCTTACACTTCGGGCTACGATTTTACCATTCCGATACAATCAACAGCCCGCTGGCGCCGACGGCTTACAAAGTCGGAGATTACGCAACGTGGGACCGTCGAACTACGCGGCCTTTCTGGCGGCTCCTGCTGCGTAAAATCCTTTGATCGCTTCGACGACTGTCAATTGTTCATCGATAGTGAGTTCGGGATAGATCGGCAGATTCAGAATCTCCGCGGCAGCCCGTTCGGTTTCTGGTAGGCTTCCGACGCAATAGCCTAAGTCTCGATAGCATTCCTGCTGATGCAACGGAATGGGATAGTAAATTTCGGCACCGATTCCGCGTGACTGTAGATGAGCTTTGAGTTCATCTCGACGGCCATTGAGGACGCGAACACCGTATTGATTCCAAACATGGAATGAATCGGCGGAGGCCTTCGGAAGCACCATGCTCGACTCGAGCCCTGCTTCGGCAATTAGCATTTGATATCGGGCCGCGTTGGCTTGTCGCGTCCGCGTGTAGTCGCCAAGTCGCTTGATTTTGACTTCGAGGATGGCGGCTTGAATGGTATCGAGTCGACTGTTGATCCCGATCAGTTTATGATGGTATCGAGGCTGCATACCGTGCGAAGCGAGCAATCGCAACTTGGCCGCGATCGCATCGTCTTGGCAAACGAGCATTCCGCCGTCGCCCATCCCACCGAGATTTTTGGTCGGATAAAAACTGAGGCAGCCGATCTCGCCCCACGATCCAGCATGACGACTGCGATGAGCCGCCCCGATCGCTTGGGCCGCATCTTCAATGACTGCAATTCGATGACGATCGGCAAGCTTGCAGATAGTATCCATCTCGGCACACTGGCCAAAGAGGTGGACCGGAATGATGGCTTTGGTCCGAGGCGTTATCAACGCGGCGATTGCCGAGGGTGATATGTTAAATGTTTTCGGATCGATATCGGCAAAGACAATTTTCGCGCCGACTCGCGAAACACACGAGGCAGTAGCAAAGAAAGTGAAGCTCGGCAGAATGACTTCATCACCCGGTCCGATGTCGAGGGCCATGAGTGCTAACAATAGTGCGTCGGAGCCCGACGCGCAGCCGATCGCTTGTTTTGTTTGGCAAATGCCTGCCACGGCATTTTCGAGTTCGCCAACGGCCGGACCATGAAGGAATTTGCCGCTATCGACCACGTTCGCGATCGCCTGCATCACTTCATCGCGAACGGCTACGTTACCTCGATTGACGTCTAACAAGGGAACAGTTCGCGCAGCCGAAGATTGTTTATCTGATGAATTCATAAGCATCCTTGCTTTCCATGAATCGGTCGTGTGGAGCGTCAGGTGTTACAGATGGGAATCGTACAACTTTCGAGTCACGAAGGTCAATCCGTATTCGGCGAGAATTGGTCTTGGACTTATCTCAAGTCGCGAGAAGTTGGATTTTTCCATATCCGTCTAATAGCTCGAAAAGGCGACGTAATTGCCAAACCAATCCGTAGGCTTGTGGAACTTTGAAAGGCAAGTAAAGCTTGCTCGGCTTCTGTTTGAATACGAATGACTTCCTTTTGCGATTCTTCGAAATCCCCCTTTGCTTGTTGTAATTCCCTATGCGTAGCGGCAAAAGCCCTCGATTTATTGGCTGACTCGGAAATCGCTTGTTCGTATGCGATTCTAGTAGCCTCTAGTTCGTTAATCGTAGGCGTCAAAGAGTCTCGTGTAAGTTCCAATTCGCGAACCGTATGCGTCAGAGAGTCTCGTGTAAGTTCCAACTCACGAACCGTATGCGTCAGAGATCCTCGTGTAAGTTCCAATTCGCGAACCGTATGCGTCAGAGAGCCTCGTGTGAGTTTCAACTCACGGACTGTATGCTCTACGGCATTTTTAGTAGCTTGCAATTCGTCGGCCGAATGCATCAGCGAATCTTGAGTGAGTTGTAGTTCTCGGACTGTTTTTGCAAGCGAATCTTTGGTAAGTGTCAGTTGCGTCTTGGTATGTTCGAGCTCGACGTTTGCGTGCCCCAAGCTTATTTGCAGTAAGGCACGGTCCATATTCGAAAAGACCGGGTGATCAGGAAAAAGTCGTTCGAGTTGGAATTCCTCTTCCGGAATGTGATGGCCGTCCTGTCCATCGACAAGCATTCGTCGCGGGAACACTAGCGGGGTTTTCCGTTGAATGCACTCCGCCGCAATGCCTGCCATCTCTGTCACCAAATTGAGCAGTCGCGGTGTCGCTGGTGTTCGGCACTCCAGATTGTCATGTAAGATCGTCTGCTGATAAAGCATTTTGGCTGGCGAGGGAGATTGGAGTTCCCGCAGTACCGAATCGAAATGCTGACGAGCCGTAATCGTCCAAGCGGCAGGTACGTAGTGTGGACAATTGTTATAGTCGAGAATCGCGACGGGAACGCCCTGCAACATACTTTCGAGCATCGAGGTGGAAGGAGAGGTGATGACGGCATCGATACTCTCGAGAATAGTTGAGAGATCGGCTCCAATAGTATCACGAAGGGCATTCTCGACGCCAATCTCTTCGGCTAAGCCGGCCGTAATTCGCCAAATCGGTTCGATAGTAGGTCGATCGGCGGATGAGTTTATTTGTTCGAGCGTATCGCGAAGATCACAAAGGCCTCGCAGAATGCAGATTCGTTGTTCATCGTTAAACGAAGGTGATTTCGCCGTCATGATCAGCAGACGAAATGGTTCGTCCGGTTGACGGACGCGTGGTTTACGTCCGATCAGATGGTCTAAGCGAGGCAACCCGACTATCTCGCATTTTCCGAGATTCCCCCAAGACTCGAGTAGCCGGGCTTGGGCTCGACCAATGCACGCGATTTTATGCCCAATGACCGGACGGTTGGCCCAAAGACATGCCAAATGGCCAGGAAAATCCCAAAGACTTCGCCATTCCAATATGCCGTCGATTACGTAAAGCGTACCGCATCTGCGGCTATTGAGTTCTTCGCAAGCAGTTCTAAAATGCGAGAAAAACTCGTTATAGAACAGGCATATATCACCCGTTTCGGCAATCCTCAACGCCTCGGTTGGTTCCGCGACTTTCATGCCAATGCTGGAGAGCGGTGCTGCATGATGAGCTACCTCTCGATGAGTACCGATATAATAAAACTTTGGCATCAGAATGAATTAAACTAACATACTCGTAAATGAAGGCAACGCATGTCTTCAACACGGCTACGGGTGGGTCAGGCGATTGCTAGCGATTGAATCGCCTTCGAGAGAGCCGTTGTAAAATTCTCTTTGAGCAGATCGCGAGTAGAATCAAGTCGCACGGCCTCGCATAACCAATTGATATTTGAGAAGTTTCCGGGAAGATGCACAGGCAAAATGTCTGTTAAATAACTAAATCGGCTATCGTCATACAATCGACAAATGACCACCGGGATTCCCGAAGCGATACAAGGTGTCGCTGCATGATGCAACGATGTGATGACAAGGCTTCCCCGATCTCGATAGTCTTCCAATAGGCGTGCAGCATGGATTTCCGCCATCTGTTGTCCATGTTTACTCAACGGAAATTCATGCACTAGCTTTCGTTGGAAGACCAATTCAAGCGATTGCAGTCGCTCGTGCGGGATCGACGCAAGTACTTCGTGCGGGAATTTGCCAGCTCCAGAACCATAGACGACAAAGGTTGTTCCATTTGACGGTGCTTTCTCGCGTGGTGGAAAAGTCATAGTGAGGCAACCCGAAACATAGGCGGCAATCCCATGATGGATACATAGGTCAAATGTCGCACGATCTCGGCATCCAATTGGCTCATGTTGCACTAGTAAATTGCGATTCTCGTTTACGACCGACTCAGAGCATTGGAATCCGATAAACACGGGAATGATTGCAGGCGACAAAGGGAAGCAAAAATCGAACAGGCATGCATTCAACGGCAATACAACTGGCTCCCCTTCGTATTCGGAAAGGCCGTCGCGATCGACGCTAATGATTTCCGATTCCAGAATCCCCATTTCTTGGTACATGGCTCGCGTGGCGAGAGTTTGCATATTGTCGCCAAGATTGACCGAATACCCCCCTCTTTGTTCAAGTTCCTCCTTGAAAAACTCGAAATGTTTATAACTGAAGGTAAGTACTCCAAATTTCATTTTCGATATTCCTCCTTCAAGTTGTTCGAGTCATTCGATTTATTTTAGTAATGGGTCATTTTCCGAAGCAATAGAAGATTCTAAATCCTTTGACTTTCTTAGCGGCACGGCGCAAGCCATCCGGTGGCAGCCCCCGATAGGCTGCGTCGATTGGGCTTGAGTGAGCTCGGCGGATTTAGTAGGAAGTCAAAACCGAACATGAACTTTTTGTAACTCGACACGATTTTAGAACTCTAAAAATGATAGCAAAACATCCTGGTTCCTATGGTCGAACTCAATCTGCGATGACCTTCTTTCGAGATGGATTCCGCGTCATACGAGGAAAGAGCCCCAAGCATACGCTCGGAATCATGGAACCGTTAGTCGCAGCTTCAGCCTATCAGCAACCCGCACCTGTTGCCGCGCGTCCCAAAATCGATCTTGATAATTATTCGGTTTCTGAAGTCGAATGGGAATTGCTCGCCAAGATGGTCAAGCAATCGTCGCAGTATACAGGCCCGATCATCGAGGTCGGCGTTTTAGCGGGTCGCACGACACAACGGCTTGCCTTACTCAAAGCGGATAGTCAAAAGATCATCGCCGTCGATAACTTTTGTTGGAATGGCTGGGGACTGACACCCGAAGAGCAATGGGGATTGGTGAAGCACTCGCTGGCTTATCTCGTCGACGCTGGGCACGTACAAATTCACCGTATCGACAAAAACAAATTTTATGAAGACTACAGTGGACCAGCACCCTCCATGGTGTTCCTAGATGCGATGCACGACTACGAAGAGACCAAGAAGGATATTTTATGGGCCCGCCGGATCGGCGCGAAAATCATCTGCGGTCACGACTACAAAGAAGAGTTTCCGGGCGTGATACAGGTTGTCGACGAAATGGGTGGTCCGCGTTGGCTCAGCGGCTCGGTTTATGTTTTACACGACATGCCGCGCTAGAGTGTCCAGCCCACGCATTATTGGTGTGAGCTAGCAAGTATCCACAGATTTTAAAGATTTGAGTTTGGGAGGGGATTCGGGTGAAGTCGATCGAATTTGAAAACGCGATAATCCCAGGGTTGGTCTCGATAGTCATGCCAGCGCGGAATGCTGACAAGTATATCGGAGCGACTCTCGCGACGATTGGTGAGCAAACCTATTCCAAATGGGAATTGATTGTTGTTGACGATGGTTCGATGGGTAAAACACAGCAGATTGTCGACCAGTTCGCGCGGGCCAGTCAGTCGCCAGTCAAGTATTTTCGCAATGATCGAAGTTTTGGAGCTGGGTATACTCGGAATATTGCGTTCGCCAAATCATCTGGCGAATACGTCGCGTTGCTGGATTCCGACGACCGATGGCATTCTGACCACTTGGCATTGTCGGTAATGAATCTGCAGAAAACGTTTAAAGACATTGTCTATTCCACCGTACAGATGGTGGCCGATGGGAGCGACGAAGAAATTGGTGTTTGGGGGCCTACGGACGTCGAGTTGACCGAGTTTCCTCAGAGCATTTTCGGCAGGAGTTTTGTTACTCCGTCGGCAACCGTCATGCGACGTCAGGTTCTTGAAACGGTGGGCGCATGGAGTACGACACATCGATACTGCGAAGACTATGACTACTGGCTTCGATGCATTGCCGTAAAAGTAAGTTTTCATCATATCGAGGGCATACACTGCCTCTATCGCAAGAATCATCAAGGAGCAACGACACAAAAGCTCTGTGGATTACTGGAAGAAGTAGCAATCACTACCGAACGCTACTTTCGCATGCCAGGGCTAGCCCGCGAAGTCTGCCGAGACTACGCCGTCAACGCACATAAATTGGCGGCTGATTTTCATCGCAAGTCTGATCCGGCACTTGATCCATCGGCCGACCCTGCCCGGGCAGGCAGAATTTTGTTGCGAGCTTGGCGCGTCCAACCGAAACGCATCGAATTACTGCTTGAAGGCATGAAGCTTCTGGCTTCGGAAAACCTTCGTCGCGATCGCGTTGCGTCCGATATTCCGCCACCTTCCCCTTTCAAGAAAACGCGTCCGACTCAGAATTGGCAACCTCGCGCTGCCGCTTAGTTTGCCCCTATTGATATGATAGTCAAATGTCCTTAGAACGAGCTAGCACTTGCAACTTTGCCGAGCAAGAAATCGTCGTGGTAAGCGGTGCGGATGAACGGTATGCGATGCCGCTGGCGGTTACGATTCGATCGGCCATCGATTGCTTACAGCCGCAGCAGCGAATGCGATTGTTCATCCTGGACGGTGGGATATCGGAACATTCCAAGGAACGTCTGTTGCGATCTTGGAATGACCCACGCATGTCGGTAAGTTGGCTCGAACCTAATATCGACTTGGTTCGCGATCTCCCCGTTAGCGATCATATTTCATTGGCCGCGTACCTGCGACTGATGCTCCCAAAACTGCTCCCACTCAATGTAACGCGAGCCATCTACCTGGACGCGGATATGTTGGTTCGCAAGAATCTGGTACATCTCTGGAATGAACCGCAAGAAGACTATTCGGTGCTGGCCGTGCAAGACTATGCAGCACCTTTCATCGACGCATCGAAATCACTGACTAATTTTGAACAGTGCAATCCAAATCTTGCAGCCGCCTTTCCTGTCGCCAACTATCGCGAGCTAGGGATCCCAGAGAACGGCATGTACTTTAACAGCGGTTTGTTAGTAATCAATATCGCTCAGTGGCGTTCAGAGGACGTGGCTGACAAAGTATTTGATTGCCTCCGCCAACATCGGGCCCATGTTTTGTGGTGGGATCAGTACGCACTCAACGTCGTTCTAGCCGGAAAATGGCGATGTCTCGACCATCGATGGAACCAAGGAGCCCACATCTTTACCTATCCTGACTGGCGGGAAAGTCCTTTCGATTGGGATCAGTTTAAACGGCTTAAGTCTGATCCTTGGATTATTCACTACTGCTCGCCGTCCAAGCCATGGCAGTATTTTTGCGATCATCCGTTCGCGCGCGATTTTCGACGCTTTCTAAAACGCACCGAGTGGCGAGACTTTCGTGCGGAGCGACCAGAACGATTCTTGAAAACCTGGTGGGACTATCGATACAAGCTCCTGAAAAAGCGGTTTGAAACAAACATTCGATGGAATCGCTATCGACGCGCTGCGTAGGCGGAACTACCAACGATAGAGTGCATTCGGACTACGCGGCCGGACGGAACGAGCCAAGCTGCACCTGGCTTTGACAGCACTTCATAAACTGTCGTCGAAATGTCTTTCGAAAGAACGGTAACGTTCGGCTTTGAGTAACAATCTTCGCAAGTTGGGCCCAACGCTGGGCATTCCAGAGTGATGCGTCTAAATCGCACGCAGCCTGAAGTAGTGCTTGCCCTTGTTTGAAATCGCAACAGTTGTGAATCGATGGCTTGTGACCAAGGTGTGCCAACCCCGCTGTAATGAGATTCCTAGATAGCAAAACTTTGCGAAGGCGGTCGTTTTTTAGCAGATCGCCATTTCGACATGCAACGCGAGCAATCCCGTCGTAGCACATCACCATTCGACCAGTCGTCGATGCAGTCGCGTGATTCTTACGATAGCGTGTCGTTATCTTGGGATCGTAAATGAATGACTTGCCACCGCGGATCGCACGCAACCAGAGATCGTAATCTTCCACTAAGAAGATGCTTTCATCGAAACTCCCGACTTCTACGATCACGCTGCGTCGCATAACGACACCCGATGGCTGTATAAAATTGCGTAGAAATAGCGAATCGGGAAAATAGACTCGTTCCTGTACATCCGGCCCATAATCGCTCAAGGATCGCCCTGTCGCATGGTCATAAAGATCAACTGACGAGTACGCGATATCGGCTTGGCCTTGTTCGAGAAAATCGATTTTTCGGCAGAGGTGATTGGGAAGCCACCGGTCATCCGCATCAAGAAATGCAAAGTACGGGCCACGGGCAAGTTGCATCGCAACATTGCGAGTGGCACTCGCGCCAGTATTGGTAGGTTTGCGATGAAAGATCACCTTGTTGTTGGGGACGCGATTGCGAAATTCGCCGACAAGATCTTCGATCGTTTGGGGCGACGCGTCCTCGACAATGATAAGCTCCCAGTTTTTGTGCGTTTGAAGCTCAACATCGCGAAGCGCCTCGTGGATAAACTCGCGTGCATCGTATGCTGGCACAATGATCGAAACGAGCGAATCATCGGTTTTGACAGCTAAGTAAGGCGATCGCTTAGATGCTGGGCTGGTGAAAAGGTCCGAACGTGTGCCGATGACGCTAGCTTTAAACGTTATCTTCCAGAGTTTGTCTTCGGTTTCGACATCGGAGTATTGGTGGACCAACTGAGCAATCCATTGACTTTTAGCTTCATAACCTAGTCCAATCACCGCTTCTACGCCCCTTTCTTGCGCTAGCACTAATATGTGACTAAGTTCATCAGGCGTGAAGTCGGCATTGACGGCGATGAGCGGCGAGAGCGAATCGGCCATGCCCTGAAGGTATTCGTTGAAACTGATCTCATGCAGACAAACTTTGTTCACTCTCTCCAACCCAAGAGTCAACGACGGACAAGTGAACGTTTCTTGCCGAGTTTTTGTGCCGAGAACGATATCCAGTTGCTGATCGGTTTGCTTCAAGCAAGACATCGCAGTGATGAGCTGTGGATACTTGCTACCCAGAACTACCAAAGGTCCCTGTTTAAAGGCCGACGCTTCGATGGCTTTTAGCAGGAATCTAAAATCTGCGTCGTTTACGAACGATGGATTCGTGACAGAGGCGGTCGAAACGAGCGTTGCAGCCCTGGTATATTTCACCGGCTTTCCGCGAAGAACTCTCCAGGCATCACGGATTCTTCGAGCGAATGAATCTTGAGTTCGATTCTCGATCCTTTCGGATGCTTGAGTTTGCGGAAATTCGCCTGACGATCGTTGCATAACTGTTTAAGAGGCTAATCGCCACACCGAACCAGAGAGTTGAAACGGTCCGCCAAGCTCATCGACGATCTGGAGAACACCCGGAAAATCTGTGGCGTAGTCATGACCGCAAATGATGCTTGCGCCAACCCGACGTGCCCAAAGGATGTCCTTTTTGGTCTCTTCGTAATCGTGCATCGCATCCAGAAAAACCAACGACGGCGACGGGCCATTATAGGTTTCAAAGAATTCGTTCTTATCGATACGTTGAACTTCGATATGCTTGGTGGCTATCAAGTAATTTAAGGCATGCGTAACGAGGGTCCATTGCTCGTCAGGCGACAGTCCCCATGGATTCCAGCAAAAATTATCGACAGCAATAATTTTCTGATGAGCGGCTTTATGCAAAGCTAGGCGTTGCGTTGTCCGGCCTGCGAGAACTCCGATTTCGATGATCGGGCCGGGGAATTGTGATGACTCCTCAACGAGCTTGCTCAATAGCTGCCATTCGATTTCGGATACGGAATTATTTTGTAGCTCTAACCGCGGCTTCGCTGCTGCGATGCCCTGTCGAACATACAATAGATCCGTGGTGTGCTTGGGTGGTTTACCGCGAATCGCTCGGTAGCTATCGCGGACGTATTTGATGGCTATTTGCCAACGCGAGAGAGGACGCGCTTTCCCACTGGCAACCATGCTCGACACCTATAGCCTTTCTAAAGAAATTCAATCGAGTTCCTATTTCGATATCGAAGGAAGATAGCAAAGGCAACGGACCGACCGCAACTTCAGTTCGATGCCGGGGCATATTACATCGGCCGCTACGTCATATTGCTCTTATGCTGAGCAAATCGGGTTGTTAAATTTGCGGCAACGAGAACACAAACTCGCAAGCCTCTTTAAAAAGTGGCTCTTCCGCAGAAACTGTGGGTGGTTTTCGTGATCCGCAATCGATTTTAGCCGTGAAATACAAGGAAAACACTGGACTGAGTGATTGCAAAAACCA
>JAWXCK010000064.1:0-5699 GCA_034408855.1 Pirellulaceae bacterium
CACCTTCGCCACGATCCTGCCGCTCCAAATCTCGCCATCAACATCCTCGCCGCAGCAAAAGATCCGATTCTATCGATTTGCTAGCGGTGAGAAGATACGTTTATTTCGTCCCACCGCCTTATGGGGCGATCGTCGGCACTGGACCTAACAAAGAGATGAAGCACTGCGTTTGCACAGTCGGCAGCCCAGCGAGCTAGAAGGACGTGGCTACGTTTATCCAGCGGTCCGCCGCGGTGCCCAGCCACAAAGCGTCGATCTCTCATTCTGATTCTGAATCTCGTTGCAAGGCAAAAAGTATGTTCCGTGGCCGAACGAATTTCAACCTATCCCAACCGCTTCAGCGGGATAGACCATGCCAATTTGAACTGGTTGTAGCATTCGTTAAGCGACCGACGGATGCCAGGGCCAAACGATATTGAGTAGCTGGTCATCGTAGCTCGACGCGAAGCCAATTTAGAGAGGTTTTGCTCCAAAGCGGCTGCATTAGTTTAGTGCTAAAAAGTGATAAGCCTGCAAAGCTTTGAAATATCGATTGGCTTCGACAAAAAATAGGTCGCGCCAGCGTCGAAGGCTTCTTGGATAGATAAAGCGTCCTGTGTTGCGCTGCAGACGATAATGGGAACGTGGCAAACTCGTATGTTTCGAGACAATCTAATAGCTTCAATCAATTGCACTCCGCCCCAAGTCACCATGTCAAGGTCAGTTATGATGACGTTGGGTTCCACAATTTCGGCGATCAACCACGCATCGAATCCGTCTACGACGCTGATAGGGATATATCCAGCCGCCCGAAGCGAAATTGTCATAAGGCATCGGTAGAGTCGCAGATCATCAACTGCCAATCCGATCGTTACTTTAGGACTTCTGCGAATTGCAGACTGAGTAACCATGCGATCGTCCGTCAGTTTCGTGTGAGCAACAGGTGGAACTCAGCCGCGCCGTAAAAAAACGGACTCCGTAAAAAGTTGGAAGCGGCAAATTACTTGCGAAGCTTACCAAGGTTTTACTTTCCATCCAACGTAGAAGCCAATGGCAAACAACATACAGGCAGCCATGGCGGGCCGCTTGCGACAGTAACTGGCGACAGAAGTACCAACATCTTCAACTAAAGATTGAAAATCTTCTTGCAGTTCGCTGCATTCCTGTGCGAGCTCTTGTTTATCCGACATTTGATCGGTCGGCTTCTTTGCTGTCGCCGCTGTATTTTGTGTTCCAGAACCCATTATGAGTACCTCGTAGTGAAAAAGTTAGGTAGTGAAATGTGGCTCGACTAAGCGCCACGGAAAATTGTTTTGAGCCATGCCACATTCTTGGACAGCTCATCAGTCGACCTCTGAAAAATACCAATAGCCCGAACAAGGCCGTGGAATGAGAGCAGAATGGCAATCACGGCTAACAGCATAAATGCACCGCCGATGATCAATTGGGAATGCCAAGGCAACAAATTTGAATTCGCTGAAAGCCAACCTGTTAAACCCAACATCAAAACCGGCAATGCTGCGACGGAAGTGCATGCACCAATTACAAGAAAAATAAATGGAAATTTCGCGACTTTCGCTGCTAGTACGACATCTGCTTTTGTTAGCCCAACCTGAAGTTCGGCCAACTCAAGAATATCACTTGTTACCTCCGCTGCTTGGTCGGCAAAACCGCGAAGCGGACTTGGGTTTTTTACGTCGTCATTCATCGTGCGATTTTGGAGACCAACCATCCGAAGATTCCTCCTACAACAAGACCAACGACCAAAACCGTTCCTGGGCGAGTCTGCACAGCTTGCTCAAGTTGACCGACAAGGTCAGCTTTAGCGGGCGCGTCTGACGGCGCGGAAGTACCTGCCGTCCAAGGAGCGCCGCCATGTTTACCGTTGAATTGAACTCGGTTGAGACGGGTTGACATGATTTGAGGCTTTCAATTGACGTTTTACAAATTCCGTTGCCCACTGCCGGGCAACCGTACTGGCAACTCCACCCATCAATGCAAGCAGTCCGGAGGTAGCTGAAGTTCGCCGGAAAGTGCCCGCGTTTTTCGGTGTAGCTTTCTGTTCCGGATATATTTTCACTGGCCCGGAAGCTACCGATTTCACCACGATGAAGCCGACTGCTACCGCCGCAAGCGTTGACATGAATGGTTGCGATCGCACGTGCTCTCGCCAATCGGTGACTCGCTCAACCTCCTGGAACATACGCTTGACATCCCTTCGGCCCATCGAGCGGAGTTCCTCCATTCGACGTACATAATCCGAAGCATCATGATTGCTGTTGCTCATTATCGATAATGCCGCTTGCTGGCCATCGAGAGTCCAACAATAAGACCGGTCAGAACGCCACATCCGAGTGCAATTGCAACGGACTCCATTGGGCGTCGCGAAACGGTTTTGAGCGTGTTGTCGTAACCGCGCTGCGCTCCGTCGGCAAGATATTCATAGTTGTCGCGAATGACGTCCGTTGCTTGATTCGCATAATCAGAAGCAACTTTCGAGACACGATGCGCAACATCTTGTGCATTTCCACCCGCGTTGGAAATGAAATCCTCAACCCATTCGCGGCTCTCACCGGATTTTTGCTGCACAAGCGATATCAATTGGTCCAAGTTTCCTTCAGCTCGGCTTAATTCGTCGCCTGTAAACTCTCCAAACTTTTCTTTCACTGCGCCAACGATCGATTTCCAATTTCCTGCATTCGTCTTTGTACTCATGACTGACTCCGTAAGATTAAAAATTAGTTCGCCAACAATTTCAGCGAATGAGAGGGATCGTACGCAAACAGGATGCCAAAAGGCGCTGAGCTAGTCGCACTTCCTACATTAAATCGCTTCATTGAGCGGCATCCTGTTTGACTAGCCAGGCGAGTCATGGCTGCGTATATCTCATCGAATTCAACAAGATGAACGCTTTCGGTGGTCAACGTAACGCCGTTAGTAAGCGGCTCGAAAATACCGTAATTCTTCCGCTGAGGTGAAACAAAGACTTCCTAGTAAATCGCGGTATGAAAGTACCCAAGTCGAATTGGTCGCCGAGAAACCACCTCGTTCAAAAACGTGCTATCGCACGATCGCTTTGCAACCTTAGTTCGATAAAGAGAGAAGCTGGGGCACGGCCAACAATCACCGGAGATCACCGGAGATCGTTATTCAAGAGGCCAAGCCGCACTTTCTTAGATGCTTCGATAACTCTTCTACCGAGTGCTTAAGTTGCTCGGCCCCACCATTGCGCAAAGGATCCATCGTTCCTACACGAAGACATTCCTCAAGCGCTCCGGCTAGTTCGATCGTCGATTTCGCATAGAATGTCGAACTAAGGCCCTTGATGCTGTGAACGACCCTCTGGGCTACATCCGCTTGGTCTGCGGCAATCGCCTCATCGAGATTGTGGAGGAGGACTGGCGCATCTTCCACAAATATAACGGCGAGCTCGCACAGAAGCTGTCGGTTGCCATCCAGCGCCGCTAGCGCAGCCGACTCATCAATTACCGCAAAACTGGTGCTCATAATTTCAACCATTGGAAAAGGCAACGACTTTTTGTCATCATTGAAAGCAAAAATCATTCCGCGAATACGATATTCGGAAACTTCGTAGGTTGCGAATCTTTGCTGTGTGACGAGATGGCAGTATGCACTATAATTGGCCAGGCTGGTCGCGTATCGATCGACTATTTATCCCTATTGCAGCTAGATGGGCGATGGTCGCGCGAGTTGGCATAATTTGTGCCTGCGGCAGACCGATGGCAAACCGCCAGTAAATTATACCGCTGCAATTGGAACGAAACCGTGACAAGAGTACTTGTAATCGACGATGATCGAAGCGTCAGGCACTTGCTTACAGCAGGATTGCACGGGTATCTGGATTTTGAGGTTTCGACCGCATCGGATGGAAACACGGGGTTAAAGCTGGTAGAAGAAGTGAAGCCCGTAGTGGCATTGCTGGATATATTTTTACCAGAATATAACGGACTAGAGCTTTTTCGAAAAATTAAAGCACTTGATCACAAGCTACCCGTGATATTTATCACCGGAGATACGTCGAGCGAATTAGCTATTGAGGCGATGCGAGCCGGAGCGTTCGATTATCTTTCAAAGCCGCTGAATATCGAGCAGCTTCGAAATCTGACTTTGAGTGCAGCAAATGCCCGCAGGTTGATGGACGAGCCCGTTGCACTTCCGGTTGGTGATGCCGATGGCGGCGGCGAGCGTTTTATTGGCAAGTCGACGGCGATGATGGAAGTCTACAAAGGTATCGGTAGAGTTGCCTCGAAGAATGTTGCGGTGCTCATTCGCGGGGAAAGCGGTAGTGGTAAGGAATTAGTAGCTCGTGCCTTGGTAAACCATAGTGAACGTCGTGACAACAAATTCGTGGCTGTGAATTGCGCTGCGATCCCAGATCAGTTGCTAGAAAGTGAACTTTTTGGGCACGAAAAGGGGGCGTTTACGGGGGCAGAACGTCGTCGCGAAGGACGTTTCGAACAGTGCGACGGCGGCACCATTTTTCTGGACGAGATCGGTGATATGTCGGGCGTCATACAAGGAAAGGTTCTCCGACTGCTACAAGAACAGAAATTTGAGCGAGTTGGAGGGAACGAATCGATCACTACGAATGTTCGCATCATCGCGGCCACGAATCGGCCCCTAGAACAAATGGTCAAGGACAATGAGTTTCGTGAAGATCTGCTCTACCGTTTAAATGGATTCACGATTCAGATCCCGCCATTGCGCGACCGATTGGACGATATTCCACAATTACTAGAGTATTTTCTCCGTCGGGCGAAATCCGAGATGAATCGTCCGGAGTTGAACGGTATTTCACCGGAAGCCTTGGAATTGCTTGTCAATTATGATTGGCCCGGAAATGTTCGTCAGTTGCAGTCGGCCGTCCGTCAGTCACTTTTGAACACAACTGGCACGGTCATTGGTCCGAGTAACCTTCCGATATTCCTCCGCGATTTTGGAACTCCGAGTTCGACGACCGACGGCTTCGCGACTCAGAGTAAGAAGGTCGCGATTCAAAGCGAGTCAGATCGCCAGAAGGAAAAATCGTCGATTTCATCGTCAGAATTTCCCGACGAAGCTTCATCTAGCTTAACGAACCAAACCGACAACGGTTTTTCACTTACCCAGTTTATCGAGCAGAGGATTGCGGAGGGATCGGCGAATTTATATGAGGAAACCATATTTCAAGTCGAGCGTCGTCTGTTCGCGAGGGTGCTGGAAGCAACGGGTGGCAATCAATCAAAGACCGCCGAAATCCTCGGTATCACCCGAGGAAAAGTCCGTGATCGGATTGCGGCTTTTGAAATTCAGTTAGATCGAAAAATCTTAGTCGGCAAGCAATAGATTGAAAGCCAAATGTGCGGCTGACTAAATTAGCCTATAGCATTCGCTGTCTGAACGAGAAACAGCTTAGGCCATACAATGAAGGCCATGGTAAGTGTTCACCCCATTCCGCGACGGTGTGGAATCGCCGCAACTTCGTTGTCAATTCGAGCTTGGCAAGCTACAAGTCCCTCCTTCAACTGTTGTTCAAAGTCTTGTTGAGGGATGGCAGAGCCCGCATTGAACCAATCAACAATCGGCGCACCCAAATCTGTGGGTCAAAATTGACTATTTAGCGTTACGAATAAAAAACCGAAGTTTCAACGGACACCCGTTTCGCATTGGATTTTTGAGGCATCACTCCGATGTCCAAAGTTGAAGAAAAACAACCCACC
>JAWXCK010000065.1:0-91092 GCA_034408855.1 Pirellulaceae bacterium
AATCACTCGGTGAAGGGATCGACACACTTGGATCACAGCCAGAAAACCAACCCTAAAACACCGATCACGCCCAAAACTCAACTCACCGGGAATTGCTGACGGGATGCTTGATTTGGTCGCGTTCAAGAGTACCCAATTTGTTACTGGGAATAGCTTTTATTCCACTGTCAGCGTGATACTCGCAGATCGACCAGGGGAGTTTGCGACCAACGACATTTTGAGGTTCACTACTGCAGTGAACACGTACCAACAATTTTTTGAGACGGGTGACTTTAACAATGACGGAATCGTTGACTTGTGGTCGGCCACCTATCAAGCCCCTTCTAGGACGTGGCTTGGGCTAGGTGACGGTTCTTTCGCTGCGCCATTCGTCGCCACTCCAAACTTAGCCAGCGGGTTTATAGATAAGGGTTTTGTTGGCGACTTCGACCAAGATGGGAATCTGGATGTTTTTTGGCTTGGGCGGGGAGGAGTGCAGAACGGCCCAGATGCGAAATTTGTGGCCGCATTAGGCAATGGAGATGGAACATTTACGATCACGTACAACCCGTTATCTTCAACAAACATAGTTGTCCCGGGAGACTTCAACGGTGATGGATATTTGGATTTCGTTGCTCGTAAGAATAACACGTCCGTGGATATCTATCTCTATGACGTAGCAAATCCAGGCACTTGGCAGCAAGCAACCAGCTTCTTGTTTTCTTCTCTGGGTTCCTCAACAGGCGATTACCGAGGAACTCTTACCGTTGCTGACTTTAACCAAGATGGCAATTTGGATGTGGCGACGGCTTACCGACTTTCGGGAGGCGACGTTCAACTCGCGATTCTCCCAGGAGTGGGGGATGGAACGTTTGCGGCACCGATCTCCAATCCCTACGGCGTGACAATCCCCGACTATTCCTCGCCCGCCGAACTCGCCTCGGGCGACGTAAACGAAGATGGCATACCCGATTTAGTGGTTTACGATTCCCAGGCGATCGGAGTCCATCTCGGCGTTGGCAATGGAACATTTGGAACACCAACGGTTATCCCAGCTTCCGATCCGCGGCAATTGTACGGCCACGTTTTTATCAAAGATCTCGACTACGACGGTCATCAAGACATTCTCTTTACAGACTCCCTTGGCGCGGCTCAGTTGAATTTCATGCGCGGCAATGGCGATGGTACCTTTAAAGAGCGCATCACTTACGATCCGGCTATTAATGCTGGCTATGTCGAATTCGGTGATTTAGACAACGATGGTCGAGATGAGCTGATTCTGTCCTCTCCCGATGGAAGCGATTATGCAACCATTCTTTATGCCACCAGAGAGCGTTTGACGGATATCGTTTCCGCTGACCTCAACGGCGACGGCAACGACGACGTTCTGGCGACGAATTTTGATAACTCAAGAGTTAAATGGTTCTTGGGCAATAATCTTGGTCAACTCGTCAAACAGCCTGATTTGCTTACCGATAACGGTCCTGTCAGTTTAGTCGTCGCAGATTTCAACCAGGATTTGGCGAACGAGATCATCACGGTGAATCGATCCGGTCGGTCTGTTTCGATTTTTGCGGGACCCAGCGGTGCTTACACTCGAACCGATGTTTCGGTCGGTCGCACTCCAATTGCCGTCACGGCAGCGTTCGTGAACGCGGATTCCAGCCAAGATCTGCTGGTGCTGGACGAGGGCCTCAACACGGTTTGGTATTTGCAAGGCAACAATAACCTGACGTTTGCCGCGCCCGTGCCCATTCCACTAGGCGATCGGCCAAACGATGTGCTCGCGGGCGACGTCAACGGCGACGGCTTTACTGATATTGTGGTGTCGTTGCCGGACACCAAGCGCTTCATGATTTTGCCAGGTAACGGAACGGGCAATTTTACATCACCAGTGTACGTCGCATTACCCGGCTCGCCGACAGCCATAGGACTCTCCGATTTTAATCAAGATGGTCGCGTCGACCTCGCCGCAGCCATCAGCGGACTCGACCAAGTCTCTATCCTCTACGGGCGTGGACAACTTCAATTCGCGAAACCTCAAGCGATCTCTGTGGGCGATCAACCGGCGTCACTAAAGATCGAAGACGCCGATGGAGACGGGCGAGACGATATCATCGTGGCCAATCGGGGCGACGACACGGCGAGCGTCATCTTCAATCGCTTTGATCCGACGAAGGTTTATCGCTATGACGCTCTCGCGATTGACCCCGATGACGACGTTGTGTCGTACGAGCTAGTCGATGCGCCAGGTGGGCTGATTCTCAATGCGGAAACGGGACAAATTCTGTGGGCACCTACCGCTGAGCAGATCGGATTGCAATTGGTCACGATCGCTGCCAGCGACGGGCGTGGAGGCATCAGCACACAATCCTTCAACATAGACGTAGTGCCCGCTCGCGAGAATAGCGCTCCACTCATCGGCAGTCTACCGCAAACCACCATCGGGGCGGGCGAAGGCTTCACGTACTCTGTCAAGGCCGCTGATACCGACAACGACTCACTGCGCTACCGCTTACTGGATGGCCCTGAGGGTGCAACGATCGATCCGATCAGCGGACTGGTAACCTGGGACGCACGTCTGAATGCAGCTCGATTGAATGAGCTTACGCAGATCAGTCAACACTTGATCGTACCGGCGACCGCGGCGCTGCAACCAGCCAGTGTTACGGCGGAAGGCTGGTTCAAGTTTGCAGGACTCAGTTCGAGTGAGACCTTGATCAGAAAGACCAACGGATTCTCCGGGACCTCTTACCGGCTTTCAATTGTGAGTGGCATCCTGCGAGCGACGGTGGGTGCGACAACGTCTTCGTCCGCAGATGATTTTGTAACCTACAACCTAAATCGCGAAGTCGGGCGTTGGTATCACCTCGCCATGTCCTTTGACGACATCACCAAGCAACTTTCGCTGTTCGTCGATGGCCAGCAGGTAGCTACAACCACGGCTAATCTCACAATTGGCTACGAAAATGATACCGAAGTTTTTATCGCGGGCACCGCCACAAAGTTCAATGGAGAAATTGGAATGGTGCGAATTTGGAACGTCGCCCGTCCGCAAACTCTGCTGCAGCAATCGATGTCGAAGCAGGCCGATTCCACCGATCCTGCGTTGGTCCTCGATCTCGACTTTAGTTCAGTCGAAGCTCAAACAATGCGTGACAAATCGAGTTATCAACACATCGCAGTACGATCCGGTACAGGTGACGTTTACCCCAAGCCGACCTCGGGCCTAGCCTTCGCACAGGCAGCACCGTTTGCCGTATCGGTTGAAGATGGGCGCGGTGGTTTCGACACTCAAAGTTTCACTGTAGACATCGTCCCAGAGTTGCGCGGTAATATCGCTGGCAAGCTAACTAATAACTCGACTCCGCTCTTCGGCTGGCAGTTGTTTATCGACACCAATGACAACTCGTTCCCTGATCCGACCGAACAACGAACAGTGACAAACGCGACTGGCAACTACACGTTCAATCGTTTATTGCCAGGAATCTATCCGCTGCGCGTTTCGCCGACAGCCGGTTTCGCCACTCCGGCGCTTCAGAACATTAGCGTTACCGCCAACCAAACTGCTACCAACGATATCGCCATCGCGCAACTGGCCCTGAGCCAAATTCGCGGCAAGCTCGAAACGGAAAACGATACCGCGATCGCAAACTGGGGCGTCTACGCCGATCTGGATAACGATGGTTCCCTGGATGACGACGAGCCGTTTGGATCGAGCGACCGCAACGGCAACTACGCTCTAGCTGGATTGGCCGCTGGGACTTATCGCGTTCGACCCGATCTGCCAGCCAGTTGGGCGGACGTAGCTGGCCGCGATGGCTTGTCGGTGACACTAGCAACCGATGCAATATTCGCGGGCAACGATTTCACTCTCCGGCCGACCAACACATCGGTCACCGGTGGTGTGCATTTCGTTACCAAACCTAATACCGACATCATCGCTCGCCAAGTCTTCCGTTATGCATCGATAGCTACCAGCATCGATGGTTCCGCAATCGTTTATGACCTATCGCTCGCACCCGCTGGTATGAGCATCGACCCGAATAGCGGTTTGGTTGCATGGCGTCCGACGATCGCACAAGTCGGCGAGCATCTCGTAATCCTTCGCGCCACCGATCGTACCGGTTCGATTACGCTGCAAGATTTTTCAATCACCGTCGCGGCCCCCAATTCGTTGCCAGTCTTCAGTGTGCCACGACGCTCCGCCGTCGTGCCTGCCACCATCGCCTACGTTGGTCACGTCTATTCGTACGACATCATCGCTCAAGACGCCGAATCGACCGCACTCACTTACACATTGACTCAATCACCTACCGGCGCAGTCATTGATTCCACAACCGGTCGGCTCACCTGGACCCCAGCGGCTAGCGCCGTCGGCTCTCAGGACTTCACGGTGCTCGTGACGGATGAAGCGGGTGGAACAACGACGACCAGTTGGACTGTCAATGTTGAAAACACAGTGCCAGTCAACTTGCCATTAATCGTTATGTTGCCACGCGGCAGCGCTACTGTGACCACAGACTACCTCAGCCGAATAACAGCGACAGACAATCTTGGACAGCCGGTAACATGGGCATTGGTATCCGGCCCAGTTGGAATAGCTGTTCAATCCGATGGAACCATCCGTTGGACGCCGAGCGTAAGTCAACTAGGCACGCAGGCAATCGAACTTACTGCGACAACTGCCGATGGAAACGAACAACTCGTATCGTTCGACATAAAAGTTACCGGATTCTTCGTCAATGCTTCGCCAGTGATCGGATCTTCCCCGAATCGATCGATCGCTCTCGGCCAAACATTTACTTATGACCTCGACGTAAGGGACACGGACCGCGACATCTTCGCGTTTACGCTACTCGAAGCACCGGTCGGCATGAGCGTCCATCCGTCGCTGGGTACGATTCGTTGGACTCCAGCCGCCGATCAGTTAGGTGAATCGAACGTCATTGTCCAGGTCGCCGATCCATCGGGCGCGACCGCAACGCAAGAGTTCAAATTAAAAGTGAGTCGTTTTGGTGGTCCGCCGAGAATCACCAGCGTGCCACCGACCGAAGCTGCAGTGGGTGGAGCGTACTTGTACAGCGTCGTGGCCATCGACGCGGAAAACGATCCGTTAAGCTACTCGCTTCTCGCCGCGCCCAACGGCTTAACGATTGTCGAAACGACCGGCGAAATTGTTTGGACTCCAACAGGTGACCAAATCGGTCGACAAGAAATTGTGATCCAAGTGATCGATGGGATCGGCGGAGCGGCAACACAAGTGTTCGTGATTCGCGTAAGTGCCGGCGCATCCAACTTGCCACCGGTCATTCAGTCGAGTTCACCACGTTTCGGAGCCGTAGGAACTCCCTACATTTACTCGATCGTTGCTACCGATCCAGAATCGACAGCGATTACGTATTCTCTGGGGCGCGGCCCGACTGGTTTGACAGTCGATGCGACGACGGGACTGGTTGGCTGGACACCGGCTGTTGGTCAGACTGGCAAGTTCGTAATAACGTTGATTGCGACGGACGCTGGCGGTGCGAGTGCGGTGGAATCATTCGAGTTCGATGTCTTAGCACAAAACATTGCACCGGTCATCAACAGCAACGCGCCAGTCGATGTGGCGGCTGGGGCTGAGTTCCGCTACGACGTGCTCGCCAAAGATGCCAATATCGATCAGCTCCGATTTGAGCTGTCGACCTCACCGGCAGGAGCTACGATCGACAGCTTTGGGCGCATCCGCTGGCAGACGAATACATCGTTGATCGGATCGCATAACTTTACGCTCAGGGTATCTGATCCACGCGGTGGTTCATCGATGCAAAGCTTTATCCTGGCAGTGATCGAGGACACGATTGCGCCCAAATTAAGTTCGATAGTCACACCCGGTGAAAACGCTGTCGGCAACCAGCCCTGGGGACCATCGTTCGTCCTGTACGTTCGAGCCATTGACAACGTAGCGATTTCGTCGTTGACACTCACAGCGAACGGTAGAGACATTCCGCTTAGCGCCGCTGGCACGGCCACGTTTACATTTGAGGAATGGCGATTCACGCGGATCAATACGATCGCCCGAGCCGTTGACACGAATGGAAACGTGACAGAGAAAACCGTTGTCTTCGACTACGATTTCCCTGAAGGCTGGGGAGGCGGCGATCCGCAAGTCATCCCAACGGCGATTATCACTAGTCCAGCCGACGCCGCATCGGTGACCGGCATGGTTTCCATCGTCGGGACCGCCGCCCATGCCGACTTCGCTGCCTATAAGCTTTCCTACCGCCACGTCGACCAAACGGAATTCATCGAGTTCTTCGAAAGCACAACGGCGGTGACCAGTGGCGAGCTTGGCGTCTGGGACACGAGCTTATTACTGAACGACGAATACGTCATCCGTTTAGAAGTCGCGACCAACGCGGGAGTGGTCAACGTTGTTGAGCAAAATGTCGGCCTAGGCGGCGAGCTCAAGCTCGGCAATTTCCGTTTGTCATTTACGGACATGGTCATCCCAGTTGCCGGCATCCCGATCGAGATCACCCGCATCTACGACACTTTACAAGCCGACCGCGAAGGCGACTTCGGTTTCGGTTGGCGACTTGAATATCGAAACACCGACTTGCGAGTCGGTTTACCCAAGAGTGGCTTAGAAGACATCGGCATCTACAGTGCGCTTCGTGAAGGCGTAAAGGTTTACCTCAACATCCCTGGTGAGGGTCGTCAAGGTTTCACGTTTACGCCTGACATTCGCATACTTCCCGGCTTCGGCAACAACAATCTGACTTTAGCTCGACCGAGATTTACACCCGATCCCGGCGTCACCAGCAGGCTCTCGACCGGTACTAACAATTACCTTCAAGTCAACGAGCGGAACGAGCTTTACGCCCCCGGCGGCATCCCCTACAACCCAGCAAGTCTCGATTTCGGTGGCGCTTATGTATTAACAACGAGTGAGGGCACAATTTATCGAGTTAACGGCGAGGACGGTGAGCTGATTTCCGCCACAGATCGTAACGGAAACACACTCAGGTTTTCGGGATTTGGAATTGTTTCGGGCGAAAACGCGAGGAATATTCAATTTGTTCGCGACACCGCAGGACGCATAAGTCGAATCACCGACTCTAATGGGATCTCCGTTCAGTACAAATATTCATCAAACGGCGATTTGGCAAGTGTTATCGACGGAACAGGTAACGAAACGAAACTGACGTACGCTCTCGATCGAGCTCACTATCTAGAGGACATCGTCGACCCGTTAGGACGTAAAGGCGCAAAGACAGACTATGACGCACAGGGCCGGCTGGTCCGGATCGTGGACTCTCTTGGCAATCCTATCGCGCTCGCCAGCGACCCGAATAACTTGGTGGAATCCATTACCGATCCAAACGGTAATAGGCTGACTGTCGAATACGACAGTCGTGGTAACACCGTTGGCCAATTGGATGCTCGAGGGGCGATCACACGCCGAACATTTGATGCAAATAATAATCTTACTTCTGAAATGGATCCGCTGGGGAATACCACGAGCTATACCTACGACTCGCGTGGGAATACTACCTCGACAACCAATCCTCTTGGGCACCGTCAGACGTTTACCTACGGAGTCAATGGCCAGATACTGCGCCAAGTTGATGAAATTGGTGCGGTCACTGAAAACCAATTAGATTCGAAGGGCAATGTTTTATCTACGAAAGATACATTAGGAAACGTAACGACATTTACATATGATACCAAAGGCAATCAATTGAGCGAAACCGATGCGTTGGGCAATCTAACTCGCTATGCGTATGATTCGGCAGGTAATCTTACGTCGCAAACAAACGCACTCGGCCATGCCACTCACTCTACGTTTGACGCACGTGGCAACCAGCTCAGCGAGACATCCAGCATGACGACTCTGACTGGTGTCGTTACCGTTACCACCGCGTGGACTTACGATGCTAACGGCCGGGAAACATCGAGAAGAGACGCATTGGGGAATACAACACGAACGGAATACAATCCACTGGGGCAAGAGTCGGCAACCGTTGATGAGAAAGGCAATCGAACCGAGTACACTTATGACGAACGTGGCTTGCTATCTTCAACTCGATTCGCAAATGGATCGACGAGGTCGAGCACGTACGATTCCAATGGCCGTCGCGTTTCTCGTACCGATCAGCTTGGACGAGTAACACACTTCGAATATGACTCAGTTGGGAATCTTGTAACTACAGCATACGCGGATTCAACTCCCAACATTCTTGCGGACAATCCGCGAACGAGGCGCGAATATGATTTGGCAGGAAGGGTCGTTGCGAGAATTGATGAGCTTGGAAACCGTACTGAGTATCGCTATGACGCTGCGGGCATGAGCATCGCAGTGATTCTTCCCGACAACACGCCGGCCAACTCCGCAGACAATCTGCGAAGTGAGACTTTCTTTGATGCTCGAGGTTTACGTACACGAACTATCGATCCAATGAGTGGCCACACCGACTATACATTCGATCTCAATAAGAATCTGGTTTCGACTCAGTTTTCCGATGGAACGAAGACTCAGCAGCAGTTCGATGGCCCTGGACGACGGATTGCTGAGATCGATCAAAATGGCGTTGCGACTCGCTACCAATACGATGCAAATGACCGTTTGATTGCCGTTGTGCAAACGCTCGCTG
Source organism: Pirellulaceae bacterium (assembly GCA_034408855.1). Classification (GTDB taxonomy): domain Bacteria; phylum Planctomycetota; class Planctomycetia; order Pirellulales; family Pirellulaceae; genus JAIYDQ01. The sequence goes on from JAWXCK010000065.1 coordinate 8,619, forward strand.
ATCCCAACGCGACACAACCTATGACCATCTATGGTTACGATGAACAAGGGAACTTGAGTTTACAAACGGATGCCAATGGGAATACGACTCAATATCACTACGATGTGCTTTCGCGTCGGGTTGGGACGACGATGGCGCTCGGGCAACAATCGACAACGGTCTATGACGCGGTTGGTAACGTGTTGTCGGAGACCAATTTCATAGGCGAACGAATCGACTTTACGTATGACACGCTCAATCGAGTTACGCTGCGGGAACTGGCGGACGGGTCTAGTTTTGCATTTACCTATACCCCGACCGGACGAACGAAGACGATCGTCGACAGTCGAGGAACGACAACCTACACGTACGATATCCTTGACCGTGTCTTGTCCCGAGCGGAACCGGATGGTACGGCAATCAGCTACGGCTATGATTTTGCGGGCAATGAAGTCTCACAAACCACACCGGCCGGTACGGTTTCAAAGAGCTACAACGCCCTCAGTCAATTGGCAACCGTCACCGATACAAAAGGCGGTGTGACTACCTATGGCTATGATGCTCGAGGGAGACTCGTCAAGACGCAATACCCGAACGGCACCTCGGACTTGTTAGCTCTTGACGAATTAAGTCGAATCCGACGAATCGAAACGCAAGGACCGACGGGAGTGATTCGCTCGATGGACTATACACTGGACGCAACGGGACGTCGGATCGCGATCGTCGAATCATCCGGGCGTCGAGTGACCTACGACTACGATTCACTCTATCGCTTGGTTGCCGAGCGAATTACCGATTCGACACTCGGCAATCGCACGATCGAATATGTATACGACTCGGTCGGCAATCGCATGACCAAGTTGGATTCTGTAGCTGGTATTACGGTCTATGTTTATGACGACAACGACCGTCTGCTAGAGGATACAACGGCCGGCGTAAAAGCGACCTACACTTACGATGCGAACGGGAATACGCTAACCAAGTTCATTAACGCGAATAATCGAACCACCTATCGTTGGAACGCGGAGAATCGTTTAATCTCAGCCACAATTGTGGATGCATCAGGCACGACAGACGTCACCTACAAGTACGACGCCGACGGCCTGCGCGTCGAAAGCACGACAGGCGGCGAAACCGAACGATTGTTACTTGACAAAAATCGCCAATATGCCGAAGTCGTCCTCGAGTATTCGCCGGGAGGTGCCATCCTGGCAGCCTACGTACGAGGTCACCAACTTATCTCAACGACCCGCAGTGATGAGCAAGCCTTTTATCATGCGGATGCGATAGGAACGGTTCGTATCTTGACAAATAGTCTTGGCGTCATTACTAGTGAATACGCTTACGACGCATTTGGGGTTGTTTTGAATCAAACGGTCGGAATTGCAAATCCTTTTCTCTTCGCTGGCGAGTTTCGTGATTCGCAGCTCAATATCGATTTTCTACGCGCGAGGTATTACGACATAACTAGTGGACGATTTCCTAGTCGCGACTCATTCGATGGAGTTATTCGCATTCCAAACTCACTTCATAGATACGCATACACACATTCGGATCCAGTGAACAACCGCGATCCAAGTGGAAATTTTACACTTAAGGAATTGCTTGTAGTGTCCGCTAAAATTGGAATCCTGCTTGTCGTTGGAGTGAAGCTCTACCGAGCGTACAGGACCTCGACGTCAACGCTTGTAGGAACACTAGTAAAAAGATTCGAAGAGCGGACTTACCAATTCGAAAGAGGCGAATTTACTTTTGGTGCAATTTACGGTGCTGGTGGCGTATCGTTGAAAATCAAGGGTTTTGACAACGATCCCAATAAATGGGTGACCGAAATTGCATACACAAGAAGAATGATAGCCCAACTAAAAGATTTGAGAAAAGTTAATTTCAAGGACTGGAATTTGTATATCACCAATATGCGACAAGCATTTGATTCTATGGGCACCAAAAATCAAGAAACGTTCTGGTGCTCTCTTGGGGTAGAATCGCGGCGCGCAATAAAGTATATCCATTTAAAATTTTATAAAGGACTTAACACGTATGAGTCGTGCCCGCCCGCCGAAGACAGCGAGGGCTGATTGACGTTATTGTGAGATGCATAGTGAGATTCATAGGGACACCCACACTACTGTTCGGCACGGTAGTTGGGAAGACCACGGGGACACCCGCACTACTGTTCGGCACGGTAGTTGCCATTCGCGTTTGAAGTTTCGACAGGAGGGGGCATCGATTGGCTTAGAGGTAGCGGGACGCTTCGCTGGCAGATGCAATGAGCTGGATCAGAAGAATTCTGTCTTAGATTTCATCAACCGCGCAGCAGCGAACCGACTCGGTACGCTCAAAGCGCAGAGCTCCTAAGAGGACTAGGGTTTCATTTTTTCGATATGCGACTCCAATTCTTCAAGGCGTGCCCAGCCGCTCATGTAGAAGCAGATCATCTCGAACGTGCGTTTGGTTGGAGAGCGGCCGGTGTAAAGTAAGATCAAGATGCAAGCGATGATCGCGCAGTAAACTTGTATCTCTACTCCCTTCTGCTTGGTGCTCAGAAGGTGACGGCATCCTAGTAGATGCTTGAACATTTTGAAAAATAGCTCGATCAGCCAACGTAAAGAATATATGTAGGCAATTAGATCTGCCGGTACATCGAGCATATCGGTGATCAAACGGATTGACCCATCGCCCCCTGGGCCGGTACTCGAAAACTTTCGACCTCTGCGGCGACCTCGGCTGGTGTGCGGTGTCGCTTTGATGATAACCATCCGAACAGGATGATCGATGTGACTTCTTGTACTGATGACATGAATCGTTTGGTCGCTGATGACCCCTGCTTCAATATCGGCTTGGGTAAGCTCCTTAGACTCGATGACTTCATAATTGATTTTGTCCCGTACACGACAGATATAGCTACTAGACTTGGCATGAATAGCATTCCATAGCTTCCAACTCTGATAGCCTCGATCGGTTACATAAAGACGATCGGGCTCGAGGGTGCGTTCCAAAACAGCTCGTTCATCGGCAGGTCCTTTAGGGTTTGCTGATGTTGCGTCGATACGACTAGGGATTCCTTTTAGGATTTCAAATTGAGTGTGTAGTCGATAGCCGCATGTAGGTTCGCCATCACCGACGGTTATCCAGGCCAGCTTGGCGATCCTCGCAAGTATCTGAACGATTGATCCATCAACAGCCGTGATAGTTTTCCCGAGGTTTGAGAGTCGATCAAGACTAGCTTCCTGATAGCCTTTGGATTGCTTCCGAGCTAACGCGTTTGGCAGTTGGTCGCCAAGCTCCTTTGCGATTTGCTTGAGCGGTTCGGGATCAAAGATGCTAACCGATTCAGAAAGAGAACCCAGTGATGTTTGGGTGACTGCAAATTTCTTCTGGACTTTCTTTAACATCGAGGCCTGTTGCAGGCCCCGCAATGAATCGACAATTGGAGAATAAAGCCAAAGCAGAATCAGAGTGCAGTACTGATCCATGTGCAGATGGCGGCTATTGGCTTTATCGCGTTCTTTTCCCACCTCATGCAGGCGTGCAAGCATAGGGCCTAAAGCTTTGAAATACTTTAGTCCTTTGACGTCCTTGGGAAGTATATCGGCGATGGATTCGTCGAACAAAACAAAGGTGTCAGGAGTCATTGTTGCATAACTCCAAACAAAACAAAGGTGTCAGGAGTCATTGTTGCATAACTCCAGGTATGGTAGCGACGGTACATGCCAAGACCCAAACGAGCCGACGAAGCGAATTGTATTTATCAAGCGCTGAATCGTGGAAATGCGAAGTCCGTGATCTTCAACAAGCCCGCCGACTTCAACGCCTTCGAGCGCATCGTCGCACAAGGGCTTGAACGTTATCCGTGCCGTATCCTCTGTTATCAGCTAAAGCGCAATCATTGGCATTTATCGCGTAAACGCTCGGGGCGATTAAAGATTTCGGCAGGTGTCAACCTTAAGTTCACGAGCAAGCGAGATTCGCAAATTTGGTTTTTCTCAAAGCGTCCGACTAGGGTGTATTTCTCTTGTCCCTGTTCCAAGACCAGCAACGTGACGCTCTCGTCGCGTGGATCGACGATCCAGTACTCGCGGATACCGGCTTCGGCGTAATCCTCACGTTTGGTTTCGTAATCGCGTTTGGGATCGTCTTCGCTGACGATTTCGACGGCAAGGTCGGCACCTTTCCAAGCACGTTCGCTCCGCCGCGAACGGTTCTCGTGCAGCATCAGCACGACATCCGGCTCTCGAACTTTCTCCGGCCGAATTCGCACACGAAGACCGCTGAATAAAACAAGCCCGCGATCGCCGACAGTACTTCTAAGCAAATCGAAAAAAAACGCGGCAAGAATCTGGTGAAATTCAGTGGGCATGGGCAGGAACTCCAAAACACCGTCAACGAATTCGATTCCTCGTTTGCATTGCAAATCGAGATAAGCCTCTTCGGTCCATTCACCCTGATGCGGGTACAACGACGCCAATTCCCAAACGGGATCGCCCGGTTTGCTGATTGGAATTCCAGCAAATTCGGAATCGCTACCGTGCCGGGGAGTGTTTTTCCATGAGCTATCGCTACGCGGTGCGTCGGTCGACATGATTGGGTTCCGTTGTGTTTGCTCAATTTTGTCGTGCTGCCGATTCGGTCGGTGGCACCGGCGGTTCCTTGTCGGAATCCCCCTTGCCCTATCTTATTCTAATGCTCCAAACTCCGCACGGAGCCCGATCCAAAAATGCTGTCAGCCTGGCCAGTCTCCCGACTTGCCAATTGGGCCAAGCGAGTCAACGAGCCGCTTAGCTAACTACCTCTTTTCTTACCCATCGGGCCGTTGTCACAGGGTATAATGGATCGAATCGGTTTTCGTTTTCTGAGAACTCTTTGGCTTTGTTGTTCATGAATTCAAATTCTATCCTTGACGTTGCAAAGCGAGCGGATCTATTTTTTATGGAAGCGTCACCTATTCATGAGACCATGCGGCGACTGACGGATGTCTTTCGCAGCATGGATATTCGCTTTGCGATCGCTGGCGCCATGGCAGCCAATGCGCACGGCCTCAAACGCACTACCGCCGATGTTGACATCCTCATTCGTGGCGAGGACCTAAATCGGTTTAAAGAAGCCCATCGTGGGCTTGGCTGGGTCGACATTTTTAGCGGTTCTAAAAATTTTCGAGATGCGGTCACCAATGTCAAAGTCGATGCCTTGCTCTCGGGTGGGTACCCCGGCGATGGACTGCCCAAGCCAGTGGTCTTTCCGTTTCCTGAAGATGTTTCGACTCTCAACAGCGAAGGGATCCCCGTTCTCGATCTCAATACGCTCCTGGAACTGAAGATGGCCAGCGGCATGACTGCCCCGCATCGTCCCCGAGACCTCGATGACGTGATTCAACTAATCCGAATCAATCATTTGTCAACCGATCTGAGTCGATCGCTCAACCCCTATGTCGCGGCCAAGTACCAAGAATTATGGCTTGCGGCGCAAATTGCGGACGACTATTGATGTCAGAAGGTCAAAAAGGTGTCAGGACTCTTTTCTCGGGTTCGAACGAAAGATTCCGATTGAAGATATTCACTTAGATGACCGGATTCAAACTGAAAACTCAAGGTCTTGGGAATATGACGATACATTCTCAGAACCTGATCGCGAGAATTGGCGGTCTATTTCAATTTCGGTACAAAAATCGGATCGAACGGTAGTGGACATTGAATGGCTCCGCCCCCGTTCGTGGATAGAAAGTCATGGACTCCAGCCTGGACGAACCATCCATGTCGTTTTGCGAGACAATCGAATCGATGGCTGGGGCTGAGTGCCCCAGTTAGTGGAGGGCAGGCGAACAAATCAAAGCGGTCAGGCCTCTTTGGCGTAAAGCCAACGGAAACGATTGCATTCGCAAGAGTTGCATACTGGCGATCAGCGAGAAGTCTCGAAAAATCAGTGTATTCGGAACCCGTGGCTAGCGCAATCGGCTCACATTCGGAGATGCTCATCCCTATTCCCCATTCCTCCGACTCCTAGTAACTTCGATGGCCTTGAGCATAGCATTGGCTTTGTTCATGGTCTCTTGGTATTCCGAAGCTGGGTCGCTGTCGGCGACGAGACCTGCTCCGGCTTGTATGTAGATCTTGCCGCCGCAGATGACCATGGTTCGCAGGGCGATGCAGGTGTCCATGTTGCCGCGATAGTCGAAATAGCCGACGGCACCGGCGTATGGGCCGCGTCGCGTTGGTTCGATCGCGTCGATAATCTCCATCGCGCGAACTTTGGGTGCTCCGCTGACCGTTCCGGCAGGCAAGGCGGCTTTGAAGGCGTCCATGCAGGTCAGGTCGTCGCGGAGCGTTCCTTCGACGTTCGATGAAATGTGCATGACATGCGAGTAGCGTTCGACTTCCATGACATTCGAGAGCTTTACGGAACCGAATTTTGCAACCCGTCCGACATCGTTGCGACCGAGATCGACTAACATGACATGTTCTGCTCGCTCTTTGGGGTCGGCCAACAATTCGGCGGCAAGTTTCCGGTCTTCTTCAACTGTTTTTCCGCGAGGGCGTGTACCGGCCAAAGGTCGAACGGTGATTTGCGAATCGACGACGCGGCACATGACTTCCGGCGAGCTACCGACTAAGACTGCATGCGGCGTTCGGAGAAAGAACATGAAAGGACTTGGGTTGATAACTCGAAGCGAACGATAGATCTCGATCGGCGAGCAATCGCAATCGACTTCGAAACGCTGGCTGATGACGACTTGAAAGATATCGCCAGCCCGAATGTATTCGTTGCAGGTCCGAACAGCGGCTTCGAACTTGTCTTGCGAAAAATTCGACTTGGCTTTGAGCGTTGGCTTGCCGGTCAGCGAAATATCGGCTGGCTTAGTATCGGGAAGTTTTTGCGACAACTGGTCGACGGTCTTCTGGATTTTTTGTTGAGCGTCTTGGTAGGCGGCGTCGGGACTAGCGAAATCCTTCGGAGCCACCAGCGACACAATGAGCAGCGTTTTGGTGATATTGTCGAAAACAAGGAGGTGGTGAAAGAAGCCGACGTCGATATCGGGTAACTTGCGATCATCGGCTGGAGGATTCGGGAGATGCTCGACATAGCGAATAACGTCATATGCCATATATCCGATCGCTCCGCCAAGAAACGGAGGCAAATCGGGAATGGGTGCCACGTTTCGGTTCGTCAATTGCTGCTGGATGAACGAAAGTGGGTCTGGCAAGGTCGATTCTTGGCGAGTATCGCCGGACTGCCAAAGCGTTTTTTCGCCCCAGGCCGCGAATCTCGCGTGAGGCTGGGTTGCTACGAAACTATAACGGCCTACACGTTCGCCGCCGACAACACTTTCGAAGAGGCAAGCTCCGGAAATTCCATCATCGAGCAAGCGAAAGGCTGAAACAGGCGTTAGCGTATCGGAGAGAAGTCGGCGATAGACCGGGACTAGATCATATTGGGAAGCAAGTTGTCGGAAACTATCCAGGTCTGGAATGGTCTTCATGCTAGTTGAGCAAAGGGTATAATAAATTCGTGCGATCGCCGGCGAATAACCTTTCATTCGCGGTTTTCACTATCGTAGCAGGGAGAAACGCTGGCGTTAGGCCAGGGTTGAGAACAAATCATGAAATGTCAACATTGTGAAAAGCCGGCGACGTTCCATATCACGGAACTTACGGATCCAGCCGGACCGACGAGCCTCCATTTGTGTGAAGACCATGCTCGAGATTATCTTTCGCAAAGCAACGAAGCGGGTGCAATCTCGGCACTGGCCGGAATGTTAGCAAAACAACTCAAGATGGAAGAAACGGTCCAAAAGCTTTCCGAGTCGGATTTGAAGACTTGTCCAGCTTGCGGGATTACTTTTGCGGAGTTTCGACAGGGCGGGAGGTTAGGTTGCGGCTATGACTACATTCACTTTCAACCCGATCTCGAACCGCTCTTAATGAATATTCATGGTGCTAAATCGCATCAAGGAAAACGACCAACGCGAGTTGCTGGTTCGCCCGATTTACAGCATCAGTTGATTCAGTTGCGCCGCGATATGAAAGCGGCTGTCGATAAGGAAGACTACGAGGTCGCCAGTAAGCTTCGCGATCAAATTCGCCAATTGGAAGAAGGGAAGTGATTTGACTTTGGCAAAGTCTAGCTGGCTTTGGAGCTTTTAGGAAAGTAGGAAAGGCGATGGGAATGATGGGAAGAATGGGAAGAATATGATCTCTCTTTTTATTCTTCCCATTCTTCCCATCATTCTCATGCATTTTTAATCCGCCAACTCAACTTCAATTCGCCCCGCAACGACTCGCACCAAAAAAGTCTTGGCCTTTATTTTTGGATTGTCCAACCAGGCTCCGTCGCTCAATTGAAATCGCCAAGCATGCCACGGGCAGGCGACACAGCCTTTTTCAAGCCAACCTTCGGCTAATGACGCACCCATGTGTGGGCAGAAATCGTCGATGGCTCGATAGGTTCCGGAATCGTTAAAAATGGCGATCATTTGACCGTCGACGGCGAAAGCTATTCCTTTACCGTCCGGAATTGCATCTACGGCAGCAACATCGACGAATCGCGGCATCTTAGGAAAAAAATTGGGTTTCTAGGTTAAATATCGGATTGTAGCGACGAAAATCGGTCGGGCGCGTCGAGCTTCACGAGGTTTTCGTTGACGGACACTCTGCCGGTGGATAACGTACAGAAGTATGAGCGATTCGACTAATCGTACACCAACGGTTGTGGACGGTGCACCAGCCAACCCAGAAAGCGGCGTTTCCGAGCTGTCCAAGCAGCGGTCGGGGTCGAGCCATCTATCGCCTCTGGTCGACCGAACCGTGATCGCTCAATCGCCGATCGCCGGCCCAGGAGAGTTCTATCCGACCGGAACCGTCGCTTCGTTGGCACGTGTCCTGATCGGTATGCAGCTCGATCATTATCTCTTACATGAACTGATCGGCGGCGGCGGGATGGGGGCTGTTTTTCGAGCCTCCGACACACGGCTTGATCGCGTCGTAGCCGTGAAGGTAATTCCGAACCTCGGTCGCGATCTTGAGACGCTTCGCCGTTTTCGAATCGAGGCCCAGAGTGCCGCAAAGCTCGACCATCCAAATATTGCAAGAGTCTACTACGTCGGCGAAACCGAAGCCTGGAGCTATATCGTTTTCGAGTACGTCGAAGGAGTCAACCTTCGCGATCTCGTCGTACGTCACGGCCCGTTGCGGATCGATGATGCCGTTTGCTATACGTGCCAGGTTGCCGAAGCGTTGCAACATGCTTCGGAACGGGCGGTTGTTCACCGTGATATCAAACCGTCGAATGTGTTAGTAACACCTGAAGGGTTCATCAAAGTCGTCGATATGGGTTTGGCTCGGACTACGGCGCTCGATCGGTCGACCAATGATCTGACAGCCAGCGGAGTAACGCTGGGTACATTCGACTATATTTCGCCCGAGCAAGCTCGCGATCCGCGAGCCGCCGATGTGCGAAGCGATCTCTACTCGCTTGGCTGTACACTCTATTATATGTTGACCGGACGTCCGCCGTTTCCCGAGGGAACGGCCATGCAAAAACTGCTGATGCATGGGTCGGTACAAGCCGACGACGCGCGAGATTTTCGCGATGATGTTTCCGCAGACTTGTCGGCGATTATCAAGAAACTCATGGCCAAGAAGCCAGCTGATCGATATCAGGAACCGATCGATCTGGTGGCGGATCTGCAGTGTCTAGCCGAGCTTGAGTCGCTCACGAAAAGTCAGCGGGCGGTGGGGCTGGCCGCTTCGCCTGCGTTAGTCGATCGAAGTCTATTCGAAACAGCCATGCCATGGATCGTCGGGTTACTAGCCATTGTCGGGTCGACTTGGTATCTCCATTCACAGCACATCGCGTCGGCTTCCTTCGATATACCACGCATCGAGGAAACGGTTTCCGCATCCTTTCAAACTCCGCCTAAAACCGAGGAAATCCAAGGTTTCAAGGGCTTGTTCGACAACTCTACGACGATCTTTGAGAAACCATTGAGCGCTGAAAAGCCGTTTGAGTTTTTCTCTACCGGAACCGAACAAGCCAAAGCCAGTAGCGATTTGCTCAAGGATGTTGAAAACCTTTCGGCTGCAAAGCCAGAAAACAGTGTAGGTAGTTCGAACGTGTCGCTGCCCAATAGTCGAATTCAAAATCCTAAGCCATCGACGCTGTATGAAGAACGGGCGAAATCGAATGCTCGCGTCTTAGTGGTTCGTTCCTTAGAGTCGACGGAGCCGATGGTCGATCAAGGTCTCGAATTTCGCGAGATGGTTGGCGACCTTGCAGATGCTTTTGTGATTGCGGATTCTGATCTAGCCATCGAAGAAATTTGGTTGGACGACGACTTTTGGATTGTCGATTCGACGCTCGAACTCAAACGCGAGATGCTTGTCATTCGTAGCGCGCCCAATCGAAAAGCTCGAATCGAACTGAGGATTCCTCGGAGGGTGGTAATGTCGAGCAATAACAGCCTATCGAATGACAAATTGATTGGCATTCATATCGGTTCGAATCAACTCGTCTTAGACGATCTAGATATGACTCTGGTGTCGCCCGATTCGGGTAGCGGCAGCGTGAGTATGCTGGGACTTTCTCAAGGCGGCTCGGTAAGAGTTTTGAATTCGACGCTCAGTCTTTCATCGCAAGGCTCCGCTTGGAAAACAAGTGGCATCGCATCCGTGTTTGACATTGCGTCGGCCAATTTGTCGGCCTTGCAAGCAAATCAAGATCCGCTGCAAATCGAACTAGAAGATGTAGTATTTCGAGGCGAAGGTGATTTGCTTTCGTTGGAAGTGGGGCAACGCACTGAATTGGAATGGCGAAATGGGTTGCTGGCCGTCAGTGGACGGATGCTGGAGATAGGCGGGTCACGAGAGTCGAGTCGAACTCCGCCGACGATTCGAGTCGATCTAGAACAAGTTACCGTTGCTGCTCGACAGGGCTTTGCCCGGATTCGGCTTACTCAAGAGAATTCGTATCCGGTCTATTTGTCTCGCGACTCGATAAACTGTACGTATTCCTGCGATCATAGTCGGGCGGTCGTCACGCTCGAAAATGTGGCTATCGAGCAATCGGATGACCGTGATTTAGCAAAGGGCGAATTGTCGAGTTGGCTATCGCTCAGAGGTCGCGATAACGCGTACGACGAGCAGATCGATGAACTTATCCGATGGACATCGCCTCGTGGGGTGGTAACACGAATTGGTTTCGAAGAAGCTTCAACCGATTTTTTTGCGGAAAGAGCTCTAGAAACCAGTGTTCGGTGGGTAACGCCACACCCCGTTCAGAAGCCGTTCGAACAACAATCCGCTGGCGACTATCTTCAGCGAAATGGTAGCTTTCGACCGGGATTTCGACCGGAACTGCTTCCAAATCATTAGTTCGAACTATTTTACCAAAGTGTCCGGCGTCGAACAATTCAATGATGAATCGCTTTATGACCAGCAAAATCGATAAAAAACGGCCAAGGCGTTTGACATAGCGGCTTAGAGCGACTTAAATCTGACGTGGAGACGCAGCCTGATGTGGATTTTATGGCGTCTCGATTCCCACCTTCCCTTCCTACGGTATGCGGAGCTCACTTAGCAATGAAGAAGTTTTTGATTTGTACATTGATTGCAGGTTTCTCGATTGGCGTTGTGGCTGGTCCAGCTTTGGCCATTAAGGAATTTGGCGAGCATTGGGGCGCTTACTACGTAGCGAACAGCAAGAACGAAGATCTTAAAAAGTTAGCCGGCGAAGCCAAGTGCAATGTTTGCCATATCGACGGCGAAAATAAGAAAAAGCATAACCCTTACGGTCAAGAAGTAGCCAAGATTCTGAAGAAGAAAGCCTTCAAGGGACCACCAGACCGATTCAAGGAAGATGCTGACAAGGCCAAGACCGAAATCGAAGCCGCTTTCAAGAAGATCGAAGAAATCAAAGCCAAAGACGGCAAGACCTTCGGCGAAAAGATCAAAGCTGGTCAATTGCCAGGCGGCGATACCAAGGGTAAGTAAGGACACTCCCTTTATCCAATATGCAACGGCGGGCGGTGTATCGCTGCCTTGTTTTAAGTAATTTAGGTTCAACATGTTTCGCGTTGAAGTTGGAATTTGGCTTGTTGGGTTACTCGGCGTTTTCATTTCGTCGGCATCGGCTCAAGAAGCGACTGTCGAAGAGGGATTTGTTTCCCTTTTTGACGGCAAGAGCTTTGCCGGTTGGAAGATCAACGAAAGCCCCGAGTCATGGAAAATCGAGAATGGCGAGATTGTCGCACATGGCAATCGAAGCCATTTGTTCTATGTGGGTGACGGTAAGCCATTCAAGAATTTTCATTTCAAGGCCGACGTTAAGACGACGCCAGGTAGCAATGGTGGAATATACTTTCATACAAAGTACCAAGAGAACGATTGGCCCAAGTATGGTTTCGAATGCCAAGTCAACATTACTCATAAAGACCCAAAAAAATCGAGCGGCCTATATTCGGTGAAGGATGTCTTTGATCCGCCGGTAAAGGACAACCAATGGTATACTCAAGAGATTGTTGTCCAGGGACGCAGGATCATGTTGAGCTTGAATGGCAAAACAATGGTCGACTACACCGAACCGGACAACCAAAAAGCGACTACTGATAAGTTTGAACGACGCTTAGGCGAGGGGACATTTGCTCTCCAGGCTCATGATCCCGATAGCACCGTATTTTTCAAGAATCTACGTGTCAAGCGATTGGATGATTAAGCACGCACAAGCTCCCTGCGTCAACTCGAAGAGAATTTTGAATCGTGCGAGCTTCTGGGTACTGATCGCGATACTTCATATTCCGATCTCGCTAGTTGCATCGCAAACGGAATCGAGCACCGATTCGGATAGTGGGTCCCGTGATCGCGTTGAATCTGGAGCTGTACCGACTATTGTCGAAGCCCGTCTTGGCGTGATGGGAACTTGGAAAATTGGGCACTCCACTCAAGCCAGCGTGATACTGCAGGGTTCTAAAAGGGATTTTGAAGGCCGCGTCGAGATCGAAACCGTCGATTCAGATGGTGTGGGCGTTATCTATCAGACTGCCTGCCAAATCAAAGCCGGCTCGACTCAGACAGTTCGCTTAATAATCCGGCACGGACGTTCAACTCGACCTATACAAGTTCGATTGGTCGATCCAACGGGGCGTCGTTTGGAGAATAGGTTTATCGGTGAGCAAGAGCGAGGAACAATACTGCCGATCGGTCAACCTTGGGTTGTTGGAATCGGTTCGAATATGCAGCTTGACCAAGCGGCTCTTCGATCGGTAAATGGGTCGTTGTCGTCGTACACTGCCTCCGAAATCAACGACCCGACCATTTTGCCTCGCGAGGCTCATGGCTATCGAGGGATCGATTTGTTGGTGCTATCGACACTCGACCTTTCGATCATCCGGAATATCGATGTGGAGCAACAGAACGCCATCGCGGATTGGGTTAGAAACGGTGGGCATCTCCAAATTTGGATAGGTGAAAACGCCGAGCAAGTTCGGGAGCTCGATTGGATTGGATCGATGTTGCCTGTCGAAGTGGAGAGTGTTGTTAAGTCGGTCGATCCATCACTTCTGGAGTCTTTTTTATCATCGCAAAAACGGCTTGATAAACTGACCTGCAGCCGTCTTGTTCCGCGACAGTGTGTCGTCGATCTCTCGTTGCAATCGAAGCTTCCAGTGCTGCTTCGCGGAGCTTATGGATTTGGTCAAGTTCACATTTGCGCGTTCGATCTCAATAGTATGTCGATACAGAATTGGCCCGATCGAAAGCTATTGTTGGAAAAACTATTGAATGAACATTGGGAAACGCAGCGACAATCGCGTTCTCGATCCAACGAACCGCTGAACTATTTGGGATACGATGATTTGTCGGGTCAAGCTCGTGCGGCACTGGATGTTTTCAGCGACGTTCAAACGGGTGGCTTAACGTTGTTAGCGGTATTATTGAGTCTGTTCGTAGCGTTATTGGGACCATTCGATTACTTCGTCGTGTCAAAAAAGTGGCGACGACCCGCGTGGACGTGGCTTTCGCTCGTTCTCTGGTCAGCGTCGGCGATCGGTGGCGTGACGTTGATCTCGCATGCCTGGAAGCCAGCGCATCAAACATGCAACTCGATTGAGATAGTCGATTATGATTATGCGACTTCGACGCTGCGCGGTCGGGCCTTCGCGAACCTGTATTCGGGGCGATCAGGTGTGTTCGATGTTTCGTTAGAGACCCGCGATCTAATCCCTCGTTCGAGTGAGGCTGAAAGAATGAAGCCGCAGCCAAACTCGATTCCAACCAATAGAAGCGAGCTTTCATGGTGCGGGCAGCCTGGTCATGGACTTGGTGGCTTCGATTCAAGCGTACGAACGGATCTTGGCTTTCCGACTTATCGCATACATCGAAGGGAAAAGTCGCTACCGGATGATTTCTTGATTGGGCCCGCTTCGAACGCGGTTGAAATAAAGGATATGGGAATCGCGTACGCTGGTACGAAATCTATCCGGGGTGAATGGAACAGATCGATTGAGAACATCGAGGCGGGAACGCATTTTTCTGTGACCGGGGCTTCGGAAGCTTTGGAAGGGACGTGGATCAATCCAATGAACGACGATCTTTTCGATGGCTGGTTGCTTTATCGAGGATGGGTCTATGCATTGCCTAGCCGCGTGAGACCCAATGGCGTCGTTCAAATCTCAGCATCCGATATTCCTAAAGATCTTGCAAGGCGTTTGCAACGGCGGCAAATTGTTAAAGACAGCGATCTGAGCGCGCCATGGGATCCGGGCGACCACAGCGACGTCGAGCGGATCGTTGAAATGCTAACGCTTCATCGAGCGGCTGGCGGCACCGGCTATACTGGTCTCGGTCATCGTTATTGGAACGACTTAGATCTGTCGCAACATCTTCGGCTGAATCGAGCGATTGTATTTGGACGTTTATCAAAGCCGATGCTCGATTGGTCGCTCACGCAATCCGGCACCCCGCTGGACATTCGTGACGGGAGGCGTGCTGCATTCGTTCGATTTGTAATTCCTGTGACCGTTGAAAACTAAAAGAACCGAAGGCGAGCCGACGTGATCAAGACTGTCAACTTGACGAAGAAATACGACGATATGTACGCGATCAACGATATCAATCTTGATCTCAACGCCGGTGACGTCTTCGGTTTTATCGGACCGAACGGCGCAGGAAAGACGACGACCATGCGGATCATCGCAACGCTTCTCGAACCGACGATCGGCGAAGCTTACGTATGTGGTCAATCGGTACTGACGCACCCGAAAGAGATTCGACGATTGGTCGGCTATATGCCCGACTATTTCGGAGTCTATGAAGACATGACGGTGATCGAGTACCTAGAGTTTTTTGCAGCCGCCTATCGCATTACCGGTCCGACACGGCGAAAGCGTTGCGATGAGATGCTGGACATCGTTGATCTGAATTTCAAACGCGATGCCTATGCGAATACGTTATCCCGAGGTCAAACGCAACGACTGGGTTTGGCTCGCGTCTTAATTCATGACCCGCAAGTTTTGCTATTGGATGAGCCGCTGAGCGGGCTCGATCCACGAGCTCGAATTGAAATGCGTGGACTGATGCGACGCTTAGGAAAAATGGGAAAAACGATTATCGTATCTAGCCATATTCTACCGGAACTAGCCGATGTATGCAATAAAGTTGGCATTATCAACTCGGGTGAAATGAAAGAGAACGCCGACGTGGCAGACGTGATTAGAAAAGTGCGTCCCCAAATGGTGGTGTTAATCGAGCCTGCCAATGCTTCGGACCTCGATAGGATGCTCAAGCTGTTGCAAAGCGAGTCAAGTGTTGAAAGCGTGGAACCCATAACAGCTCGCGCGCGAGTGACGCTCAAGATGGGTAGCAGCGATGTGTCGTTGCTAGCTACATTCTTGTACGAGAATCATATTCCGATCAAACACTTTGCCGAAGAAGAAATCAACTTGGAATCGGCATTCATGGCCCTGACAAAAGGCTCGGGGACTAAGATTTAAAGATTGATGAGTTTTCGCATGTGGCGTAAGCTGCCAGTCGTTTACGATTGACTTTTGATGCGCAGGTTTTGGGCTCTGTACGAAAAATGATGGCACAAAGCGATGGCAATGGCGTCGGCCACGTCGGCAGGTTCGGGAAGTTTGGCTAGTTTCAATTGCTGTTGAACGGCAAGTTGCATTTGATCCTTAGGCGCACGACCATTTCCCGTGAGTAGCTTCTTCACTTTGGTGGCGGCGTACGAATAGACGGGAATGTCGAGCTGGGCGGCGGCCATGCACAAAACGCCTCGAGCATGGCCCATGAGGATTGCTGTTCGCGGTCGTTCGTAATGCGAATAAAGTTGCTCGATCGCGATCGCTTCGACCTGACGATCGGCGAGAATTTCCGTCAAGCCTGTGTAGAGTTCGAGCAATCTTTTCTCGAGCGTTTGTGAACGTGAAACTCTTAGAATGCCAGCTTCAACCAAGCGCGGCGTTTTGCCGGCGATGCTCAGTACGCTGTAGCCGGTGATGGCTAATCCAGGATCCAAGCCGACAATACATGGCTTCATCGTCACGATTTGGCGTGTTCCCAAACCGTACCTGATTTTCCATCTTGAAGCGTCACGCCCAAGGCGGTCAGGCCGTTGCGTATAACGTCCGAAGTCGCAAAATCCTTTTTTGTGCGAGCGTCGGATCGCAATTGAATGACCAATTGCATCAATCCGTCGACGAGCGTCGCCGAGTCGTTGGCACCGCCAGCGACAGCTTTAGGAGGTTTTACAAAAATCCCAAGAATGGCTGCGAGCTCACGTAAGATTTTGATTCCGTCGGTCAGCAACTGAACGTTCGCCGCTGTTCGCTTGCTTGCATCTTCGAGCGATTCGCTTTCGATGTAGCGATTCAAACAACGGGTCATATCGAACAAGTCGCTGACGGCACCACC
The DNA here is from genome assembly GCA_034408855.1 of Pirellulaceae bacterium. Taxonomy (GTDB): domain Bacteria; phylum Planctomycetota; class Planctomycetia; order Pirellulales; family Pirellulaceae; genus JAIYDQ01. The sequence continues at coordinate 25,499 of JAWXCK010000065.1, forward strand.
GGTATTAAAATCGTCATCCATCTTCGCTAAAAAGCCATCGCGCAAACGAAGCATTTCAACGATCGATGCGTTGGTAGTCACCGGAGCTTCGAACGTCGCGCGATGGCGGTTGACTTCGAGACTGTAAGCGTCTTGACCAGAAATTCTTTGATACCGCTGGAACAGTCGATAAAAAGTTTCTAGTGCAATTCCAGCTTCGGCTAGCGGTTCATCACCAAACATTGTTGTCGATCGATAATGCGATCGCAATAAGAAAAACCGAATCCGCTCGCCAGTGTGTTTTTCGATCAATTGAGCAAGACCGCCTGCACCTTTGCTTCGCGAGATTTTTCCGGAAACGTCATCGGCTGGCGCAGTCGTTTCATCGCGGTCATTTTTTCCACCCACTTTACCGCTGGCCGCCGATGCGCGCATCAAACCATTGTGCATCCAATACTTGACCATCGGTTGGGCATGACAGCATCGACTTTGCGCAAGTTCGTTCTCATGGTGCGGGAAAACTAAGTCCAAACCACCGCCATGAATATCGAAAGTTTTTCCAAGGATACGTCGGCTCATCGCCGAGCATTCGATATGCCAACCAGGTCGCCCTTTACCCCAAGGACTATCCCAACTTGGTTCGTCTGGTTTGGCGGATTTCCAGAGTGCAAAATCTCCGCTCGATCGTTTGCGCTGCGCCGCTTCGCCACCTTCGCCTTGCTGTGCATCGATCGATCGATTGCTCAAACAGCCGTAGTCCGGATCTCGAGTCACATCAAAAAAAACGTCGCCGCCACTAACGTAGGCGAAGGAACGATCGATTAATTCTTGTACAAAGCGGATGATCTCATCCATGCATTCGGTGGCGCGCGGCATATGATCGATTTGATCGACGCCAAGGGCTAAGAGATTCGACAAGTAGTCGGCGGTCATTTGCGTGGCAACTTGGAACATCGAGATGCCGCGCTTCTTAGCCGATGCGATCAATTTGTCGTCGACATCGGTAATATTGACAACCCAGGTGACTTCGTAGCCCGAGTACGTTAGATACCGTTTGATCGTATCGAAGATGACGGGACCGACCATGTGCCCAATATGAGCTTCGGCGTAGACCGTCGGCCCGCACAAATACATTCCGACCTTGTCGGGCTCGATCGTTTCGAACGGCTCTTTGACTTTGCTCAGCGTGTTGTAAACGCGAATGGTCGAGGCTTTGTTTTGAGCCTTCACAGGTGACTTGAGTTCTGGTGTCTGGACGCTAGCCATCGGACGACCGATCTGGAGAAGGGCAGGGGAGTAAAATTCGGAAACCGCCCAGATTATACGAATTTTTCCCGGCTAAATGAACCCTGATTTAACCCGCTATGGGATGCTTTTCTTAAGCAATGCGACGCAATGGGCTTCGGCTAATCGCGATTCTCCGATGTCGCCGGTCGCTTCGCCTGTTTTGCCTTTGACGGAGATTTGATCGACTGCGATCCTTAACACCGACGCGATTCGCTGGCGAATGGCTATCTTGTAAGTCGCGATCTTGGGTCGCTCCAGACGGATGACGCAATCGAGATTGATGATCTTAAAGCCTTGTTGTGCGATTTTAATCCAGGCGAGATTTAATAGTTCGGCGGAGTCTCGGTCTTTATTCTCATCCGACGTGTCGGGAAAGAGCTGCCCAATATCGTCCATGCCGGCGGCACCGAGTAAAGCATCGGTTATTGCGTGCAACAATACATCGGCGTCGGAATGACCGATCAAATGAAAGTCGCATGGAATATCGATCCCACCGAGTCGCATTGGGCCGCCTGGACCTATCCGATGGGAATCAATGCCGAGACCAATTCGAAATGTCATTGAAGATATAACTGGATTGTCTTGTGAGCCATAGGCGCTAGCCTTGGGCGTTGTAGCGGTAATAAGATTATAAGAACCTGTGGCTAGCGCCGTCGGCTCAGAGTTGTCATACTAGTTCAGGTGTTTGGACGGGGCGACTCTTTTTCCGGTCGTGACGATCAAGTGCTGCGCCGACGAAACCGGCAAAGAGTGGGTGAGCCTTGGTCGGCTTGCTCTTGAATTCGGGATGGAACTGAACGGCTAAAAACCAAGGATGCGTTGGCAGCTCGACTACTTCAACTAGCTGTCCATCAGGGCTGGTTCCTGAAAATCGGAATCCATGGGCTTCATACTGCTGGCGATAGAGATTGTTAAATTCGTAACGATGGCGATGACGTTCATTGATGGCGTCCTGTGCATAGGCCGAATGAGCAAGACTGTCGGCAAGTAGCATAGCTGGCTGACTTCCCAAACGCATTGTGCCGCCAAGACTGGTTACCTGACGTTGTTCATCGAGTAAACAGATGACCGGGTGCGGTGAGTCTTTATCGAACTCTGTTGAATGAGCTTTCTGCAAACCCATCACGGTTCGGCCATACTCGATCACAGCGCATTGCATCCCAAGGCAGATACCAAAGAATGGGATCTCGCGTTCGCGCGCAAAGCGAATGGCTTGAACTTTTCCTTCGATTCCGCGTTCGCCAAAACCACCTGGTACCAAGATGCCGTCGTAACCCGAAAGTAATCGTTCTGGACCTTCTTCTTCGATGTCGCTGCTTTGAATTCGACCAATTCGGACTTGCGCCATGTGATGGATGCCGGCGTGGTCAATCGATTCGTATATCGATTTATAGGCGTCTTTGTGCTCGGCGTATTTTCCAACCACGGCGATACTGATTTCGTGCTGTGGCGATCGCAGCGAATGCATCAGTTTGTCCCAAGCATCCAAGCGAGGTGCGGGAGCGGTCAAACCAAAACGCTTGACGATCTGTTCATCAAGTTTCTTATCGCGAAGACTCAACGGAACTTCGTAGATCGAAAAATCTTTATCCTTTTCCTCGATGACCGCTTCGATAGGGACGTTGCAAAAGAGGGCAATCTTTTCTTGTTCTTCACGCGAAATACTTTGCTCGCAACGACAAATTAAAATATCTGGCTGAATACCGATCTGCCGAAGGAGGCCAACGGAATGCTGGGTAGGTTTCGTCTTCAGTTCGGCTGCGGCCTTAAGATAAGGGACTAGCGTCAAGTGAATGAACAAACAGTTCTCTCGACCGACATCCTGCGGGAACTGTCGAATGGCTTCGAGGAATGGCAAGCTTTCGATATCGCCCACGGTTCCACCGATTTCGGTGATGACGATATCGGTTTGGCCATCGTTTAACTTATGGATGGCTTCCTTAATCTCGTTGGTAATATGCGGGATGACCTGAACAGTCTTACCTAAGAACTGACCGCGTCGCTCTTTTTCTATTACCGACAGATAGATCTGACCGGTCGTATAGTTTGAATCGCGGTTCAAGAGGCCGCTTGTAAAACGTTCGTAGTGACCAAGATCGAGGTCGGTTTCACTGCCGTCATCGAGCACGTAGACTTCGCCATGTTGGTAGGGGCTCATCGTCCCTGGATCGACATTGATATACGGGTCGAGTTTTTGCATGCGGACCCGCAATCCACGGGCTTCTAACAACATGCCGATTGAAGCACTCGTCAACCCTTTTCCGATCGAGCTTACTACACCGCCAGTTACAAAAATATGCTTTGTCATCGCGAGTCTCGGAGTTTCCTTCAATGGAGCCTGGAAACCCTGAGTCTAACCGCTAACTCGATAACTGACAAAGGCTACTTGTAATCGATTCAATCGCTTCACAGGCTTCTCGGATTTGCCCTTGCGAAACGTCGAGATGGGTCACAAGACGAATGTTTTGCGGGCCGGTTGCGAGAGCATTGATGCCCCGCGATTGCAGTTGAACTAGAAAATCTGCTGCAGTCCCAAGTCGTGGCTCGATCTGGAAAATGACGATGTTCGAATCGATCGAATCCGTAGCCAAGCTCAATCCCTCGCAGTTTTGAATCGTCTCGGACAAAAGTTTTGCGTGCTTGTGATCTTCGACAAGCCGTTCTCGATTATTTTCCAGTCCGTACAAAGCGGCGGCTGCCAGGATGCCAGACTGTCGCATTCCACCTCCGAAGAGCTTTCGAGCGCGACGAGCGAGTCGGATATATTTCGATGGTCCGGCCAAGCACGAGCCAACTGGGCTTCCGAGCCCTTTGCTAAAACAGACGCTCACCGAATCAAAGTCTTTCGACCAGGTTTTTTCAGAGATGCCGGTGGCGGCCGTCGCGTTCCATAGGCGTGCCCCATCCAAATGCGTCTTCAAGTTATTGCTATGCGCCCATTGGCAGATCTCGGTAATTTTTTCCAATGGAAACACGCGACCGCTGCCGCGATTATGCGTGTTCTCAAGACAAACAAGCCGCGTCTGCACGCAATGGTCGTTGTTCGGACGAATGCATGGCTTGAGTTGCTCGACGTCTAGTACGCCAGATTTTCCAACGACGGTATGCGCGACGAGCTGGCTCAACTGAGCAAAAGCACCTTGCTCGTAAACATAGACATGCGAATTGTACTCGCAAATAAATTCGTCACCCGGTTGGCAGTGGATCCGAATTCCAACTTGATTGGTCATCGAACCGCTGGGCATAAAGATGGCGGCTTCTTTGCCAAGAATCTCGGCGGTGCGTTCTTCAAGTCTGCGGGTCGTTGGATCGACATCGATCACATCGTCGCCTACTTCCGCAGACGCCATGGCTTGGCGCATTCCCGAGGATGGCCGAGTTACCGTGTCGCTGCGAAGGTCAATCATGAATGTTAGTCTTTACCGATATGCTCTACCTGCGCCCAGAATTTCTCAAAGCCGCCCTCTTCATGAAAACTTGGGCTGTTGTCAATGTCATGACATTCTAAGCATTTATCTTTGGCAGCCGTAAGCGGCAATCGCATTTCTTCGCGGAGTTTGACCAACATTTCCTTAGATACTTCGATATCGCCCGATTCGGCTGCGGCATGCTGTGCCCCTGGGCCGTGGCAGTTTTCGCAGCCGCTGCCTACCATCTGCGGTGTTTTTTCGAGCGACAAATAGCCGCTTGTATACGGATAAAATCCTTGTGGATTCCATCCGGTCACATGGCAGGAGATGCATTCGGGATCAAAATGCCGTGCGACATCGCCTCGACCAGGCGGACTTACAATGGAGTCGGTCGCATGTGCATGCGGAGTCTGCTCCCACTTTTCGAAGGCTGTCGTATGGCATTCGCCGCATTTTTCAGTCCCGACGAATTCACGCGTCGAAGAATGTAAAAACGGACGCAGGCCGAGATCCGCCAAACCGCTTTGCTCCAATTCTTTTTGATACCTAGCGAATAACTCCATCATTCTCGTTGAATCTTCGAATTGCGAACTCAATGCAAGTCGTTGATATTTGATCGGTTCGGCGGCGTTGTCGTAAAGTCCAACAACTCCGGCGTACATGCCTTTGACGCCGACCTGAAGCATGACGGCTTTGGTATTGGGGATGGGCTCGGGTTTGTAAAGCGGCTCTCCAAATCCACCTGAAGTTATCACCAGATCAAAGATCGGAGCAAGTTGAGCCAACTCTCTCGAATCTTCAAGCGTCGTATGGGCTATCAAGATATTGAAGTCACACTTTTCGGCTTGAATGGCACTCGCGACTTTCTTCAGAGATTGCGCGGCGGGCGTAATCGTGACGTCCGGATTCTGTAGCTCTTTGGCTAAGATGTCGCCTATGATTCCAGTAATGGCAATCTTGCGTTGACCGACTTGTACGATCTTGTAGCGGTCAGGTTTATCATCTTCAAGAATCGAAATGTTGGCGGCTACAAAGGGGCTTTCGAATGCTCCGCTGCTATCGGTGAGATTTAAGTACAGTTCGGTCGACGAGAGTTTGAGTTCTTCGATGCCGTACATGACTGCACGATAGTTCATAAGCTTGAGAGCTTCGGCGGATCTTGCGAACTTGATTTCAGATTGCCGCCCAATGCGCCGCACCTGATCGCCTGTATCGATCGGGATAACATCCCAGCCTCGTTCTTCGAGGGATCGCAAAAGTGTATCGCGTCGATTCAGTCCGCCTTTCTGATTTTCTAATCCCGTGCAGCCACACGGCTCGATGTAGCCGTGCTGCCGCCCGGTCAGGAACAAACAGGCCCACGGTTTCGACCAGTTCTCGGCGACCTTCTGATTTTTCTCAGCTTCGGTAGCGACTACAATCGATGACTCGCTGGGCAACGGCTCTTTGCCCAACAATGGTCGTGGCCCGAGCGAACTGTCTGCCAACGGATTCGATGCGATCTTGGGGTTATTCTGATTGGCTGGCGACTCTCCAACGGCTGGATTGACCGAAGGAGGTGGGGCTGGTGCTGGTGTCGGTAAGCCAGAAGGCGGTCGATTGGCCGGGGCAGCATTGGTGGGCTGCCCGGACCTGTTTTGGTTATTCCCTTGTTTCATCGGGAGTAAACGATTTAGCAAACCGCCTCGTTCCTGAGCAGAGGCCCAGGAAACGAGCGCCAAACTGCACGCGATCCAGACGAAAAAGTCCTTCTTGACCATGAATACGTCGTTTACTCCTCTACCACCAGTTTTAAGAAGATCGAAATCTCATTCGACACATCCAAATTCGTTTCAAAAGTCAATTTAATATAATTCTTCGGCGATGTCCCACTGCGATTAAATGGAGGTGTACCTTTAGGAACTTTCACGGTTATCGGGAAGAGCGTTTCCGACGATTTCGCGATTCCGTCGCCAATTTCAATTTCGATTTGGTCCTTTAAATTCTCCGGTATCAACTCCTTGAGTTTCATTTCGACCGTTTTATCTGTAGGGTTTCTCGCGGCGATGAAAAAGCCCTTTGAGCCACCTTCGGAGCCCGAAATCTTCTCTAAGTTTAAGGAGTTTCTCTTAGAATCGTAATTGCTTCCGGCAACAATTCGCAGGTCCGAGAGGCATTTTCCAGCGTAGCGTATTGCGATCGGTGTTCTGTCTGGCCCAACTTCCATGTGGACCTGGCCATTGACTGGACCGGCTGGTAGCCCTGGAACTACTTCGACTGTGAAATCTGCAACGTATCGAGCGTCCGCATATTCGGACTTTTCATTGCTGGCTAGTCTTCGTATCGAGTTTTGCAACTTAACAAACGGCTGATGATACTCGTAACCAGCCCAATATCCTGGAACAACCAATTCCGTCTCCTCGCAACTATAGAGCTGAAAGGTCTTCGTGAAACTCTCTCGCGCCGAAAATTCGCCAAAATTTAGCTCCTCGGGGACCAAAAAATAGGTCCTACCGATCTTACCCCGAATAGTTAACTGAACTTCGCGCTGTCGAGGGTCGTTCGTCACAATGGTTGCCGTCTGGGCAAAATCTCGGATGTAGCCCTCACCCTTCCACGTCAGTTTGACTTCCGTTTCTTCACCGGGTGCCAGGACCGATTTTTCCAACGTTCCGATGGTGCATTTGCAGGTGCTGCCTAAAACCTTCAGTTCAAGCGGTGCTTGCCCTGAATTTTTAAAGCGGAAGCCGTGCGATCGTTCTGTTCCTGCCTTCATCATGCCGAAGTCGAGTTCGATTCCGCCAATAACTTCGACTTTGGGAATCGCGTTGGGGTCAGCAATGCCGGACGTCGACGCCGTCTCAATCGTCTTCTCGCCCGATGAGTTGATATCGCTTTCCGCCTTCAATAGCGACTCTAAGTCGATGGTTTCACCAACCACGTCACCAACTCGACGATGCTCGCTGTTCGCTCGCCAGTAACCAAGTCCGCCTCCCAGAAGGGTAAAAATAAACGCAAGGACAAAAGTACGCATAGAGTCAACGATCTGCTTTAGCTAAAGGCTTCCTATAATCTACCGTAAAGTGCTATCTGGTGGCAGTAACTTTTTACCGGGAAGTGACTTGGTTGTCGACAAGCTTGAAATTTGGCTACGCAGGAAATGATATAGGGGTTCACATCGGACCCAACCTTGCGGTAAATCGGCAGAATTGCGAGCGGAAAGCCAAAGTGTCGGATTGACTCGCGCCGAAGAAGGGCCAACTCCTGGTGGGCAGTAAAGCATGGCTCGGTCGATCTTTCGATCGGCATGCGCAATGTTCGAGTCGATCGCCTGAGCCTGCTCTAGAAATTTTTTGGCGAGCGGCAAATCCTCGTTCAGCCAAGCGACGAGCGCGACCTGGACTAACAGTCCCGTGTCGCCCGGGGTTCGTTGGCTAGCCTCGCGATAAAAATCGAGTGCTCGATTTAAACTGTCCTTCCTGACCGGCGATAGCGACAGCTCCCAATGTCCCAACTGAGCCCACGTTTCCCAATTCGATCGATCGGAAGCTAAGTAGCCTTGCGCGCTCTCGCGATAACGATCGAGGGAAAGCGAGGAGCTGTTTCGATGGGTGGATAGGTCTCGTTCAGCTTGTGCCATCCGAACATCGGTGAGCCAACGATTTCCGACAGGGTTCCAAGGATCAGCTCGCTGCATGGCAATCGCCTGGAGCTCATCGATACCACCTTGTTTGGCAATGACAGCTTGGACTTCTTGCGATCGCTGGCGCGGTAACCAAGCTGTGAAGTAGAACGCGATCACGAGAAACCAAGCAGCACACATAACGCCAAAACTAAAAACGGCTGGCCATGGCTGAAATCGCGTTCTCGTATCCGGCTTATCGACTACATCGATCGATGGATCGGCGGGATGTGAATCGCGACGCGACGCGATCCAGAGGCCAGCAACTAAAATAACGATCGTGTTCGTAATGCCGGGAGTCAACCATCCGCCGGACGCGAGCAAATGAACGCCGATTCCTAAAAGGGCTGGTCCAAAGCCGCATGCAAGATTTTTGTATTGGGCGGTTCGCGATTTCGATCGCATCGTCGATATCAGGTCTAGAACCAATGCAACGATGACAAACGGGATGGCGAGTAAATACGGTCGATAGTCGGGGGCTGGACCCAATGCTCCGTTTCCCAGCATCGTTGCCAGCAATCCGCTGATCGCGCCGCTGAAGATCGTGCAGCTTACGACATTCCCTTTAGTCGCTTGAACAAGATTTGTTGCCGAAGAATCTTCGATTGAAGTCACTTCGCCGGCGAGTCCGGAAATCATCCGCATAGCGAATGGCTTTGTTAGCCATAGGATTAAGCCCGCAAGAAAAACAAGGGACGGCCAACCGGCGGTCGCCAGTGTTTCAAGAAGGAAATTATGAGGGTCGGCAATCGTCTCGGATTCTAAAACAGGTTTATACGTTGCATAGTAAGCCTGAAAGTTCCCAGGTCCTATTCCAAACCAGGGATGGTCGGAGACCAACCGCATCGTCGTTCGCCAATACTCCGCGCGAAACGCCATCGATTTGCTGGCTTCGGTGAAGAGTTTGGGATCCCATGATGAGAGCACAATGATCGTCGCCACAACCAGTAAAACCAGAATCAAAAAACTCGGAACAACGACACGCAGCGTCCGCGACAAAGCGCGAGCTGGGCTTTCATTTCGGATTCGCGACTCCGCGCGAGCAGAGTCGTCGAATCGCTCGTCAACGTCATCGCCAAACCATAGACCTTGTAGCATTCGAATTGCATTGCGAACGAAGAAAGGATTGGTGATTGCGAATGCTAGGCCACTTATGCTCAGCGCCAGCCAGGCCGTTCGGCTTTTCGTCCAGAGTAAACAAATGCAGAGACAGAGGGCTACTATCAAACCGATAAAGCGGATAACGACTCTTTCTCGCGTCCAGATTTCGGGCTTTAAAGCTCTTGCAAATAAGATCACAATCCAAGGCACGAGAAAGCCGGCCAAGGAATTGGTCAAGGCGAACGGCCCAGTTGGCGAATCGTCTTGCAAACGTTGCTCGAAAAGCAAATAGGTCGAGGATCCAGGCGGTGCTTCGATTCCAGCTTCTTGACGAAGTACGGCTTGTGGGTTCTCGCGAAAACGTTCACGATCGGCCGGTAGACTGACAAAGACTTGAAAAAAGCCATGGACCGAAACAAGCCATGCAAGTGCCAGCATCAACCACCAAAGGCTGCGATTGGCTTGGCGATTCTGCATGATGCGTGCAAGGACCAATAACGCGACGGACCACGCAAACCATTGCCAGCCAGCATTGACAGCAAATCTGAAATTGCCCTCTCCTCGGACGTTGCATATTGCAATCAATACCCAGACGAGCAGGCCAATTCCGAGCAAGGATGGCCAACGATTCTCTCCAAAACGTTTCCTTTCTCCCGGCGTGGCGAGAATGCGTCCTTGGACCGAAACGTACCGAGTGAGAATATAATCGGTTGCTAGTAGTGCACCCACTAGCAGCCACAAAAGCGCTTGCGGTAAGACTTCGCCTTGAGCTATTTGCGATGCGTCGCTAGGAAGCAACTGACCGAGGACTAACAACATGCCCGTGAGAAAATAGACTCCCAGCATCAATACCGACGTTTGATTATTCGCGACGACGGCGGATGTCGAATGCGATCGCTCCTTTTTCATGGTTCCCCTCGTGAGAGATTTTCCAAGACCGCAATCAACGACAACATGGCAAAGACCATCATCACAATAATAATCGCGCCCAGCCAATCGGTTCGGTTGAGCATCAGAGCAGCGAGGCAGCAAGTTGCCGTTGCTAGATAGATCGTTAACACGGCTTGTGTCTTGCTCATCCCAAGTTCGACTAAACGATGCGAAAAATGTCGCTTGTCACCGTCGAAAGGACTGCGACCTTCACTCAATCGTATCCAAATGACGCTGACCATATCGTAAAGCGGGATCGCCAAAGCACAAAGCGGAGCCAGGATGGCATGTGGGTGCGAACTATGATAGCCGGTGTAGGTTGTGAGCAATGTAGAAATGGCAATCCAGTAGCCGACCAAATAGCTGCCTGCATCGCCCATGAAAATTTTTGCCGGAGGCCAGTTATGTTTAAGAAAACCGAGCAGTGAGCCGCTCAATATTAAGAGCATGGCCGCGACGAACAGTTGAGGCTGACGAGTGACGGGATCGGGATTCAGCAACAACATCGCGGCGAGCATCGAAGAAATAATAGCCGCCACACCACTGCTCAAACCATCCATGTTGTCGAGCATATTAAACGAATTGATCAACGCCACGATCCAAAGAATACTCAGCAGCGACGTTAGCCATGGCCAACCAATAAAAGCCGTCAATTGCAAGCCTTGCCAATAGACCACCAACGCGGCTACCAAGAATTCGACGAACAAACGTAGTTGCCAAGGCAACCCGCGACGGTCGTCCACCAGACCGAGGACGGTCAAAACGGTACCGCCCAATATAAGCCACCAGATTTCCGACGATTTGTTAAGTAAGCCTTGTCGATGCGTTTGCAATAACTCGGGAAACCATCCTTCGAAATAAGTTTCATTCGCAAAGAATAAGACGAGAGTTCCAAGGGAGAAAGTTCCTACCAGCCCAGCCCAAATCCCTAAGCCGCCGCCTAGCGGGATCGGCGTCGTATGGATTTTCCGCAGGCCGGGTTTGTCCATCAGTCCGAGTCGATTCGCAACGCTTCGAAGCCAAGCTACCGCCGCCAAGCTTATCAAGAAAGCTGGAATCACGGTAACAAGAACGACAGTTAATAGAAGCATAAGCATCGCGCTAGCTGGTCTTCGCAGCTTCGTGCGGCTGGAAAGTATTTCTTCGAGCCTGCTCGGCACTTTGAACTGCATCTACGGCAGCTTGGTAGAGGACGCGTTGAGCGCGAACCTTGGCTTGAGTGCTGGTGGGCTGAATTCGTTCGTACGTTCCATCGCTATTGAGCCTCCAGGCATTCTGATTGTCTCGGAAATACGTGTCGAGAACTTCGAGCAACCGACGCCGCGAGGCGAGATCTTCGATCGGAACGAGCAGTTCGATGCGTCGATCGAGATTGCGTGGCATCCAATCAGCAGAACTCAAAAAGACCTTTTCATCGCCACCGTGATAGAAATAAAGAACGCGAGCATGTTCGAGAAATCGATCAATTATACTGACGACGGTGATGTTTTCGCTCAGTCCGGGAACTCCGGCTCGCAGGCAACAGATTCCTCGAATGTTCAATTTGATTTGCACACCAGCCTGACTGGCTCGATAAAGAGCACCGATCATCTCAGGGTCGACTAACGAATTGAGTTTGGCTGCGATATAAGCTTTTTGGCCTTGCTTCTTGCGTTGCGTTTCGCTTTCGATGAGTCCAAGCAATCGCTTGCGAAGCCCGATCGGTGCGGCTTCGATCCGTCGATAAGATTGAGGTTGGCTGAACGCGGTAATTGCATTCATAAACGATGTCGCGTCAGCCCCTAATTCTTCATTGCAGGTAAAATAGCTGATGTCGCTGTACATTCTCGCGGTGGCTTCGTTGTAGTTTCCTGTGCCAAAGTGGCAATAACGCTGAATACCTTGTGGTTCACGGCGAACAATGATGCAAATTTTGGCGTGTGTTTTGAGTCCTCGAATACCGTAGATTACATGCACGCCAGCTTCTTCGAGTTCGCGAGCCCATTCGATATTTCTCGCTTCGTCAAAGCGGGCTTTTAGTTCAACAATCGCGGTCACATATTTGCCTCGATCGGCCGCCAGCTTTAAAGCAGCCACAATCGGGCTCTTGCGACTGGTTCGATAAAGCACTTGTTTGATCGCCAGAACATCCGGATCATTGGCGGCTTCTTCGATGAAGCGAACGACTGGCTCAAAGCTCTCGTAGGGATGGCAAAGAATAAAATCGCGTTCGGCGATCGTCTCGAACATCGACTTGGATGGCTCGATGAGCGGTGATTCTTGAGGAGGCCAAGCGCTGTCTCGCAAAGCGGCAAAGCCTTGCATTCCGGTCAAACTCATCATGCTCGATAAATCGATCGGGCCCGGGATTAGGAAAACATCGCGAGGCTCGAGTTGCAAAGCCTCACGCAAGAAGTCAATGATCGAATCCGAGGCGTTCTCCGCGATATCCAGTCGAACACTGTTGGCAGTCCGGCGTTCGTGAAGGACGCGTTCCATTCCTTCCATTAAATCCGAGGCGTTGTCTTCTTGGAGATTGATATCGCTATTGCGAGTAATGCGAAATGGCTTGCATTCCAGCACGGTGTCGCTCGGAAAAAACTGTTCTACGAATTCAGCAACAACATCATCAAGAAGCGCGTAGGCAAATCCTTTCTCAGACGGTAGCGTCACAAATCGCGAAATGGCTTTGCCGAGCGGAATAAAGGCGAAATGCGGTGCGCGACAATGCTCTTCCTGCTCAAGCATCTCTTCTTCCTCACTCTCGGTGGGCGCTCGCGCCGCTAAATGGACACAAAGATAGAGTCCCAGATTAACTAGAAGCGGAAATGGAGCAGACGGATCGACCGCAATAGGCGAGATAACCGGAAAGATCTCTTCATCAAAAACGCGTCGAGCTGCCGCTTGATGCATGGCCGAGGCGGATGACAGAGTGATTCGTTCAAAACCTTCGGATTTTAAATTCGGTTCGATCTGTTCGAGAAAGCATTTGTATTGACCGTGAATCATCTGATCAATGCGATCGTAAATCGCAGCCAATTGCTCGGCCGGTGTCTTGCCCGTCGGGTCGGTTAAATCGGGCTGCCGCTCCCGCTGGACTCGCAACCCGCCGACGCGGACCATAAAAAACTCGTCCAGATTGGACGCAGTTATCGCGAGAAATTTGAGACGTTCTAAAAGAGGAACAAGATCATACATCGCTTGATCGAGTACTCGTTGATCGAACTCAAGCCAACTCAATTCACGATTGACGAAGGCGGTTTGTGGGAAATTCATAGATAATGTGAGCGGCACGGCGTTAGCCGCCGATTCTTTTTTCAACAATTCGAGGAATTTCGTGTCTTTGGGAACCTGTGGCTAGCGCCATCGGCTCACATTCAGACGGTTTCATCAGACCGCTATCGCGGCGGCAATCTTACGAAGTAGCCTTGGCTATTGTAATCAAAAATCGCATCCGCGCCGAAGGGTGAGTCAGGCTACTCGAACGCTCAGTGGCGTACGTTTCGACTCAGAAGCGCCCCTAGATTCGGTATAGGCGTTCAGAAAGCCATTGACCATCTGCTCTAACGTAAAATGCTGCATCGCAGATTGCTGAGCATCACGAATGATTTGCTGTCGCTTTTCACGATCATTGAGGGCGACGTCGAGAAGCTCAGCCAGTTCGCTCGGGCATCGACTGCCAAGTATCCAGCCAAGCGGTTTAGAACTATCTTGACATCGGAGGACTTCCCGGAGCCCACCGACTTCCGTGGCGACTATCGGTGTTCCGACCATTTGCGCTGCAATCGATACCAACGACAGCCCTTCGCTGTGAGTTGGGTGCACGAAAACATCCGAAGCCGCAATCCACGATGTCGGATCTTCACAGAATCCTAGCAGCTCGACGTGATCGTTTAGATTTTGAGCATCGATCATCGCCTGTAGCTTATTTCGCATCTTGCCTTCCCCACAGATTACAAGCTTGAAATGGCCAATGCGCTTTCGCAGTTGAGCTGCCGCGTCGACGAGCGTATCGTAACCTTTGCAGGGAAGTAGATTTCCGACAGCACAGTAAAGCGGAACGTCCAAGTCGATACCGAGTTTCGCGCAAGCAAGTTTTCGTTCGCTCATTCGGTCTCGCTTCGGCGGTTCAATCCCTCCATGCACAACCGCCAATTTCTTAGCAAGTATCCCGCCATCGATGCAGACTTCTCGAACCGCGTGCGAAACACAGATCACTCGATCTACCATCCAGTTGTATTTCATCGCCGAGCCAACAGGAAATACCGTATGTTTGACTCCGAGAATCTTCATCGACGCTCGACCAAACGACAACAAACTTCCCCAAGTAATCGCGTGCGTGTCGTTGCCATGAAGGATCTCGACACCTCTCTCGTGCAAGAGTCGTCGTAGCTTTAATAGCGTTCTGGGAGTTGGGTGCCTTCCGGCAATTTCATACGCGTCCATACCTGTTGGGCGCACTCGCTCGAGCAACCGGCTGCTTCGAGGTGCTATCCAAAGAATTTCGTGGCCAAGTCGATGCAACGATTCTCCAAGCGAATAAAGCAAATGCTCACCACCACCCCAATTGATTTGGGACGACATCAGTGCGATTTTGAGCGTGGAACGCAGCATCCGTGAGTTACCTTAGCTAGCGATTTAGACAACGATTGCCGCTCAACGGTACCGCGCAAGCACCTTCAAAGTCCAGATCATCCTCGCGAATGAATCTGATTGAAAGCATTCGTCACTATTTGCCGCGAGAAGTTCGCAAGAGAACGTTCATCCCGAAAACCTCTTCAAAGAGATTACCCGTTTGTCGGAGCGTCAATTGTTCTAATGATAGCTCTTCAACACCTGCGACCTGGATAACAAATCGATCACCATCGCGATCGCATTTAATTTTATTGACGCGTTGCGATCGCGTTTCGTCCAGCGCAACGGCAATCCGAAGAATCGCTGCGAGTTTGGCGACGGCCACTCGATCGGTTCGTTCGAGCGTTGCATACCCTTCATGATCGGGTTGCGGCGACGAGCGGCGATGGTACCTTGCGACCAAGGAAACCAACAGCAAGTCTCGCCGCGAGAGTCCGAACAATTCGCTATTGCGTATCAAATACATGGCGTGCTTATGATTGCTACGGACGTTAACGTAATGCCCGATTTCAAACAATATTGCCGCCAGATACAGCAGCAACTCCATGCGTTGGTCCAATTGATGTTCGGTTTGCATATCGGCAAAAAGCTTCCTTGCCAACATAGCAACATGCCGAGCATGCTTTTCATCAAACGAAAACTTGCGACCTAAATTGACTGCCGAACGAATGATCTGATTGCGGAACTCGGCGGTCCACGTCGCATGCATCGCAAGATCGTTTAACAAGCCATCTCGCAAGTTGGTGGGTGCGACGTGCAACGATTCGCATCCTAACCGCTTGGCTAACATTAAATAGCTGAGCACAGCCGGCACAATGGTTTCAGCATCCTGAAACGTCAATCCATATTGCTGGACTATTTCGTCTTCGCTCATCTTGGCAAGTTTGTTTGAGAACGCCCCCAAGCTTGCTCGCGCGAGTTTCGCCAGACCCGCCACGTCGACTTCCGAGAGTATATTCGCAGCCGCAAATCGGATATCGCCGCCGATGGCAACCATCTCGAGTCGCGTATCGCTATCGATATGATCGCGAATAACGTCGACGAAGCGTTGGATCTGAGTCTCTAGGATTCCACGCTGCTTCCCTTGCGGCGTATTGAACTTGTCGAGCTGCTCCAGCATTCGCAGTGAGCCAAGCCGATAAGTATTCGAAAAGAGTACGTTTCCACCGCGAACCACAAGTATCTCGGTGCTCCCGCTACCGACTTCGACGACCACCGTTTTGGATGCGACCAGGGCAGGTGACGATTGAATGAGAGGTTGAATTCCCATATAGGTGACGCGGTTGACTTCGGCTTCATCGAGCGGCTCGACAACCAAACCCGTCGCGATAAAAATTCGATCGATGAAGGCGAGTCGATTCGACGCTTCTCGAACGGCGCTCGTCGCCACGATTCGCATCTGATCTGGCCGAGTGATCCCGTATTCTTGCATCAACTTGCGGTAGCTTGCCAAAACCTTGACACATTGTTCGATCGAAGTTTTGCGAATTCGTTGCAGGCCGAACGTGTCTTTGCCTAAAGATACCGGTTGCGAAAGCGTTTCTAACAATCGAACTTGGCTGGTCCGCCCATCGATTTCGGCGATTGCCATTCTTGCGTTGGTTGCCCCAATATCGATCACCGCGACCGGTCGTATAGGAGATTCGGTGGTAGCTGAAGGACGATTAGTAGAGACGGTAGACATACTTTGAGGATATTCCGATCGATTCGAATAGGCAATCTCAATATGAAAATCGCCAAACTCTTTTCACTTATTGTCTTTCACTTACTGTCCCGTTAGTCCCGTCCTTTACGTCCTTTTTTCGCAAGGCCAACCCCATCAACGCCAGCCTTGCACAACCTTCAACAGAGACGCTGCATCGACAAACTGAAAAACCTGCCAATTTGCCGCTTTAGCTCCCCGACAATTATCGTGCCGATCGTCGGTAAAAAAAATGCGTTCCGCCGAAACGTTGGCTCGCGCGGTCGCGAGTTCATAGATAGTCCGGTCTGGCTTCATCACCTTGACTTCATAACTCAGGATAATCGGATCAAACCAGCCATCGACAACCGGATAGTGCTGCCGCGAGATCCATTCCCAATGAGCTTTATTCGTATTGGATAGCAGTCCCATCGGAATGCCTAAGTCGCGAATAGACTCAAGCACCGACAAAATCGCCAAATTTGGTTGGAACATGGCGCTCGCCGCTTCCAACATCTCCGCCGTCGAAAGTTTACATTCAAGTTTATCAGCAATTTCGGCAACAAAATCTTCGCCAGTGATCAAACCAGTTTCGTATCGATGTTCAAGGTCAGATTCGAAAACCAGACGGCGGAGGGTGGCAGAGTCCGAACCGGCGACCTCGGCCATCTGCCGTGCCGAAGTAGCGTGATCGAAAAAGCAGAGTACGTTTCCCAAATCAAAATAGACGAACGCAGGTCGGTCGGCCATCGTCACTTATCTAAAACCTTGATTCGAATATTTCGATACAAGGCTTCAGTCGGCGGTCCCGAGTGGATTTGTAGTCCGATAATCCCATCGCGGGCAATCGCCGAATCTTCTTCAGTGTAGTCAATCGTCGGATGACCGTTGAGCCAGATTTGAATGCGAGCACCAATGGCAGATACTTTAAGCTCATTCCAATCGCCGGTCTTTACCCATTTAGGAACGCTTTCTGCCGGGCCTTCAGCCAGCATCTTTTTTCGGCGCGACTCATCGTAGAGCGCACCCCAAACTGGACGATTAAAAGCGTTACCCACATCCGCTTGATAGCCACTTACCTCAGTTTTAGTCGGAATTCTCTCGGTTCGAAACTGAACGCCTGCGTTCTGGCCTTCTCCGCGAAGCTTGACCTCTAACCGAAGCTCGAAATTTTCGTATCGCTTCTTAGAACAGAGGAACTCATTGTGCGGAATCTTTTCTTTCAGTGAGCCGGCTACGATCGCGTTATCTTCCACTCGAAACCATTCGGCGTTGCCTTCCCATTGGTCGAGCGTTTTGCCATCGAACAACGCTTGAAAGCCTTCTTCTAAAGCAACGGCTTCCGAAACAACAGCCGTCGCATTTGGACGTTCGTCGGCATTGACTGAACTAGTACTGCTCCAAGTTGCGTAGATCAGAAACGTGAAAGCAAGCATCTGGGCTGTTGAAAGTAGAGTGAGCCATGCGGCAGAGCGAAAGGATCGCGTCATCGAATTATTCCTTGAGGTGAGTTAAGGATCGTTCGAAAAATAAGTGTCCGGTATTTTTTGTGCAAAGCCCCCGAAGGGCCGTTCCGGCACAAGGTACCGGACACGTATTTTTCGATCATTACTAATTGGGAAAGTTCAAGCGGCGATGTTGAGCCCCGCTAATTACGAGCGTTGAGTCGTGCGATGCGATTAAATGTTCGAGTTCCTGAATGCCGACAATGGCGCTGATGCCGATTTCTTCAAGCATTTCACCGGGCAGTTGACTCATCATATAAATCGTTCGCTTCGATAGCGAGCGGTAGATCTCGATCGCCGCCAGCGAATGCGGATGGTGACTCTTCAATAAATGACGCTCCGTCGTTTCCGTGTCGTCGAGATTCGACAACCAACGGAAGACTGGGGCCGGCTTTTCAGTCAATTCAGTGATTACCGCGACGCTCCCTGTTGGTCGAAGGAAATGTTCGGCCATATCAAGGATACGGGCGACGTTATCCCACGTCTGTTGGTCATGATCGCCATCGATACTGCAAACCAAAAGATCGACCGGTTCAGCCGGTGGAGTAATCGATCGAGGTGCAATAGCCGAGGCGATCGAACGCTCGACGGTATCCGCGTTGCCGAAAAAGAGACTGTCAACGCTCCCTTTCGGTCCTGGAACAACCGCCAGAACCGGCTGAATACCGAGTAGCCAAGCGACCTCTTTAGCTGCACGCAATCGCTTTTCAAATTTGCCTCGCGCTTCGGTGGCATAATCGTGCCGCCATCGCTGCTGAGTCTTCGCATCGGTAAACCATGGGACAATTCCATAGAGGCCGGCGTAAGCCCATGCATTCGGATCGCGAGCGCAGGTGATCGGCAAAACCACATCCGCTTCCAACAAGGCACGATCGATATAGATCGGTTCGGCACCATGAGCCGCTGCCAAATAACCCATCGAGTCAGGATCTTGTCCATGATGGTATCGAACGTCGATCTCCGCGCCGGCAATCGCTTTTAATTTTGAAGCCAAGATTGCCGCCAGCGGTTCATGCTCTTGGGCCAGCAAGACCGTAATCAACTCGGGACTAGCTGAATGTTTCAGGAGATACTCGACGACCCCTTCAACAATCGAAAGCATTTCTGGAAGACCAGGCTCGACGGCTAATGCGACACGATCTTCGGCAACGATCGCTTCAGACAATGCCGGAAAATCGATCGGATGATCAAAGGCATTATCGAGAGCGGCGGTAATATCGACGGACTTCGCGACCGCCCAATCGGCAATTTCCATTGCCGACTCAGGCAAGCTTAAGGAATGCATTTGTTCTCCGACGACAAACTCCATTTTCTTCTCCGTTCTGATCGTCGACATTTTTTCGCTACCTATCTACGATATTTGTTCCAGTTAATTCGCGATGTTATCTTAACTTGGCAGGCAGGGTCATGATATACTAGTGTTTCTGTTTCCGTGTTCGAGGCAATTATTGGCTACCGTTAAAAATAAAACAGTGACAAAATCCAAGCAGATCAAAAAGTTGCCGGTGGTCGGTGTCATAATGGGATCGGCTTCCGATTGGGAAACGATGCAGAGTGCTTGTGAAGTCCTGGATTCGTTTGGCGTTGCCTACGAAAAAAAAGTTGTCTCCGCCCATCGTACGCCGCTCGGAATGGTTGCATACGCCGAGTCGGCGGCTGATCGAGGTTTGAAAATTATTATTGCAGGCGCAGGAGGCGCAGCTCACTTACCCGGCATGGTCGCATCGATGACTCTGTTGCCGGTTCTCGGAGTACCGGTGCAGAGCAAATCGCTTCAGGGGCTCGACTCTCTTTTAAGTATTGTGCAGATGCCGGGCGGGGTGCCCGTTGGTACGATGGCGATCGGGCACGCCGGAGCGAAGAATGCCGCCTTGCTGGCCGTTCGTATTTTGGCGATTGAAGATGCAGGCCTCCGAGAAGCATCCAAAGCGTATATGGAACAGCAAGCGTTGGCTGTCGCTCAATCGACGTTGGAATAGATTTTTTGATTGTTGATGGATGAAAAAAACGTCGAGTGAGATGATTTTGCCGGGAGGTCGACTTGGCGTATTTGGTGGAGGCCAGCTTGGACGTATGTTCGCGCACGCTGCACAGCGTCTAGGCTATCACGTCGTCGTCTTTACTCCAGAAAGCGATAGTCCCGCCGGACAAGTCGCTCAAGAAACGGTCCAAGCGGATTACGAAGATCCCAAAGCGGTTCGTCGGTTCGCCGAGATGGTCGATGTGATCACGCTCGAATTCGAGAATATCGATACCGATGCCGTCGCTCGCGCCGAAGAGATTGTCTCAGTGCGTCCAGGTTTAGAAGTGTTGAAAATCGCCCAGCATCGGATTCGCGAGAAATCGACGCTGCAGCAAGCGGGCTTTCCCGTAACGCCATTTCACGAACTTCGATGTTCCGATGATATCGCCGTCGCCGCTTCGAAGCTCGGTTTTCCGATGGTCTTCAAGACTGCTCAGTGGGGATATGATGGGAAAGGGCAGCGCAAAGTATCCACAATGGCCGAAGCGATGGCCGCCTTCGAGTTGCTCGGTCCGAGCAGTGTGATTGCCGAACAGCGGATCGATTTTGCCGCCGAAGTTTCATTGATCGTCGCGCGATCGCCGCGCGGTGAAGTGGCAGTCTATCCGTTGTTCTATAACGAACATGCCAATCATATACTCGATGTAACAATGTGCCCGGCTCCAGAAGCCTGGATCGGCTTGGCGGCCGAGGCTGGAAAAATTGGTCGTGGCGTTGCCGAATCGCTGGATGTGATTGGGTTGTTGACGATCGAATTCTTTGTCGACCAAAAAGGTCAATTGATGATTAACGAGCTGGCACCGCGCCCCCATAACTCGGGCCATCTCACTATGGAAGCTTGTTCGACCAGTCAATTCGAGCAGCAAGTTCGAGCGATTTGCAATTTGCCGCTTGGTGACACGTCGCTGATACGTCCGGCTGCGATGGCCAATTTATTGGGCGACGTCTGGAATCAAGGTCAACCCGCTTTTGGGCTGGCTCTGGCCGATCCCCAAGCATATCTGCATCTTTACGGAAAGCAGGATGCTAGAACGGGAAGAAAAATGGGGCATCTAACTTGCTTGGATGCAAGCAGCCAAGCTGCAGCCGTCAAAGTCCGAGCGCTCCGCGACCAGTTGCGTCATTCAAAAGGTGAGCTGTTCGAATAGTTTCCTGAAAATTCCGACGACCCAACCTTTGCTTTAGTCCGTCCTTCGTTTAAGCGATAAATACGTGGGGTAAGCTTCCAGCTTGGAAATTGCAAGCTAGAAGCTTGAGGATCGCAAGCTAGAAGCTTACGCCACTCAAACAAGCGATAAATTGCTGAAGCTTAGTTCTTTACGAGAATGGATGTTACAATTCTCATAAAGACGATATTCGCTACAAACAATGTCCGTATGCGTAAGCGTTGGTTGTTCATGTCATTCAATACATATTCTTTTAAAGCCTTTCAATGGGGAGGCGTTGTTCTGGCTTTGACGGTCCTGGGGTGTGGGCCACCTAAACCAGAAATCGCTGTGCCGACTGAACTCAAGGGAAAAATCGACGTCCGTTCGACGCGATCCTCACAGCCTCCCAACGAATCAGGTAAAGCCGTACTCGACGAATTGGGCGTCTCCGATTTGAAATCGACTCGCAAATCATCTGACAACGATACGTCAGCCAAAAACGGGGAAGCCAATAACGGCAAAGAAAGTAAGTCCGGCGAGACCGCTGCGACCGATATTTCAGCCGAGAAGCCTGATGCAAAGGCCGAGACGGCTTACCGGCGTCCGTCACGCTGGATCGAAACCGATAAATTGCCCTATGAATTTTGGGAAGTACAGTACTTGGGTAATCGACCTGTTGGTTATCTCTACCAGCGCGTTGGTACTTCGGCTACGGGATCGGTAGGTATCTATCGGATCGATGCGGAAAGCTTTGTTCGCATTTCACGAGAAAAGCAACTGCTCGATCAACGATTGAAGGTAACTACATTTGAAGAAGTCGATGGTCGATTGAAGGCCATTGAAGCGACTCTTACGCAGGGCGATAAGCAAACGAAGATTGAAGGGAGTGTTATCCTTGGTTCGCTAAGGCTAAGAATCCAACGCAACGATTCGACGACCGGTGTCGATATTCCCTGGCCGAATGATTTTGGCGGCCCGTTTTCTGTTGCTCAATCGCTCCTGGGAAGGCATATGAAATCGGGCGAGACTCGAACGTTATCGATGCTCGATCCGATACTTGGGCAGGTCGTCAAAATAAAATTGCAAGCCAAGGATCACTTGAAAACACCGTTGATGGATGGCTTGCAACACAATTTGCTCGAGATCCAATCCGAAGTCAAATTAGGTGACAAAGGACTCGCTAGTACTCTTTGGGTCAACAAAGATGGCGAGACCCAGAAGACCTATACTAGCGACCTAGATATTCGATCGTTTCGTGTTGAGCGTTCGTTTGCCGAGAGCATTCGCGATGCTGCCAATTGCGAGTCGATGACGCGAACGGAGTTTGAATTGGCCGAGCCCATTGCCGATTACGCTTCTGCTAAGAGTCTGACCTTCCGGATTCGCCATCAGACGAACGACCCGATGCGAATGTTCGTCAGTCGCACCAATCAGAGTCTTAAAGCCGTCAATGCATTTACCGTCGATGCAACGGTTTATGCGATGCATGAGAAGTCGACAATGCCAGACGGGATATCGCCCGAATTGGTCGATGATCCGCTTTGTTCCCAACCGTCGCCGGTCATTCAGTCCAACGATAAAGCCGTAAAGAAACTGGCCGCACAGTTCTTTGAAGATAAGTCTTTGGGTTCGTCGGTTCTCGAACGATTGCGACGCGGCGTTTACCATTGGATTGAAAACAAAACTCCCTATTCGCCAGTAATAAGTAGCGCCGCTGAGGTGGCTCGAAATCGAACGGGCGATAGTAGCGAACATGCGATGCTCTTAGCCGCTCTGGTTCGCGCTAGCAAAGTTCCTTCGCGAGTCGCAATCGGCTTGAAGTACAATGGTTCGAAGGATGCTCCGGCGTTGGTGTTGCATATGTGGACGGAAGTCTATTTAGTCGATCATTGGATTAGCATCGACGCTAGCCAAGAGGAAGCCAATACCAACGCGACGTATTTAAAGTTCGTCGATACGCCGATGGCCAATCAGAATCCCTACGGCGATCTATTGACCGTACTGCGGCTGATCGACGAATGTGAAGTTGCGATTTCGGAATAGCGCCATCGTCGAAGGAGGGCTGGTAACATAGTGAGCTAGCTCGTCCAATGTTGGAAGGCTTTGTAGAACAACTCCGTACCGCGTGCCAATTGATCGAGCGAGATCCATTCGTCGCAGCGATGTGCTTGTTCGATGCTGCCAGGACCGCATACGACGAGCTGCTTGATTCTTTGAAGTACGCCACCGTCGGTCGCGTAGCAAACCGTCGACGGTGCAGATTGACCCGTCAACTCGAGCATCGTTTTGATGTGTGGTGCCGAACGTTCGACGTGAAAGGGCTTGGCACCTTCGCTCCGTTTGCATTCAAGTCCCAGTTGCTTGGCCATTTCTTCCACTCGTGTAACCAACGGCTCGTGATCGACGTTTGGCATCGGTCGCAAGTACACGATGACCTCGGAAAGTGAAGGTGTGATGTTCGAAGCAAAGGGCTCGTTTCGGATAACGATGTTCCAAGAAAGCGTTGGTGGATCGAAGTCCCCGTTCTGCAATGCCGGATCACGCTCGCATTGATGATGGAGTTCCAGGAGCATTGGAAGCAAGGGAATCATCGGGTGATTGGCATTGAGTCCGTCTCGAGTGCTCGAATGAGCGCTTCGGCCTTGCGAAGTTATTCGAAGTGCCAAACCCCCTTTATGCGCATGGATCACTTGAAGATTTGTCGGCTCGCCGACGATACCCACGCTTTCGGAGGCAACTATTTCCTCGAAGAGTCTTGAATGTCGATCGACATATTTAGCCCCGATCATGCCGATCTCCTCGTCCGAGGTTACGACGAAATAGAGTGGTGCTCGCTGGTCGGCGATCGCAAATCGTTCGGCCGCGACCAATGCGCATGCCAACGAACCTTTCATGTCGCATGCACCCCGGCCATACAATCGATCGCCGTGAACGGCGGGTTGGAATGCGCCGCAAAAACCGAGATTCCAATCGTCGGCTGGAACGACATCGGTGTGCGCCAAATAGCAGACGCCGCCTCGGTTGGACCCTCGATTTGCTTCTTGACGTTTGGCAACCAAGCTAACTTTGGTTTGCTCCGCGATATCGAGATACGTAAGCCGCTCGACGTCAAAGCCTATTTTTTCTAAACGGTTCTGAACCCAGTCACTGATTTCGAGATTGCTTCGCGACGATACTGAATCGAAGGTTATTAGTTTTTTTGCGGTTTCGATCGTAGATGAAAAATTCATTGAGTTCCCAACACTTATTTATCGATCATTGCTAAGCGACACAATATTTTCTCAGCATAGCATTTTATCATTTGCTGGGTTACTGTTGAAATACCGTACATTTTGTTATCCTAAGGGCAGGCTGATTACTATTGGTTACCTTCACGGAAATTGGATGTGCAGCATGAGCTACGATATGCGCAAAGTGAGTTCGTTGATCCTGGGCGGAGGTCGAGGTACGCGTTTGTTCCCGCTGACGAAAATTCGCGCCAAGCCTGCGGTTCCCCTGGCCGGGAAATACCGTTTGATCGATATCCCGATATCGAATTGCATCAATAGTGGGATCAATCGAATTTTCGTACTGACGCAGTTCTTAAGCGTGAGTCTGCATCAGCATATCCGCCAAACCTATCGCTTCGATCATTTTAGCGGCGGCTTTGTCGAACTATTAGCCGCTCAGCAAACGATGGACGGTGGAACCGATTGGTATGAAGGGACCGCCGATGCCGTTCGCAAAAATATGATCTATCTCGACTCGAAGGATCTGGAATATATCTTGATCCTTTCGGGTGACCAACTCTATCGGATGGACTACGAGAAGATGTTGCAAACGCACATCGACACGAAGGCTGATGTGACCATTGCGGCGATCCCGGTCGATCGGGCTGCCTCGCGTAGCCTCGGTATCATGCGGTGCGACGACAACGGACGCGTTCAAGGCTTTTTGGAAAAGCCGCAAACTGATGCCGAAGTCGATATGGTTCGCACCGATCCGAAATGGATCGATGCGCGCGGCATTCCATCTCGAGGCCGTGATTGCCTCGCGAATATGGGACTTTATATTTTCAATCGAGAGTTGCTATTCGAGATCCTCACCAAAACGGACTACGAAGATTTTGGAAAAGAAGTCTTCCCGGCTGCCGTCAGAACACGCAACGTGCAAGTCTACCTTTTTGACGATTATTGGGAGGACATTGGAACGATTCGGGCGTTCTACGAAGCGAATTTATCGCTCGCAAATCCTAACCCACCGTTTGATCTCGTCTGTCCCGATGCACCCGTTTATTCTCGCGCGAGGTTCTTACCGCCATCCTTGATGGAAGGTGCCAAGATTTCGAATTCGCTGATCGCTGACGGCTGCAGGATCGGTGCCGGGGCCGTCATCGAAAATAGCGTTATCGGACTTCGCTGTGTCGTGGGCGAGGGAGTCACCATTCGAAATAGCGTAATTATGGGAGCCGACTATTTGGAAACCAATCAAGAGATCGAAAGCTTGAAAGCCAAGAACGAGATTCCTGTCGGTATTGGGACTGGTAGCTTGATCGATGGTGCTATCCTCGACAAGAACTGTCGCATCGGCCGGCATGTCAATGTCTTTAATCGATCCGGTGTGGACGAATCGGATGAGCATGCGCCATGCTACGTTCGCGACGGAATTCCCGTTCTCACCAAAGATGCAACGTTGAACGACGGTTGGAGTATGTAGATAGTAGGAAGCGCCGGCTGGGCTGACGAGAGTCTCCGAAAGTGAGCCGATGGTACTTCTCATATCGAAGCGTTACTCGGATGAGGAACCTTCTCTAGTCTCGTGGCGAACGAGTCGCAATCGGACTGGACCTTTGGCCGTTTCAATGTCGACGATTTTGTCTTGATGGATGACTTCGATTTCGCCGTCTCGAGCCATCTCGGCCGCGATTTCTCGAACGAGCGGCATCCACTGCCGCCAGTATGAACGCAACGAACGGGCGACATCCGTCGGACAAATGCTGGTGCCCGGCGCATCCATCATGAGCATTCGCAGAATCTCGTCGCGGATCTCTTTGTCGTCAGGCTCTTGGCTTTCCTGTTGCATCCAGCGAGTTCGCATTGAAGGGGACCTGTTATGTGAAGTTCAAAAGACACTTGAATTCTAATCACCAAGCCGAATATCGCCAATGGATTGGCTAGCATTCACTTTTTATTGCAATTCTTGCGTTTGCGACAAGTTCGACAATCGTCTAAATACAGTACCGTTCAACGAAGCTACTTTACGTAGTGGATCTTGTTAAAGATCCTAGAAACGCGGAGGTTTTACAACCTCCACTACCTTCGTTGAACGGTATTGCGTCTAAATAAGAGCTGCCGTTATCAATCAGAACCGAAGATGAACTTGCTTGCCAAAACTATATCGAACGTTTCCGAATCGATCGCGACCGATCGGCAGCTTGCGCTGAAGCTCGCCGGCGTCGAGCGATCCTTTGGTCGAATCCAAGCCTTGCGAGATGTGTCTTTGCAAGTAGACGCCGGTGAACGCTTGGCGTTGCTCGGTCCCAACGGAGCCGGCAAGACGACGCTCATACGAGTTATCTGCGGGCGACTTCGAATTGAGAAAGGACGAATTGAAATCTTCGGCGAATCGATCGATCGCCCGAATGTGCTCGATCAATTGGGGGTCGTTCCGCAGGAACTGGCGATTTACGGCGATCTTTCGCTGAGCGAAAATCTCAATGCCTTTGGTCGCATGCATGGCTTGTCCGGGCGACGATTGCGAGAGCGTATGGCATGGGCCATCGAATGGATTGGTTTGCAAGATCGTCGATATCAGATGACCAAGACTTTTTCTGGAGGCATGAAGCGACGAGTCAACATTGCTTGTGGCGTTTTGCATTCGCCCAAGATTCTGCTGCTCGATGAACCGACGGTGGGTGTTGATCCGCAAAGTCGGCAGCGCATTTTCGAAATGCTCGACGAATTGAACCAAGCGGGGACGACGACGATTCTCACAACGCATCATCTCGACGAAGCCCAGTCTCAATGCGACAGGATCGTTATCGTCGATCATGGCCAAGTCATCGCTGACGGGACGCTGGACGATCTCATCGAACAAACCACAGGAACACAACGCATCGTCTATCTAAGAATCGACGGTGCTATGACGACCAGTATCCCAAATCTTGAATGGGATGAAACACAGGGTTGCTTTGCAGCGCCTATGAATGAGCCCGTCATCGAACTACCCCATCTGCTGCAACGGATTCGGAATTGCGGTGGTAACGTCGTTGATT
The DNA here is from genome assembly GCA_034408855.1 of Pirellulaceae bacterium. GTDB lineage: Bacteria > Planctomycetota > Planctomycetia > Pirellulales > Pirellulaceae > JAIYDQ01. Next base: position 53,091 of record JAWXCK010000065.1, read on the forward strand.
TGGAGATGCATCAACCCAACTTGCATGACGTCTTTCTTCATTTAACAGGGCGTGAACTCCGAGAATGATACGGACCATAATTCAGATAAGCCTCTTGCGACTCTGGAATAATAAAGCCGAATGGGTACTCACGTTTATCGTCCCCATTTTGTTCTTTTGCATTTTCGCCTGGATTTTCGGTGCTCGCGGTAGCGGTGCAACGCCTCAGTTGAAGATCGCGGTTTGCGACGAAGTAAATTCGCCGACCGCTCAGACTACGATTCAAATCTTAGAACAGACCAAGTCGTTGCGATTTCATGAGCCGATCGAACAATCAATTCGCGCCACCGCCAAGCATCGAATGACGCGTTCGACGGCCGAGGCTCTCGTCCGACGTGGAATGGTCTCAGCGGCCATTGTGATCGCTTCTAAATCTCAAAGCGATACTTCCTTTACTTCCGCTCCACAAAACGCTCCGCTTCAAATCGATGTCATCGTCGATTCCTTCGATCAAGTCGCCGGACAAGTTATTCTGGCGCTCGTTCAGAAGTCAGTTGTCGCGGCCCAACTCCAGCAAGATGCGAATCGATTGCGGGTCGTTCAAGGCGGCTACATGAAAATGTCGAAAAGTGAGCCGACGGCGCTAGCCGCGGGTTCTTGGGGCAGCGTTAGTCCGACGCAAACGCCCGAGGCTAGCGCCTACGGCTCAGTGGAGACTGCTTCGAGTTTTCGCATAGTAGAACCGGCGGCTTGCGCCGTGCCGCTCACAGTTGCATCAGGCCCGCCCGCTAGTTTAGATGGAAAAAGTTTTGCGATGCCGACGGTCGCACTGGTCGACGTTCTCGGTGCCAAGAAGACTAATCCGGTAATCGCCATGTACGCGGCAGGCATCGCAGTCATGTTCTTGCTATTCAGCGCGACGACGGCCAGCGGGTCGCTGTTAGAAGAGCGAGAGAACGCGACGTTAGAGCGTCTGCTGTGCAGCCAAATGACAATGGACCATTTGCTGATGGGGAAGTGGTGCTATTTGGTTTTGCTTGGCGTTCTACAAACAACGATCATGTTCTCGACGGGTGCGATTTTCTTCGGACTAAACCTGCTCGATCATCTGGACGGGTTCTTCGTCATGACGATCGTAACCGCCAGTGCGGCGGCTAGCTTTGCCTTGATGCTGGCAGCGATTTGCCGAACTCGAGCGCAGTTAGGATGGCTTTCGACGGTGGTCATTTTGTCGATGAGCGCATTGGGCGGAAGTATGGTCCCAAGGTATCTGATGAGCGAGAGTATTCAGCGAGTTGGCCAATTTACGTTTAATGCTTGGGCTTTGGATGGCTACAACAAAGTCTTCTGGCGAGAATTGCCTTTAAAAGAGTTGCAGAATGAGCTGGCGGTCTTGGTCGCAATGGCTTTCGTCTTTATGGTGACCGCGAGAATGTTCGCGATCCGCTGGGACCGAACGTAGCTGCATAAAGCCCTACAGCCCGATCGTAAAGGCTCTTCGGCTGCGACCAGATCACCGCTTCGGCGGTTCCGCCTATAGCCAACGTTGATTGCGAAACGCCATCGACTGCCAACGAGATCGAAAGATAGGCTTCGGTGGGTGTGGCTGTCGATTTTGACGGTAACTCGTCAGTGCCGCGCAACGATTGCGAATTGCCCTTCGTTGATGTCATCACGGACAGATCTGCAATGTGGGCCGAGTAGAAGCGATCAGGCATCTGGTCAATTCGTACTCGTGCCGGCATTCCTAGTTTGAGATGGTCCAGTTGCGAAACGGGTATGACGGCGGCGATTTCAATGCGATCAGACGACGCGACGTAGCCGATCGGCGTACCGGCCGGAAGCCATTGCCCGCGACTTTCAACGTCGTCGATTGTAAATCGCTGGCGAATCGGAGTGTCGTTTTCAATCGACATCAGCCGAGGCAGTTCGACTGGGATAAAAGTACCTTGATCGGGTTTCGCAATCGATAGGGAATTTAATTCTTGCGTCGCTTGTGACACTTGCTTTTCGGCAATCGAGGCAAGTGTCTGCAAAGTCGGCAGTTGGTCGATCTTCGATGGCTGCTGGTACGACGCTTGACGGATCGAAAATATCTGGCGTTCGAGTTGATGCTGGCGCTGACGGTACAATTGGGCTCGGTCCACCAACCACGGATTTTCAAGCATCAGGATCTTGGCGGAGCGATCGCATTCTAAAGAAACGGAGAGGTTAGCTGCCTCGACCGGAATGCGACCGGCAGCTTGTGTGTAAACAAACGTTCGATCCTCGAGTTGGACCGTGCCCTGACAAGCGATTCGATGTGGCAACGGAATCCACATGACATTGGAAACAAGGCCCATGATCGCTAACCATATTATCGCAACTCGAAGCCGACTTCGTCGCGATTGTTGCGGTGCCGAAAAGGATCGAACCATTATTTGACCTAACGGAATGAGTAGGAATGAAGCGAGTACTAACGCCGCGAATCCCCAGCCGAGCATCGGTACTTCCCAGCGCACCGTGATCGCATGAACGGCCCATACAATTGCCATCATCAAGGTTGCTCGATAAAGCCATGCGGCGATGGCGTAGCCGATGAAGGACCATCGAGATAAAGATGGCCAACGGTCAGACGAATTTGGCTTCCCAGCCAGACACCAAGCGCGAACAAACCCATGAAGACTGCGTTCAGCTTCTTCACGGAGGTTGGCGACTTCGAGATAATCGCTCAGTAGATAATAACCGTCGTAGCGCATCAGAGGATTCGCATTGATGAGCAACGTCGTCATCGAACAAACAACCAAGACTTGTCCAGCGAAGGTTTCGATCATGCCTGGCTGGGAGCAACACCAGATGACGCCAGCTACGGCCGAAATGACCCATTCAACATACACACCGGCTGCCGCCACAGCCATCCGCTCATGGTTCGATTTCAATCGCCATGAATCGGTGACATCGACATACGGACAGGCGATTCCAAGCATAAAAAAAACGCCAAAGTCACGACATCGCGCACCCATTCGATAACAGACAATCGCATGGCCTAATTCATGTAGAACGCGAGTCGACAGCATGAGCAAGATATAGCTAGCAGCTTTGCTTCCTATCGATGAAATGTTGGGCCACACTATCGATTCCAAGGAGAGCAACTTATTGCCAACAAACACGAAGCTTATCAGCGCAAAAGCCATCCAAAAGCGGACGGCGGTCTTGCTAAAGAGCCAGTCGGTGCGGATCGCCAAGGAGGGAACGAATCGACTGGCATCTCCGAGGCGTGACTTGCCCTGCACGAGAAGAAACGGGGACCGCTGGATCGATCGAACCCATTGGCCAACGATAGAACGCGATGAACTGCTGTTTGTAGACCAAGCGGCAGTGTTGGAAGGGGCGGTGCTGGTCGAACTATTCCCATGAGATGCGATCGGTATCAGAAGCTGCTTCTGTATTGCGGTTTGAACAATATGCCAGATCGAATGGACTGAAACATTCAAGGACGTTTTGCTCGACGACAGAAGGCTTTTTAGATCCTGAAGACTTTTTTTTCCATCGAGTGATGCAAGCAACCGTCGCTCTTCGTCGCCGCAACGAAAATACTGTGACCGGAGTGTATCAAAAGCGACCCACCTTTCGCTCTGACGTCCTCGAATCAAAGTCCATTCGATCTCGGATCGAAGACGATAGGGCAGGGGAGCGTCGAGGTTCATTTATCGTCGCTCAACATTTCGACGGAGAAGCGAGGCAGCGTGAGGACCAGAGGGTGGTTGTATCTTCAAATGAGCCGTCATTCCCGGCAACAATAACCAATGACCGTTGACTCGTTGATTTTGAATCGTCGCATGAACTCGGACCTCGCCAGTTGAACTGACAGACGGGTCGTAATGGGTTACGCGTCCAGAGAAATGGACCGCATCCATTCCAGCGCGACGAGCGGTGACAATCACCGGAGCACTAACAAGGCTTGCCATATCGACGTCCTGGATCGGGATATAAACATCGACACGCAGTTCGTCCAATCGAATCAATCGCACCACGGGCTGACCCATCGGTACCCATTCGCCTTCATGTCGAAACACGTCCGCAATCGACCCTGAAAAAGGAGCGATAAACTTCAGTCGATTGAGTCGTTCACTAGCGGCGACGACTGACGCTTGAGCCAATCGAGCTTTAAGTTTTAACTGTTCGATTGTTTGGATTGCATGCTGGACTTTAAGTTCAGCCTGCGTTACTGAAAGTCCTTTCGATCGCATTTCAGCATCCGTGGCTGATCCTCTCGAATTGATTTGTTCGTAGGACTCGAAGGCGATAGAAGCTTCTTCGACCAGGAGTTTCGCAAATTTTAAATCGCCATCGTCCGCCGCCATCGCCAGCGCGACTTGAGCTTGTTTGGCCGCCAATGATTCTTCAAGCATCGCAGCCGTTCGATCGAGGTGACCGAGAAGTTGCCCCACTTCTATGTCTTGATTAACCCGCACATCGAGCTTCGCGATGATTCCATTTTCTTGAGCAGGAATATCCAGACTATCGATGACAAACACCGGACAAGCATCGAATTCCAGCCAGCTTTTTCTATTGGTTTCCTGTGAGCCGCCGGCGCTAGCCGCAGGCTCTTGAAATTGTCCCAACGCGACTTCCGATAGCGCGATCAAAAGAGGAAGCGTCACGAAGAGCCTTAAATCCATAATCGCACCTTGGCCCAGAAAGAGACAATCGCGTTACCGAAAACGGACCAGACGAGAGGTCCGCGACCGATATCGACCGTGACTCGTGCTGCGCTACCGGTATTGCGTTGCGGCAGTTCGTCGACGGGCACAGCAAACTGAACACAAAGCGCTGACGAATTGCCATCGTCCTGATTGGTTAAAATGGTTTCGGTCGACAAACTAGGTTGGTAGACGGCAGGAATAACTCGGTTCGGATGACTCGATAGGGAACAATTCGCGAGCGTCGAACCGTTGCGAACGGATTCGAGGAACCGTCCGACGTCTTGTTGACGGATACGAGCGTCGACGACCCACGGGCCGTTTGGTTGCTGAACCAAGAGAAGCATCTGTCCGACACGGACTGGCCGGTCTTGCAGTAGTTCTTTGATGTTCCACGTCGCAACTACGCCATCTTCGGCTGAACGAATGGTGAGCAACTGCATCTGTCGCTGTAGTTCATCTACCCGATGCTGCTCGTCGCTTGCAAGTGCCTGCAACGTCTCCTGCTCGCCCTCTAATTCATAGCGAGTGTCGATGGAAAGTCGATCACCGCGGAGCAGTCTCGATTTAATATCGCGGCGTCGTTCTTTCGATTTGAGTTGCTGAGTGATCGCGTCATCGAGCAAGTTGCTCAATTGCCGATCTTCTAACTCCAGCAAAACCTGACCGGCCACGACTGCTTGACCGTATTCAACGTGGACCTTTGTGATCCGTCCATCCAATGGAGCATAGTGCCGGTATTGCAAGCGCGGATGAATTGTTGCCGGAGCGACAATCCGCAGCGGTACGGAAATGATCGAGATTCCAACGACCAGCATTGCAGCGATAGCGAAGCGAATCCAAACCGACGAAAGCATCTGCTTCGCCCAAACGCCAAGTCCATTCGACGGAGTGACATCGCGGTCCAGGGCCATTTTTAACTGGGGCGGTCGAATCGCAGCCAAACCGATTCGTCCTAGGACAAGGGCGCGATTGGCGACCTGTTCCAAATAGGCGTTGTCCGGTTTCTTCGTCGGCCAAGACCAATGCAAAATGCAGCCGAAGCCATTCGGATTCGTTGACGTACCGCCGATCATCGGTAACCAACCAACGGCGGAAGCCGAGAACATTGAAAAGAATCGATCTAACGGGAGCGAATTTTCATGGATCGATCGATCAGATGTTGATGGCTGAGTCCGACGATCGGTAGCGTAAACGAGCCAAGCTTGGTTTCTCGAGCATCGTTGAGCGAACCATTTTCCGAGTTCGGAAAAACATTGGCTAGCTTCGCTACGTTTGTCGAAATCGCGAACCCCAGAGGCGACCAATAGCTGCCATTTTTTGTTCGCTGATATTCGTTGTATCAAGATGACTTGATCGGCGCCGGTGAACTCGCGAAGCTGAAGGAGAAGCGTCACAAGTTTGGCCTTCGAATCGCCAGGATTCGCAAGATCGCCGAGCAACTGTTGAGTCGCAACGAAGAGCCGCTTTTCACTTTCGAAGTGTCTGAGATGAAACGTCTTCAAAAAATCAGCCGTTAGATCGGCAATCTGAGCAACGAATCGCAAGTAACCTCGTTGAGTTGCGACTCCGCCGCTTGGCGATTGTACGACTTGCAACCAAAGTCGACCAAAGCCCACGTCGACTGGAATCGGTGAATAGATCAAACACTGTTGTAGCGGATTCGTTGGTCGATCCGAGCTTGCCGCGAGATTGCCCGGTGGAACGAGAATCGGTTGTCGCTCGCGCGCCACGCAATCCAATAGAGCAAGATGCTCTGGCGTTGGGACACTTTCATTTTTTAGTGCGGTCTGACCTAAATTTGCATCGTTATCTCGCGATGCAGAGAAATCGAGCTCATGTTCGACGATCGATGAGATTCGATCCAAAGCCTCGTCAGACCTGGCGCGGATATCGGCGGAAAGTTCGTCAGCGGTCGTCACGAGTGAATCAGGTAAGGTACAAGCCTGTACGAGCTTCCATGAACCATCGTCGAATTGCTGCCAGACTCCGGCCCCGCTACCGGCCATCGCCGTGACCAATCGAGACAACATGGCGGAGTAGAACGCCTTCGGGGCTTCGCAAGTTCTGGCGAGCTCAGCGATTTCAGCGACGAGCGAGCTGATCTGGACTTTGGTTTGCGCGATTGCGGCCGCATCCAGTTCCAGAATCTTCGGCGCAGATTTTGGACCGTCTGTTAATTGCGCAGTTGCTTGATCCAGTCGCATTTTAAACCATGTTTGAAAGCGGCAGTTGTTTGGCTGAAAGCAAGGGTTCTCTATTCAGGGCTGAATTGTTCGGAAGCCGATTCCGGGGTGACGTATGTCGCGCCTTCTTGGCCGACCATTTCCGGAGAGAATGAACCCTGGCTGATTGGGCCTGGCTGAACGGAGACCGTTGTGCCCGGATCACGAGGTGTATAATCGCGGCCTCGTTGATAGGCACTGGAGTATGCACCGTCGGTATAACCAGCTTCGGCTAATTGAACTTGGTTATAGTTCAGCAGCGAACCTTTTTCGCGATGGAAATCTCGAAGAGCCAACATATAGTCGGTAAGCGCACGATGATAACTGCTTGTGCTCGTGGCGAGCGATTGTTGGGCGAGCAAGAGAAAATTGATATTGATCAAACCGCGTTCGTATCGATTGCGAAGGACTTCGACTTGCTGTTGGTCGGCTTCGACGCGGTTGTAGTTCGTCTGTACCTGTGCGTAACTTCTCGCGATCTGTCGCTGCGAGTTGCTAAGATCGTGTGAAATCCGCAGTTCCATCTCTTTAAGAACACTGCATTCGCGAACGAGACTTAACTGAGCATTCCGCATCGCAGAAGATGCTTGTCGCAATCCGACGTTATAATTCCATTCCAGTCCGGCTTGCCATTCCTGAAAATTGCCTTCGGTAATATTTTGGGCTAAACTCGAGAATTGGTTATTCGGATCGCGAGCATCGATGAGATGATCGCCAAGCCCACGCCATCGATAGAGGGTAACGGCATCTAATCGAGCGCGTCGGTTTAATCGCGAAGCCAACAATTCTAGCTCGCGACGTTTGATCGTCCATTTTTGCTTGCGGATCTCGACGCGTTGCGAAGTCGCATCGGCGACGGCTCGATACCAATCGACTTGAATTTCAGCTTGCAGCGGTTGATCGGTTGGCTTAATCAATCGACCATCGTTGGCGGTAACGCCCATGAGATATCGCAAACGTTGCTCAGTGGCGAACAACCCATTGGTGCTTGCTAAAGCATCGTTGACTAGCGATTCGAAGAGATAGTATTGCGATCGAGCTTGAGCTTCGGCATCGGCTTCGCCACCGCGGGCTCCGACTTTCTGCAATTCATGGATGCGTTGCCAAGTTTGCAGCGAGTTTTCTCGGCCGGTAACTTGAGCATCTAACGTGCGATAGGCAAAATAGAGTTCCCAGTATGCAGTCTCGACGTCGTCGACTAGCGTTACAACACCGCGCTCGAAATCGGCTAAAGAAATGTCCAAGTTGATACGCGCAATTAAGACCCCGTTGTACTGTCCGACCGGACTGTTGGGGCCCGCGATGCGGTTGTAGGTGGTTCCGTAACCCTGCATCAATGGCTGACGCATGCCCGCTTCAAGGAAGCCTACAAAACTGCTGTTAAATTGTAGACCTGGATTATTGTTGCGGTCGTAAACAACGTTCGAATTTAAAGTAAATTTCGTGCCGGTTGCCGTTGTTTTAGTGATCGAATTGATATAGTTTCCTGTGGTTTGCTCCAGAGATGCCGGAAAAATGAAACTCAGCGACGGCAATCGGTTCTGAGGGCGATTATTCTTTTGCCAGAAGAGTTCGGTCGAGACCTGCGCGTCGAAAGCGGACAAGGCTGCTTCGACGCCATTGATCGGATTCGACTCGGCCAGTCCAGGATCGAGAGTCGTCGAAGTGCCGAGCTGGGTTTGTACGATCGAGCCGCCAATCGAGCGAAGGACATCGCTGCTGTGAAGGGCCGTGTTAACAGCTTCTTGAAGCGAAAGATCCCAAGCTGGGACTTCGCTCGGGTTCTTGATCGAGAACGGGATCGGAATCGCCGTCGATTCCGGTGCGTTGCACGAGGCAACATCGGGGTACTCGATCTGATGGGCAAAATTCTGATAGTAGGCGATATCCTTGGTGTCCCGCCAAGCTGAGAATCGGTCGATGGGAGCTCGACAGCCCGTGCCTAACATCAACGCTGTCAATGAATAGGAAGTGCATTTTCGAAGGATCGAAGATGTTTGAAAAACGCTTTTTTGCAGAAGCATCGCATCGTCCGTGGTAGGGGAATGCTATCTATCGTCCAGGCTATGCGCGCTGAGACTAAACCAATTATTCGCTACCGGTGGTATCGGAGGATCGATCGGCATGACTAGAAGAATCAGACCTTTGCTGACGCGACAAATTCAACTTGCGGGTCGGACATTGGGAATGTTCGTTAGAGTTTGCCAATCCGATGTACGCTTTTTCTCACACTCAACTAGAATGGACTCTCGCTCGTAGTTCCGCCTTTAGGCGGCAAACCAGCGTACCAAGTTTGCATTCCCGCTTCATGCGGCAAACTACTAACCTAACCACCGGCAACTTAAACCTTTTTGCTTCATCGAGTCCGATCAATGAGCCAACGCGCCAACTTTCAACAAAGCTATCTAAACCGTTATCTCTTATTAGCCGGAGTCTTACTGCCGATCGCGCTTTGGTTTGCCTACGATGGTTTCATCGGTTACCCGAAAGAGCTTGAACGCGCTCGAAAATACGACCCGTTGCGAGAACTCGAACCCAAAGACAAAAAGGTTCAGTGGCAAGCAATCGCCAAAGAGAACGGCTGGAGCATGAAAGAGCCTAAGAAGAAAGGTGACGAAATCGCCGACTCGATTACCGGACAATACGTTTGGGGAAGTCTTTTTCTTCTGGCTGGTGGAATTGCATTGATTTACTATGTTCGATCGCGAGGTTCGTGGGTGGAGTTAACGGCAACAGGTTTGAAGACCAGTTGGGGGCAAAAAATGGATTTCACCGACGTGACGCAACTCGATAAAAAGAAATGGGAAACCAAAGGTATCGCCAAGGCCACTTACCGTGAAAACACACTGAATCGAATCTTCGTTTTTGATGACTTCAAATTCGATCGAGAACCGCTTGGGAAAATACTTCGGCAACTGGAAAGCAAAATATTACGATCGCAGATCGTCGGCGGCCCGCCAGAACCACCGAAAAACGAGGTCGAAGTCGAAAAGGACGTAAAGGACAAAAGCGACGAAAGTGAATTAAGCACGAGCAAGCCATCGTCAATCGATTCGAGCGAAGTCACGTAAACGGGCTTATTGGTGTCGTGAGCCGTGCCGCTCACACTAGGATTTACCCACCCAGTTTGCCAACCGCTAATTCCATGTCGCGCACGAGTGAGTCTTGCAAATAGCGCTGGAGCATCTGCCGGGTTAGATTGAACATCTGGTCAATACGTTTTTGCGAAACCGACGGAATTTTTTCGCGGTCGCTTGCGAGAATCCTCCCCTGAATCATGTCGAGCTGTTTCGACATTGACTCATACGTCTTTTCTTCTTGCAGTTCTTTTAAGAGACTGCCGGCTTCAGCCTTCTTGTTTTCTTGAACGCGCTGCTTGATTCGAGTCGCTAAGATTTGTCGCCGTGCGACGATATCGAGGATCTCGCTTTGCACTCCTTTGATGAAGGCTTCCGATTCCAGACGTCGACGATCGTCGGGCAGTGCGGCGATTTCCACTTCCGAAAGACCGGTTACGACAGGCAAACGAGCAAGTAGCGTGTTGCCATGTTTGACATAATAAAGATAGAGCGGAGCACGCAACTGGACGGTGGCTTTTTCAGGCTTTTTATTCGGGTCGACTTTTTTCGGTTCTTCACCACCTTCAGCATCGCGTGGAACCGGCACGTCATAAGTAGCCACAGGCGACTTCGTTTCGCCGAGCGTGGCAATTCCACGCCAGTCCGAGCGAGATTCAAAAGTAAGATCCTCGGTACCAGGAGTCCGTCGATAGACCTCTGCACCGGGAATACGAATTTTTGGATCGATGACAACACCCATTTGAAGGTCCGTCGAATCCGTAACCGGTCGAACGCGAAGGCATATCTTGCGTGTTCGCTTGTTCTTGCGACCAGCCAATGGACTGCGAATGCCGGTGAAAATCGAGCCATGTGCGTTCACCGAATCGCCGCTGGTCATTGCGACATAGGTCCACGGAATATTCTGTAGCAACGTCGGGACACCGTTTCGATCATCTCGTCGAACGTACGGCTGAAGTACGTCGCCAATCATAAGCTTTGCCGGATGCTCCTCTTCCATAACCAACCCACCCGCTCGAATGCGCAATTGAGCCGTTTTAAGATCTGCATCTTCGATACGGGCTAGCGGTGCAAAGGCGTTTTGCGAGGCGTAAGCAATGGCTCTGGGAACAGCTTCCCAAAGCGGCACGGTGGCAGTAACCAATGGGCCCACGACTCGCACGACGCAATCGATCTCTCGTATCTGAATCTGAAATTGTTCATCGGTGGTCGCTGTGATCGAGACCGCGAATATCTTGTCATGCGTTTTTAAGAGCGAATCCAATTGCCAAGGAAATCGCGTCGGGATAAACCGAACGCTACGGCCCATCGTTTCCAATTCCGATCGACGAATTAAGGCCGTTAAAATATCGCCCGTTTTGAGCTTCGCAAGAAAGTCTGCCGTCGAGCCTTCGGCGCCGACGAGTTTGTCAGACATGCGTTTCCAAATCGATTCGTCCTCGAACGCAACAATCTCGCGTTTCACTTCGTTCAAGTTCGAAGAAGCCAAGTAAATGGCCTCCGATTTTTCGACGATGGTTTCAAGCGTTCTGATTTCCTTCGAATCGGGATGATTTCTTCCGACGACCAGTACAAATTCGCTATCGAGAATGTGCTGGATCGTAAACTGGTCAAGCTCGCGGAGGATCGACGAAAAGAGACTTCGCGGCGTCGCTTGTGCATCGATATCCGCCGTCGGACCGTAGACGATTTCCATCTGCGGGCGCAAACGCTCGAGTAATTTTTCATGAACGGAAGCAGGGCAGGGGAGGGCAGGGTCGATGCTAAGCCACAATCGCATGCGATAGGGACTGAATTCCCATGGCAATTCCTGAGCCGACGTCGTGGAAACTGCAAGGCATGGCAACAAGGTTCCCAATACGACCGGCACAACCATTCGAAAGATGCGATCAAGGAGTAACATTTAACCGCCATTTCTGGATGTCTTGATACAAGGTGACCGGGCGCTTCGGAACATTCTTGAGAATTGTACTTCGATACGCAAACGACTCGCTGACTTGCCACAGCGGTAGCACAGGAAGATGTGCGCTGACGAGGGTATGCAGATCCTGACAAAACAGACGGACCTCGCGCCAATTCCGCGCCGTCCTCAAGTTGCTCAAGACCTGCACGATGAAAATGCTGTCACTCTCCGCGATACCACCCTTGCCGAATAGCCGTTCGGCGTCGGTGGCTGGTTCCCAAAGGGCAGCCGAGACATAAAGTAGATCGATTGGCTTTTCCGGGTCGTTCCGTTGGTCAGACTTCAGTACGACCAACTCTGCAGGAATTCCGATCAATGCCCACTGTTGAATAAACGCTTGGCCGGCGACTTTGGCCGATTCGTAATCGGGAATACCGAGTCGAATCGGTGACAATTCCGGCGGCGGCTCCTTCGCTTTGGTTGCCATCGTCGTTAGCTTTTGTTTGGTGAGAAGCAACAGCAACTTAGCGAGGCGAGGGTCATAAGGAATCGGCAATACGTCTTTGTTATAGGCATAAGAGAGCGGGTCGTTTTCATCTTGGCCAAACGGAAACGGTCCGCTGATTAATCGGCTATCGAGCGATCTTGCACCGCCAAGAATTTCGCCATCGAGAATCGCTTGTCGATTAACGGCATACAGGAGAGCTCGACGAAAGTCACGATCGGCAACGAATGGGTTGTCGCCCACCGGTACTAGCATATGCACCATCGGCAACGCATAGGACTCGACTCGAATGGTTTTTTCTCGAGCTAGGAGCGCGGCGTCGGCCGGAAACAATCGATCGATCATCTCGATGTTTCCTTTCACAAGATCAGCGATCGCTTTCTTCGGGTCGCTATAGACCGCTTCGACGACTTCGAGCGGTTGTCCTTCGGCGACCTTGGCAGTTCGAGACCACCGGTACGAGATTCGTCCTTCACCGCGGTCCTCTCCGCGATGATAGAAGCCCGACGCCTCGGAAGATTCCTGTCCCAATTCGTCTAGCGGCCATTGCAAAAACGCGTGAGGCAATACATGTGGGCGATTGAGTTTAATGGTTAACTGAGCCGGACCGCTAACACTTACCTCTTTCATAATCGCGGCCCAGGACGGACGGTATTCGTCACTTGTAACGACCGTTCTGCGAAGCAACCACTGGGAGATATCATAGGCGTTAGGAACGCCAGGATTCGTCGCGTCCTGTATGCGAAGCTCCAGTTCGGTTCGATCATCGCTATGAATGAAATTGCCAAGGCTCATTTGATACGTCCCGCCTTCAGGACCCGTGTTGCGAAAGGCGAATAGCGATTGTGAAGTGAGATTGCCGCCCCGACGAACAGGCCAGTCAGCAATCTCGGTCGCGTCTAAGCGATTCGATGTCTGGAAAACGCCGACCCGTACCATCGGATAAACCAACAAGAGTTCCTGGAGAAGCGATTGGCCTCCCCGGATTTCGGGCGCGATCTCGAGCATTCGAGTCGCCGCGACGCGTGCGTCCGGAAAATTTCCAGCGTCTCGCAACTCGAAGGCTTTGCTGCGAAACGTTTCGGCGTAGTCGATAAATTTCTGCTTCCAAATAGCGACCGCCGGAATCGGCGAATGCTTATAGTCTCGCTCGAGTCGCTGGACCATCAAACGGGCCGTCGCCAGTTCGCCGTCGTCGAAGTATTTTTCGATCATCTGACTCGCCAGTTCCGATATCTTCGCCGTCATTTGCGGTACTCGCCTGCTGTTAGGATAGACGCGAAGGAATTCTTCGAGGACAGCCAAGGCATGGGCATACTCGACCGAACCAATCATTTCACCGGCGCTGACCAACAAAAACTTTTCGCGCATCTGGTCGAGGCCAGCCGTCTGCGGATAATTCACCATCAACACGTTGAGATGTTCGAAGGCTGGTGCAAATTGTCGAGCGTCGAGCAAGGCTTTGGCTTCCGAGAGAATCAGACTCTCGTACGTCTCGAGTTTGGCGATATCCCGCCAGTAAATTCGATAGAGACGATCGGGATAGGTCAGGAGCTTGACTTCCAATTCCACTGCCGGCTCGGGATTACTAGGCTGGATGCCGTTAGGGAAATCGATCGGGAAGATGCGAACTTCTTGGCCATTCCACTCGTCAGTCAGCGTAATCAAGTCAAATGGTTCGTCGTCCAATATCGAAGTTTCGAACCGTCCTGGCGAAGCTTTGGATTCATCGACGGCAACAGCCTTCGAACTGAATACGGTGGCCAGCAATAGCCCAAACACCAAGACGCACGAATACAAAAATCGTGGACGGGCTATTCGTGATTTAAGACGACGGTACTTCATAAAGCGTCCGCCTCGGTCGACGAAGTAAAAGTCGCACTTGCGGGGACAGCGATCAAGACCCCTTCGCTACCTGGGAAGAGCAATCCATTGCCGTAGACGAAAGGCGCTCCCGCAAGTGGCTCGCCAATTCTGACTTTGGCACGTAGCTCACCTGACTCCGCAATAAATCGAAACATCGTTCCATTGCTTGAATTGATCAGGATGTCGTCGCCTTGTATAACGGCTGGCCCAACGAGTCCTATTTTGGCCAAGGGCGTTTTCCAAAGCGGTTTCCCCGACTTGCTATGAGCCACCAATCCAAACGTTTCGGAATAGACTAAAAACTGTTCACCGACTGCGTACGGTCCCCAGGTGACTCGACCATCGATATCCGACGATTCAATCTTTTCTAAATCGGAACCGTTGTAGAACTCTAATACGTCTTGAGCACTTCCGTGAGCTGCCGCGCAAACAACGTCACCGATTGCAGCAAGACGTCGAATTAACGTTAGCGATGTATTGACTTGCGAAAGTTCTTTGAGTTGTTTACCAGCTCCGAGTCGATAGAGGATTTTCTGATTGGTAGCCGCGACAATAGTTTGCTGATCGGATAACAAAACGGGCGCGATCCATTGTGTGTTCACACCTACTTCCAGTGTCGGTTGAAACGGAGCACCTACGGCCTTCCCATTGATTGGATCGATCAAGGCTAGTTGAGCATTGTCCAAGGGAATAACCAAGGCCGAACCGACCGACAGTGCTTCGGTCGATGGAAAACCTCTTGAAATCTGCAGTTGATTGACCTGTAAATTGCTTCCGGCAGGCGCGTTAGGATTGAGCAACGCAACATGATTGCCTTGCAACGTATTTAATAAAGCGACGTTACCGTTTGGCAGCAACGTTGGATTCGAGAATTGCATCGCTCGTTGATTGCGGCCAGGGTTCTCGGTCGCATTGAGCGGTTTTCCCGAAGTAAATGCCGACGCATCGATCGAGTAAAATGCGGCTTGAGAATTAACCGCTGCCAAACCGCCGGCGGCGACGTTCTCGATAGCAACAATCGGCACTCCAAGATCAACTTCCCAAGCTGGTTCGCCAGTCGTTCCTAGCGTTGCCGAAACACGAACGCCTTGCGTTCCGCGAACCAATCGAGCATGAACGACATAGTCCTCCATCTTAAATGGCGGCGAAACAAATTGATCTTCATCCTCGCGGATCCAGTCGTTAACGAGCTTCTGTTTGCTGACTTGAATCTGAAAACGAGCGAATCGATTCGAGGCAATCCAAAGTTCATTTCCAGCCACGAGCGGCCAAGCCAATCTTGGCCGCAAATCGCTGGCGACAAGATTCGCGACCTTATTCAATTTGTCGCCCGTACTGGCAGGTTCGACGTCAAAGGCGATCGTTTCGCCCAGATCTGTCATCACGACCAGTCGACGGCCGTCGAGACTTGGTGGGACAACGACATGCCCTTTTAACGGCGGAATGGTTGCTTGCGCAATTTCTAACTTTGCACCTTTCTCGTCGCTAGCTTTCAAAATCTTGATTTCACAAGCGCCAGCACTGACATTTTGGAAGAGGATCAACTGACCCAGGGCATAGACTGGCGGCACGGCAATCGTTCCCTCGGCATGTCCTAAATAGTAAACTTCGCTACACGAGCCATCGCTTCGAGAAAGGACGTATAGATTCGAGTGATCGCCGATCGCAAATCGCGATGTTTTACTCGATCCACCACCCAAACCCACGTCGAGTTTTTGCGGTAACTGCTTGCTCCATTTGGCTTGCCCCGTCGACGCATCTAGCGCAAAGGTTCTTCCGTCAGCCGTCGTGACATAAATCGTTTCGCCTTCAATCGATGGCGAAAGAACAGGATTCCCGAAGTCGATTTCCCAAAGGGTCGTACCATCTTGCGACGACAATCGCGACAACCGATTTTGACTAGGGTTCACCACCAAGCAATCGGTTTCGGGGGCACTCGAAAGCCGAATCGGTTCGGAAGCATTGTCCATCCCGACGAGCTTTCGCCAGAGCACCTCGCCATCCGAGCCTCGGATGGCATAGATAGAGCCTTTTGCTTTGACAAACAGGGTTTGCTCTTGCGTTAGGTTGACTTCTGAACCGTTGCGTTTGTACAGCAAAACACTCCGACCGAGCGGTTCGTTCGCTTGGGTATCCGCAACGGTCGGTTTTCGATCCGTCGACTTGACGGCTTGTTGTTGGAGCGAAGTGGCTTGTTGAAGCAGTGACAATAGCTGCGTTTCAATGGCTAACTGCGGATATTTCCGAACGACCGTTCGACGAGCTTGATAAGCGGCGTCGACATCACCTTTTTCGAGACTGATTTTCATCGTTTCAACTGCCTCAACCAGATCGTTTGCCCGTTGAACGTCGCGCACGATTCGTTCTCGATCTTCCTCGATCGATTTAATTCGACTTTCGTTCGTGACGCGAGAAGTGTTAGAGATGTATTGTGGATTTTGCATCAGCGCAAAATGTTCGTCGAGCTTATCGATTAACTCTTTTCGTTCAGCAGTAGTCTTCACGCTATCGGCGCGTTGAACCAGTTTAGATGCGACGCTGACCAACGCCGAAGCAAGGTCGCTTCGAATACCGGTATCCTCCATGCTCGGCTCATTGACAATCGTTGGAAGAACCAGGATTGCTTTATCGACGGCTACCACGGGATCGCCAAGCTGCTCGCTGGCCTGGCGAATGGTAGCGATGGCGGCAAAGGCCTTGGCGGCGCTCGCCTTTTCTTCTTTCGGAAATTTTTTGGCAAAATTGGTGAAGCGTTCGACTGCGACTTGATAGTCACGGCTCTCGTAGGCCTCCTGAGCTTGCTCATAAAACTGTGCCGAGTTGCCTGATACTACCCAAAACACCAACCAAGCCAACATGGCCATGAGAACTGACAAAACAAAGCCGACTCCCCAGATTCGGAACGAATCCCACGAATTCCCCGTCGGTCCGGCGATCTTTACAGGCTTTAAAAACGACGCTGACGCGTCTTGGGAATTCGAAACGTCTAAATCTGAATCCGTCTCTCCATCGGCCTCGCTTTTTTCTGTCGATCGCTTCTTCTTTCGTTTCTTGGATGGCGAGGTATTGCTCGAAGGTTCTTCAATCACTTCCGCTTCGAACACGTCGAGAACCTGCTCATCCGGAATGAGTTTGGCCTCCATCGGTTGGTTGGGATCAAGATTTTTGTCTTGCGGTGCCATATCGTCGGGCAGCAAGTCGAGATCGTCGTTATTCGTAGTAGGCTTCTTCGTGGGTGGCGAAACGGGTGACGAAAACGAACGCGGAGCATCGGGAGCACCGGTCGTTTCCTGAATCTGTGAAACCAAACGCGTTGCCTGGAATCGAGTCAACTGCCCATTTTCAACCAAAAGCTTCGCCAACGCCTCGGTGGTAATACGCGTCTTTGAATGCGCGATATTGCGTCGCAATTCAGCAATGACTTCTGGGTCCAGAAGTCCTTGTTCTTCCAATAGATCGATGAGATGATTTGCAGCCATGTGTCAATTTCTATAGATCAGTCAAAAGCTTCGACGATCGTAACTTTAAAATTAGTAAAATTCTGTTGGCGTCCAGCATCCAAGGCTCCTACGACCGCCGCATGGATGCTCTCTTCATGAGCTTCGATAACGATACTCGTCGCATCCTCGTTTGAACCATCGAGCTCAGATCGTTTGAGAATCGTAATCAGCTCTTGTTTGCTCGTCGCTTCGTCTTCGCCACCGTCGGGGAAGATTACGACATACGCATTGAATTCGTCGATGAGAATTTTGAGCGGAACAATATCGTCGGTTGGAACTGCCTGGCTGCTAGCTTGATCGCTGGCAGCTTTCTGCTGAATCGCTTTTTCAGTTGTAAATGAAGCCGTGATCATAAAGAAGATCAGCAACAAGAAGGTGACGTCGACCATCGGGGTCATATCCATGTCGTCCGTCGGCAACTCTTTCTTGGCAAACCCGATCGGTTTAGTTGGTTCCTCGTCAGGCTTGATTTCGGGCTGAACGATGGCGCTTTTGCGAACGCGTTGGGCTTTCGGAGGCTGTTTTCTGACGAGATCGATCGATAGGTCTTCAAACGGATTATCGATCGCTGCCTGAACGGGCGCGGCGGGTGTTTTTGTCGCTTCCGAGATGTCGGGAATTCGAACGAGTGAATCGCAATCAGGGCAATGGATTTCGTGCCCGCTCATCCGTTCATGAACGTTGCGGATGCTTTCGCATTGAGGGCATTGAAATCGAATGGACATAAGGTTTGCTGATTTAGGTACGTTTAGGGTTCATCGAGGACTCCAAAATTGATCATCTGTCCTTCCTCAAGAACTTCGGAGAGGACTTCTTTAATGCGGTTGATTTCACCGTTTTGCACGGCACCCTCGGCCCGCACCAAAACCTCCGATTTTTGAGTATCCAACCCGCGCTGGATATACTCGGCGATCTCAGCCGATTGCTGTTCGATATCATCCGCAAAAGCGGTTCCGTCAGCTCGTGAAACAACAGCCGCGTCGCCACTTCCACGACGAACGACAATCACCACGCAGTTCTTCACAGCAACTGAGCTACCATTCTTTGCCATCGGCAGCGGATAGGTCGGTTCGGCCGTCATCTTCGATGTCAAAATAAAGAAGATCAACAATAAAAAAGTCATATCGATCATCGGAGTGATATCCATCTCACTGTCCATCGGCAGTCGCTTGGGCATCGTGACCGGCGGAGTAACATCCTCGACATCGCTCCCCAT
This sequence comes from Pirellulaceae bacterium, assembly GCA_034408855.1. Taxonomy (GTDB): domain Bacteria; phylum Planctomycetota; class Planctomycetia; order Pirellulales; family Pirellulaceae; genus JAIYDQ01. The sequence goes on from JAWXCK010000065.1 coordinate 72,044, forward strand.
GCCGTCGTCGATGGACAGCAACGTGCCTTCATCGTCGTCGCCATTCTCCGGATTCAGTTCGTGCTCATTGGTCATCGAGGGCACTTCCATTATTCGCGAGAGCGATTTCCAGTTTGCTGGTCTCGATTCAAGCCTTCGCGAAACGCATCGAAAAAGCGATTCAATCCCGTCGCAGCCAGATCCTGCATGATCTTGATGCGATTGGTGATACTCGCCATGCACATGACCAAAGGTATCGCGATGGAAAGACCGATGGCGGTTGTCTCTAAGGCAACGCGGATATCGCCTGCCAAGTCAGTCGGATTTACATTGACTGAACTTGCTAATTTTCCGAACGCACCCATCATCCCGATCACTGTCCCGAATAGTCCGAGCATGGGGGCTGTTTTGATTACTGTGATCACCCATGCAACTCGAACATCAAGATCAGCGATCACATCGCGCTGAAAGCGGTCTAAAACGTACTGCTGAGTTTTTCCAAAGCCCATCTTCCGATTGGCGCACGCTAGGTTCACCATCATCGGCAATGCGCGTTTGTCTCCCTCACACTGCTGCTGGACTGCAGTGAAATTTCCGCCCCGCAAGGCTGGTTCGATCGAATCGAGAAATGCGTCTTGCGCATCTTCGGACTTAAATCGCTTGCTGCTGATTCGGCTGAGTACCAGGACCACAAAGTATGCACCCCACGCGGCCACGGCTGCTAAGAGGAAATAGCAGAAAAAGCCAACCCAATTATAAATGACGGATGCGTCCATAGAAATCTCGAAAGGTCGATCGAATTAAGGAAGACAACGGCTTAAATATCGAAAAGCCAGCGATTGAATAGGGAATAGCGATGCTTCTCGCCTAACTACGATAACAATATGATAACCGCCAATCGCCTCAAACGGGACTAGGCGGGGCGAATGAATTCCCCAAAAATTCGCGCGCCTTACTTGCCGACCGGAGTGCGATAACGCTGCTCGACGACAACCCATTGATATCCGCCTGAGGTGTTGGGTTGGCATTCGAAGATTGTCTTGGCGAATTCCTTGACCGAGACATTCTTACCACGTTTTACAATTCCGTACTGTTTTTCAATGACGACCAAGATTTCTTCAAGTTCTTTCGGAATCAGCTTTAGCACCAATCGTCCATTGATCGGGATTCCAGCTTTCGACAAAATCTCTTTTTCATACTTGAGCAGTGGACCATCGCGACGATTGATAAAGTAAAGTCTTTGTTCTTGTTCGGGGCGGCCACTCTCTTTTTCAACCGTCGTCGAAAAATTCCTTGCATAGTCGACGTTGGCGTGTCCACCGCCGATAGCCCCAAGGTCGATCTTAAAAAAATCAAGCTGCTTGGCGTAGCTCTTTTGATCGCGAACAGAAAAACGCAATTCCCATCGCTCGTAACGTGGGATAATATCGTCGCCTTCGCCCTCCGGACCGGGCGGTCTCGAGTCGCCCTTGCCGGTTCCCGAATCTTTCGAAGCTGCCATCGTATCTAAATTGGCTGCGATACTGCTGACCGCTTCCGTGATACTCTCAAGCATCTTATCGACCGTCGGCTCGTTGAGTTGCTCGACCTCTTCCGAGGGCGGTGGTTCGAGATCGCGTTCGAAACCTTCCGCATGGTCGCCTCGACCAGCTACATTTTCTTGCTCGATGACGATCGGTGCGAAGCTCGGCTTGAGCGTGCTTAGGTAGTAGAGCGCGCCGAGCAAGAGGACGGCCAATCCGATCATGATGGCCATGCTCAATAGAAAACTAGCCACCTGATCGACCGATGTCGTTTTCATCGTATCGAGCTGGCCATCGTCGCCCTTCGCGGGTGGTATTACAACGTCGCTCATCGCTTAATCTGTGTCTTTTCTGCTATTCGATAAAAACGTAGTCAGGTCGTATACTCAGGAACCAACTTTGCCAATAACGTTCGGCCTTGACACGATCGGCAGCCGTGACGATTCCTTCGCGAGGCAGAATATACGTCGTCAGTTGTCGGCTGAGAATTCGAAGCGAGTTCTCGGCGAGACGCAAGACTTGCCCGTCTTTCTCCCCCTCGCTAAGGGCGAAGATCAAGTCGGGCACGAAGTCGAGATCGTCGCCGCGCCCCAACAATTTAGCGGCGATACGTCGTGCACGAGTGTCTGGGCTTCGAAGCAATCTAGCGAATCGATAGAGTTGCTCTTTTCGCTTCACCGGATCGGCATCGAGCTTCATTCGGTCCGCAAGGAGCTGATCCTGTGGCGAGTTTTCTTGCTCGCTTTCCAAAAGCTTCATCGCATCTTCGATCGAAGTTACCTGAGACTTATCGACAACCTTGCCATCGACGAACGCGACGTCGGCGACGTTGAGACCACTTAGGCCTGAACCACCGACGCTGTCTGCAATCTTGAGATCGCCAATCGACTTCTGCGTATTACGAAGCAAGAATAGAATCGCGAAACTGGTTGCAGTGTAACCTTCGCCGATCGGATCAGGACGATCCTTGTTGATTCCCCAGCCGCCAGATTCGTCCTGAGATGCTCTGAGAGAACGAACCAACGTATTGTACCAAGCCGGACTCTTTTCACGTGTACCGCGGAATAATTCTAAAAACGATTCATAGCGTTCTCGGCCATACAAACAGTAGTAATACCAAGGTATATCGTTTCGAGAGAATGCGTTTTTCGAAATCCAAAGTTCAGCGCCACGGACTGTACGTTCGATCGAGCTGCGCGGCACGGAAATTTGAGCTTCATTCCTGCTATTCACTTTTTTCTCGATAGCAATGCGGCGAAACGCTTTGGGTACGTCGTCATCTTCGTCCACGGACTGGGCCAATGCCGCACCAGGCCCACGCAGCAAGCCAATTGCGTCCGCCGAAGCAAGAGTTCCAGAAAGTCCAGCCGCCAGCATCGAATAAGTCGGAGTCGAATTGGGGTCCGGAAAATGATAAATCCAACCTCCGGTGTTCCCCTGGGCCTTGATAAACCATTTGGTCAGTTTTTCGAAAACGATCGGTTCGATCTTGATATCGACTTGTTTCAACGACCAGAGTGCCAGTGCTACATATTGGGATTGAGACGTATCACCTTCCAAAGATTTGTTTTCTGTTGGATAGTTGAAAGCTCCATCGTCATGTTGTCGAGCGACCAGGAAATCTCGGAGGTCTTCGAGCGATTTGCGGTGAGCAACCGGATCGTGGGCCGCTAAAAACATCGTCACAACTGACGCATCGTAGTTCCCTTCGTGAAGTTTCGTTACCTTAGCCGCTCCGTTGCGGGCGTCGTTGGCAAAACGAATCGCATTTTGAATTTCCTTTTTAACCATCGGGTGATCGTGGTCTTCAGTCGCTTTAAGAATCGTATACGCGACGAGCATTCGGTAACTCTGGCCAAGCTCAGAATGGGAATTTGTTGTAGCCACCAAGTATTTCACACCCCTTTTGACCATATCCTGTACGACTTCATGCTCAGGCGTAAATTCCTGAGCATTGCCAATTGCAACCGCAAAAACCAACAAAAAACCGCCCAAAATGCCCTGGAAGCATTGCATCCGAAGCCGAGGCAATTGCCCAACCAGCCAACGAGATACGCTCGCACTAAAGCTCAGCAAGAAACGCAAAAAATAAAACATGATCGCCAAATACCAAAGCGGCAGGTTAGTGAATTGACACATTCGCTCGTATTCAATAGCATCTACCACGGAGTCGCAGACTGCAAGTATCTCGGGCAGATCTGCTCGATTTCGATGGCTGGATAGCTCAGTTGGTAGAGCAACGGACTGAAAATCCGTGTGTCGGCGGTTCGAGCCCGCCTCCAGCCACTGCGAGTTTTTCAGGCGATTCGTTGGTAAACGTTACCTAACCACCGTGGTTAGATCGCTGTTTTCAAATGTCCGAAATCGGGAAATTTCCCGGCTTCCCATTTTGGAGCGCTTTAATCATGCGAATTCATTCGTATCGGAAACACTCTTAGCGACCACTGACATCAACGCGACGAACGCTCGCTTAATGCTTTGGCAACCTAATCTCTATGCCATAATTCGGAGCATTTTTCAGTAGCTTGTCGATATCTTCTGCCGTCGGTTTTGGAGCAACAATAGCCCCTTGTGGCAAAGGTGATCCTACTTCGAAAAACATCTGTTCGAGTCCAGCAGGCGCAATCGTGATGATCATCTTCGCCGTTTCGTTCGATTCATTCTTGAACGAATGCGGAACACCAATCGGCATATTGGCGAATGTTCCTGCTTTGGCACTAATTCGATCATCGCCAATTTGAAACGTGATTTCGCCTTCGAGAACTAAAAATCCCTCTTCTTCACGGCTATGGACATGAGGAGGAGGTCCACTGCCAGAAGGCACAATTGCTTCCCACATCGCATACTTGCCATCGGTATCGTCACCTATAGCAAGGAAACGATAAATATCACCGACAACGGCGATAGTTCTTCCAACGTTGCTCGATCGAATAACTGGTTCTCGTTGCATGATTCTTAAATCCCATCGATCTTCAGAGCGAACATCGCTTTCGAATGCGGTTCACGCTACATCAAGCCATCTTGCTTCGGCAAAACGACGATTAGAAGGGTTGCGATTGGACCGAGGAAGAGTGACACAAACCACCAAAGAAGCCCACTTCGCCCTTTGGATTGAGCCAAGCCCACATTGATGAGTGACAACGTTCCCCAGCCTACGAAGAATTCAGATTGATTTAGCATTTCCATTTGATTTCCTGTGGTTCTTTACTGGGACTATTCGTTCATGGTACGCATATCTTGGGATAGTTGGAAAAGCGATTTGGTATTCGTTCTGGTTCTTTGGTTGATTCCTTTCATCGATATTGTACCTCATTCGAATGAAATCGAGGAAATCCAAGCTTGCGATCGTATATAATCGGCGATGGGGTGGAGGTCATTCGTTGCATTACGTATGGTCGGTGATGCACAAATTGCAGAAGTAGACGAAGTGAATGATCTAAAATATTCAACCCCTAACACGAGGAGACTGACCAATGGCAACTTTCATCACCAAAATCAAGTTCAGCCAGCAAGGCATCAAGGACATCGACCACACGACCAAACGTGCGGCGATCTTCAAGGCCGAGGCGAAGAAGCTGGGTACGAAGGTCAAAGAGATTTACTGGACGCTGGGCGACCACGACGGCCTTCTCATCCTGGAAGCCCCGGATGATGAAACGGCGACCGCCGCCATTCTGCATCTGGGTGCGATGGGCAACGTCCACACAACCACCTGCCGGGCTTTCACCGCCGCAGAGATGGATAAGATCGTTAGCAAGGTGCATGAAAATGGAAAATGACCTTCATCCCGGCGCATCGGAGACATCGTGTCGAATGGGCGATGCCGAACGAGCCTACCATTTGGCTGGCGGTTTTCTTTTTGGAGATCGATTAATCGATCAATGTATCAATTGATCAAGAACGGGATTCGACATAAGCTGATCGGTTTGAGATCCGTTTTATTCGCTTACAGAGTCGAAAAATGTGGAATGAGCGTTATGGTAGCGACGAGTACATCTACGGAACTCAGCCGAATTCTTTTCTGGCGGAGCATGCAAATCTACTCTCCGGTCCTGTGCTTAGCCTAGCAGAAGGCGAAGGACGCAATGCGGTCTTTCTCGCGACACTCGGGTTAGATGTGCTCGGCGTGGATGGGTCAGATGTTGGTCTCGCAAAGGCTACCGCGCTTGCTGAATCGAGAGGGGTCGTCATAAAAACGGAAGTCGCTGACCTTGCAACATATGAACCACCGGAGGATTGCTTCGGTTCAGTGATATCTATTTTTGCACATCTACCGAGCGAAGTTCGACGGCGACTGTACCGTTTGGTCGAACGAAGCTTAAAGCCTGGTGGAATCTTTCTGCTCGAAGCGTACACCAAATCACAGCTCGCTCGAAATACGGGAGGTCCCAAAGATCCAGACCTACTTATGGCTCGATTGGATTTAGAAAAAGAGTTTCCAGATTGCGAGGTTATTCGTTCCCAAGAAATCGAGCGTGACGTTCATGAAGGAAAATTCCATACCGGATTAGCCTCCGTCGTCCAATTCATCGCAAAAAAGAAAGCTTGTCCATCCCGATGACTATATGGAATTTAATTGCAAGCCTTTTTCTGGCCTCGTTGCAGACTTCGTTGATGCTGGCTCAGGGAAGGCATTTTGTCACCAATGATCGCTTGTCGTTGGGTACCGAGGTATTTCGCTCGGCTTCGGTCCGACTAGGCGACATAGATGGCGACCGCGACCTCGATATCGTCGTGGCCAATGGTCGCCATTGGCCTCAGCAAGACTACTTGTTTATCAATCAAGGTGGTGCAAAATTCTCGGTCATGCGACCACTTGGAACTGACCGAACAACTACATATGCGTGCGAGTTGGCCGATCTCGACGGCGATGGTGACGTCGATATCCTTGCAACGAGTCGAGGCCGACAGAATCGCATTTATTTGAACGATGGCAAAGCGACATTTTCGAAAGGTCCGGCTTTTGGAACGCAGGGTGACTCGACCATCGACGTGGCCGTCGCCGATATCAACCACGACGGCCATCGCGATTTGATCCTTGCCAATCGCGATGGTCAGCAAAACTATCTCTTGCTAAACAATGGCAAATTCGAGTTCACCGAGCGCCGACTCTATGGGACTGGCAAAGACCAAACACGCGCTGTAGCGGTGGCGGATTTGAATGGTGACGGAAATTTGGATTGGGTCACTGGGAACATCGGCCTGCCAAATTGCGTTTATTTGGGGGATGGCGTCGGCAATGTGCTCAAGGCCATTCCGTTTGGACAAGCGGATCGTCAAACCTATTCGATAGCGATTGCTGACATGGACAACGATGGCGAACTGGATATCGTCGTCGGACATGTTTCCAATCAAAATTCGGTCTTTTTCAATTTAGGGGACGGCACGAGCTTTCAAGAAGAAACGTTCGGTCCAAAAACGTCCGCGACGTATGGTCTGTGTGTCGGCGATCTCAACGGCGATAGTTTTGCCGATATCGCCGTCGCAAACTCCGACGATTTGAATTACGTTTATCTCAATCAACCCAGGACGAATCCATCAGGGACAAAATGACGCCAATTGGCTCTTCCGCAGAATCAGTGGTTGATCTAACAGGATTCTCGTAAGTCTGTCGGTTACGTCAGCTCGGATTCGCTATTCCGATGTCGAGATCGGTAAAGAAATCGGCGACCGAAACAGTAAAGCCATGTAATACGTGGCCACCGTCAATCGCGTCTTGCTCACCGAGTACAGTAAAGTCCGACGGAGAGGTGTAAACGGCGACGGAACGATTTTCGCAATCGACGATCCAAACCAATTGAACTCCATTGTGAAAATACTCGAGTCGCTTCCGCGTCATTTCTGCTTTCGTATTGCCAGGGCTCAGGACTTCGACAACCAAATTTGGCGCCAGAGCCGGATAAGGCTGCGTCGGAAATACGCCGCCGGGTAGTCGATCAAGAGATACAAACGCAACATCGGGCCCACGCGTCGACGACATCAAACGGAAGAAACCGTTCGCTCCCGAGACGAGCCCCGATCGACGAGTCGAGACGAATTGCTTCAGCAAAAACAAGATGGTTGCCGCAACTACTGACGCTTCGTAGCTCATCGCTTTCTCCACCAACGTTCCGTCGACAAGTTCGTACAAGCCGCTCTCTCTTGACTCGTTCACGGCAATACAGTCCTCAGGCGTGGCCGTGCCCGGTGGTGGATTCATGCAAATACGGTATGCCGGTACGCCACCAATCTGAGCGATGTAGTCTTCCAGCGTTATGGCTACGGCAAGGTTAACGCTCATTAATTACCCTCGAATGTAATATGCATCGCGATATCATATCATACCGACGTAGGCCTTGGCCGGAACGCAGCAAAGTTAAGGTCGCGGAACGGCGCGAGCCGTCTGGTAACGCGTCGAAAACCTAACGTATCACCGGTCAGCCCATTCGCTCCGCTACATTTTTGGGCTTATCCTTGAACCACAGACTTTAACGGACGAGCCGAGATTTGTTGTGAGATATGATCATGAACACAACCGCACTTCGTCTAGCGGCCTTGTTCCTTCTGCTCTTGGTCGGCAATACGTTTGCGGCAACCAAGCCGGGATCGCAGCCGCCCTATATTGTCTTTCTCTTTGCCGACGATCTTGGTGGCGGCGACCTGCTTTGCTATGGGCATCCTTATGCTCGCACGCCGAACATTGATTCTCGCGCGCGCGATGGAACTCGTTTCATGCAGTCCTATTCCACCGGCGCCGACGACGTAGAAAACGGGGGAAAGAAAAAGAAACTCGCCGATGAACGCGGACGCGACGCTCACATTTAAGACGATGCCATCAAGTTCATCGAGCAGCATAAGAGCGGACCCTTTTATGTAAACGTCTGGGGGCACATCTCGCACAATCCCGTCGATCCTATCGACTCGCTAGTAAATCGTTGGAGTGGGCTGAAAGTGAACGACCGCGATTTTCCCAAGCAGATGCATGGCAAGTTCAACGACGTGCGGCAAGCTGGCGGAAACGTTGACGACGCAATGCGCCGCTATCTCGCCGATGTCGAATCGCTCGACGAGAGCGTCGGGCGGCTGCTCCAGCGACTTGATGAACTTGGCCTGCGCAAGAACACCATCGTCGTCTTCAGCTCCGACCAAGGAGCGGATATGACTAAGGCGTCGCTCGGTGGACTGCGATTCAATCAAATGGGTTTTAACGGACCGCATCGTGGTGGCAAGCACACGCACTGGGAGGGAGGAGTTCGCGTTCCGTGGATCGTGCGCTGGCCTGACCATGTGCCTGCGGGGCGCAAGGACGAGCAATCCGTCATCAGTGGAGTGGACTGGCTGCCGACGCTCTGCACCATCGCGGGTGTGAAGATCAACGCCAATGACTTTGACGGCGAAGACACTTCCGCCGCCTGGCTCGGCAAAGGCCCGCACAAGCGCGCCAAGCCACTGCTCTGGAAAACCAGCTCGCCCGGCAGCGATTCGCTTATTCGCGAAGGGCAGTGGAAACTGCGTCACCCCACGCGCAAGAAAGATGGTGAACTCGAACTCTACGACATGCTCGCCGATCCCGCCGAGTCGAACAACCTCGCATCGCAGTATCCCGGCATCGTGAAGAAGCTCTCTGCGAAAGTGGAAGCTTGGGTCGCCAGTCTGCCAAAAGAATACATCAAGACCGACGACAAGCAGGACTGAGTTTATTACGTCCGACACCGAGGGGACGGACCGAAGTGCTGTGCCGATGAAAACTTTTTGGTTGAGAAAGCTTGGATGGATTGGAAATGGCACCTACACAAGAGCAATTTCTGGATCCCTTCTCCCCTTCTCCCCGAAGACGGGGCGAGGGGGAGATAAAAATTCGTATAGACTCTCGTATAGAGTCCGTACCACATTTATCAATATTTCCATCAGGCCACTTCTGTCCTAACCAGGAAAGCGATCCGCAGTGCACGAATCCACCATATGCCGTATGATGAAACCATCCTTCATACTCTTCGCACTTCCCCTCTTCGCGGCAACGTCGTTTGCATTCGACAGACCGAAGCTTCAGATCATCAATGGCAGTGCTCAGACGGTCGATGTCTACTGGCTGAATCCGAATGCCGAACGCGTTCCGAACGGCTCTGTAGAACCGGGAAAAAACACGGTCATTAGTACCACGCTCGGTCATCACTTTGCCATCGTAAATCGCGGCGACAAGAGCGAGGTCTTGGTGACGTCCGAAGTGCCTGTGCAAGCATTCCGTGTGGGTGGCGTGCCAGCGTTTTACACGCAGCACGCCAGCGCGGGCGGCTTTCCGGTTGTCGCGTCTGCCAGAGTGAACGCCTACGCGTTGAAAGAGGCGGTTCACATTATCGACATGATGCTCGCCCGGCGGCCGGACGTGCGCAAGGCGATGATTAAGAGCGGCGCGCAGTTGAGTATCCTGGCGCATTACGAGTTCACCACGGACCAGCCGGAGTGGGCATGGCTGGCAGAGGAACAGGTGCCGGGATATGAAGGCATATCGACTCGCGACTACCGCGATGCACGCGCACGCGGCATGGGCGGAAGCGACACCGATCCCTACTGCTCCTGCGCCGAGGAGAATCTGCTTGCCTATGACGGCGATCCCTACAGCACGGAGAACATTTTGATTCACGAGTTTGCGCACAATATTCATCTGCGCGGCATGAGCAATGTGGACGCCAGTTTCGATACTCGGGTGAAGGCGGCCTACGCCGCCGCGATGAAGGCGGGCCTTTGGAAGGGCAAGTATGCTTCGGTGAATCATCACGAATACTTCGCAGAAGGCGTGCAGAGCTGGTTCGATAACAACCGCGAAAATGATCACGACCACAACCATGTCAATACCCGCGCAGAGTTGATCGACTACGATCCCGGACTGGCCGCAGTGTGCCGCGAAGTCTTCGGCGATACCGTTTTGAAATACACGAAACCGCAAACCCGGATTGCCGGCCATCTCGAAGGATACGATCCGTCGCAATCGCCGACGTTCGTCTGGCCGAAGCGGCTGGAAAAGGCGCACGAGGTCATCAAGCAAAAGGCCATAGCGAGGTCGGCTTCGAAACCGCTCAAGGTCTTCATCCTTGCCGGGCAGTCGAACATGCAGGGCCACGCGAAGATCGAGACCTTGGACTACATCGGCGATGATCCCGCTACCGCGCCCCTCTTAGATCAGATGCGCGGAGCCGATGGCAAGCCGCAAGTGTGCGAGCATGTGTGGATCAGCTACCTCACGCAGCAAGGCGAAGGGAACGGCGAGGTGCTTGGCAAACTCACCGCAGGGTTCGGTGCGCGGCGCAATGCAAATGCGGACGATGGCAAGATCGGCCCCGAATTCACCTTTGCCCTTACGATGGACGCAGCGTTTGATGAGCCGGTGCTGCTCATCAAGACCGCGTGGGGCGGCAAGTCGCTCTTCTATGATTTTCGTCCGCCGAGCGCGGGCGTCTATCCGCGCACGCTGCAGGACATAGAAAAGGACCGCAATGCCGAGTCCGATTCTGGGCACTATTATCGGCTGATGGTCGAGCATGTGAAAAAAGTGCTCGATGAACCGAAGCGTGTCTGCCCGGAATACGACGCAGCGCAAGGTTTCGAGATCGCGGGATTCGCGTGGCTGCAAGGCTGGAACGATATGGTGAATCACGAGGTGTATCCTGAACTGCCGAAGGGGATCGAGGGGAACGCGTATGCAAAATACAGCGAGTGGATGGCGGCGTTTATCCGCGACGTACGGAAGGACTTCAGCGCGCCGAAGATGCCGTTCGTCATCGGCGTGCTCGGCGTGGGGGGCACGAAAGCGAGCGGGCATGTCGTGGCCTTTCGCGAAGCGATGGCAGCTCCGGCGGTACTGACAGAATTCAAAGGCAACGTCGTTGCCGTGGAGACCGCGCCGTTTTGGTCCGACGAACTCGCCGCCATCGGTGACAAGAGAGGTAAGGTGTCGGAGATGGCTCGCTTGCTTCGCATCAAGCACACGAACTACGGGAATAAAGACGGTACGATGACCGACGCGCAGCAGCGCGAATACATGACGAAGTTTGAGGCTGAACTCATCACGCCCGCCGAGGCGGCGCTGTGGCAGCGAGGTGCGTCTAACCAGGGCTATCACTATCTCGGCTGCGCAAAGACCTTCGCCCTGATGGGCCGCGCCTTTGCCGAAGCGATGCTGCAGGCCAAATGAACGCCGCTTTTACGAGCATTGCTGGCGAGCAATTCGACGAGGACAACATGCCACGGCGGGGAGAATTCCCTCTCGACTCCCGGTGAAATTCCGCGAGGAGCCATTATGAACATCATCGAATGCTATTCTATTTGCGCTGCGATTCCGCAGATTCGGCTTCGAGTTTCGCCATTTCCTCGATACGTGTTTCCATGCCTTCAATTCGAGTCTTGAGTCTGGATAGGGCAGGGTGATCTTTGCCGAGCGATTTTTCGAGTTGGATAAATTCGCGTTGCAGTGGTTCGAGAGAGTTGAGGCGATACATGGCACTAGGGCTAAGAGATTTATACTCGAGCCATTCGTCGAGTGAGATCATGCCATCATGGTTGCGATCGTAGCTTTCGAATTGCTTGATCTGCTCGAACCTCAAACGTTCCGCTTTTGCTGTCGCTGATTCTCGTATCGTTGGCGGAGTGGTCTGTGTCGAAGCATTGCCTTTTTGTTGAGAAGGATTTCGAACGGATTCTCCTTGGCTTTGCTGGGCGACGGCGTTCTTCGAAAATTTGGAGTCTAATGATGTCTCGGCAAAAACAAAGATCATCGAAAGGATGGCTGCTCCTACAATGAAAGATGTCTCGCGTTTAGGTAGCTTCTGAGCACCAAGTAGTGTCGCCGTCGGTCGATGCACGTTCATTTCGTTGTCTCCCCTGAATGGTTTTGTTCGATGAGGCGATTCAAATACCCATGCGTCGCCCGTGATTTACGAATACCATTGTATAGCAACAGTGTCCACAAACGCAAATTTTTGGATTCAGCGCAATCGAACGAAGTCGTTAATGTCGAGGTGTACAGCGACGTTAATTGCAGAGGGGACGCTGTGGTACGCAAGCAGGATGCTTGCGCCACGAGAGTTGTACGCAAGCAAGATGCTTACGTCACGCGGGACCTATTGTTAGTAGGCGGGGCGTTGGATTGGGCTGCAATCGCCTGGTCGCTTGTTGCCAAGGGTACAGCTCTTGCACCACGGTGCGTGGTAGAGGGCTTTGACTGGAAGTATGGCGGCTGTACCAAAGAAATGAGCGGCCGACAGCGTCGGTGCCAAGTAATAGGGATTCCGAGTTCCGTAGCGCTCGTAGTTGGGTTGTTCGAAATAGAGAGTGCGATGGCAGAAAGCAGGGCTGTGCCAACCGTAACCTTGTGGGCTCCATTCAAGCGAGTAACCGTCGGCGGTTTGACCTCGTTGCGTTGGTGCAACGGTAGCACTTGCCAAGAAACTGTTGTCGATGTTGAGTTTCGAAAACAGATATGTGGAATCTTGCTGCTGGCGGATCATTGAATCAACCTGCAATTGTCCTGCCTTTGGATCGGCGGATTTCGCGGCCGGTTTGAGCAGCGCTAAATTGATTTGGGATCCATTCGGTTGCTGCACTTGAGGCGCAGCGTTAGCCTGAGGGATCGCTTGAAGTGTGATGTTGCTCGAGTCGGTCACCGAAGGAAGCTGGGAATAGCTTACCGGCGTTCCAGGAACAGATGATGTTGGCTGACTAAATTCGGATGTCGCGCTGGGGATGGATGGTTGGAGGGCTTCCAGCGAAAGCAAATTTTGTCCAGACGCGATCGACGCGAAGGAGTGACTTATCAATCCGATAGCGGCGATTGTGGGTAGGGTACTTTTCATACATAGGCCTAATTTGAAATGCTGGCAAAGTGGGCAAGGCACCATCGGTAGCCTTCTGGACATATCGGCTGTTTGGGTAACAAACAGTACCCTTGATGAAGGATTTTAGATTTTTATTGATTTGGAATCGGTGATGGGGCATATGCTGGCATTCCAATGGCAACTTTCGGCTCGTCAAGTTATGATAGAGCAGGCATTATGGATGCGGTGGCGCTCCGTGTGCCGCTGACGCAGGTTGGCATTGAGTTTTGCAGTAAACACCCTCATTGAACCTATCAAGTATTCAAATTGGAATCGAATTCTCGAAAGCTTATTCTTACGATCAAGAGCGGTTCGCGATCCGACACCGTCTTTGAGTTACCGGTAGGTACGGTGAAGACCGTTGGTCGAACCCAGCAATCGAGTATTGCGATTGAAGATGATAATTTCATGTCGAGTATTCACCTTGAAATCGAGAATTTCGGTGATTATGCCGAGGTGCGAGATCATCGAAGTACTAACAAGACGTGGCTCAATAATCAGGTCGTTGCCACGTCGCGACTGAACAATGGGGACATGATTCGAGCGGGGAAGACGCACATTGCAGTCCAGTGGGAAGGTCCTGCGAATGATGTAGCCGAAGTTCCAGATACATTGCAACCGGCCCTCGATTCGCGTGATTCATTTCGGAAAAGTGATCCAGGGAACAATAGTTCTCCAATGTTGTCGTCTAGCGCATTTAAGCAAAATCCACCAGTCGAACAAAGTAGTGTTCAGGACATTCGCAGTGCGGATTCGATGCTTCCACCTTCGCCAGCTTCTGTCGATGATTTTCCGTTGAGTTTCGCGGATAGCCAACCGGCGACACCTTTTCGAGAGTCGAAACCGTTTGTCAGCGACACGGGACCACGTGACTCGAATGTAAGTTCGTTTGGCGGTTCGCCGCTCGATAGTTCGAGTTTGTTTGGTGCTCCGGTTAGCTTTCCCGTTAGCTCGAAGGTCTCGCAAGATTTTGAGTATTCGAATATCGTGATGCGATTTCGGCAAACGAAGGCGAATGCGTCGCAATACGATATCGGTCGAATTATTACTCGACTGGCCGAAAGAGAGCCCGTCAGCGTCGTGGTTCACTTCCAGAAAATTGGCATGAAGACGCCTTATAATTTGCGATCATCGCCGGTCTTTCCCGAAATTAAGAGCGATGAGTATATGCCGGTCATCATCGAAGCCAAAGAATGGCTTGTAAACGACTGTCAGATGTTGGGTAGTCGATTGCAGGAATCCGACGGCCTCATGGTGGTTGTGACTTCGACGTCTCTCGAAGCTGTAGAATTGCTCCAGAAATTAGTACAACGGGCAGTTCCGGGGTTTTCGGAATCAGGAGGATTTTTAGGGTGGTGTTGGCCGTCGCAATTGCACGCCATTGCGGCTAGGATGTCGGACGCCGCGCTTGCTGAACTCATGGGCGAATCGATCCTCGGCTTCGTCTTCCGAGGGCCGTTGGGGGATAGCTGCCTTCAGGCAATCGCCAAAAAGGAGCTGTTGGTCCATTTGGAAAGCCTTGGATTCGAATAAACGACCGGTCCAGCCCGCTTCGTTTTCCCTGAGAATTGATGGCAAAGCAACATTTTTCGATGACCTTCGATTAAATGCTTTCAAGCCTTCTGTGACGCTATTAGACTAAGAGGTTCGGCGAGAGCGGAATGCTAAGCCGACGTCGACCCCAAAAGGCAGCCTTGATGATAAGGATGTCGATCGCTCAATATGTTTGCAAACCATGAAAAATTTGACAAAACGAATCGCTAGTGCACTTTCTAGCTTTCTAAAGAAACGACACCGAGAACTCAGGCGGAAAGCCTTCGAGTCCCATCTTCATTGGACGTTTCGTCGACTTGAACCGCGACGAGTACTTTCTGTAAACGCGACATTATTCCCGGGTGGCGTTTTGGATATTACGTTTCTTGATGATGTGTTCAGTACCAGTGGTGCGCTATTGGCGAACGGAGCTAATTTTTTCGTTGATACAGACAACAGTGGAGCCCAGAACGGCGCAGAGATCGGCGGACTGCTGAACAGCCTCAATCAAATCACGGTCAATGGTGCTGCGGGTGTAGGTGCGTTTGCTTGGCGCGGTGATTTTTCGTTAAGCAATGGTTTGCAAAGTTTGATGGTGCAGAATGTCAACACAGCCACCATCGCTGCAACGGCTACGCTGCAAACCGATGCGACCATTGGTGCTCTTTCGACGATCTCTTTTGGCGGCAACATGACCGTCAATAACAATCTGGTCGCAAGTGTGACGGCTAACAATGGCCAAATTTCCGATGTCGCCAACGCTTCTTTGCATGTCGTGGGTAATGCCGATCTTAGCGGAAACGGAATCAATTTAGGTTCTGCCGCCAACGACAATATTCAATTCGGTTCGCTGACAGTTCATTCCGATGGCACAGTTCAAATAGCCGAAGACACGAGCGTTACCGATCTCACGCCCGGGACTAGAATCACAGGAATCAATACGGCGGGAACGTTTGACCTGACGTCAAGCGGTACTATCGAGTTCAGCGCTGGAAGCACATTCAATGCTATCTCGACAATATTAGGTCATGCCGATGGCATTAACTCGGATGTGCTGGTGAATGGAGTAATCACATCGACGTCGGGTAATGTGACGCTTGAAGCTCCCGATTCGATCGTTTTCGGTGCGGTTGGCTCAATCAATGTTATGAACAACGGAAACATTGTTCTGACGGCAAACATGGATGCCCTCGATGGCGACGGTACCGATGGAATTTTGATGAACGATGGTTCACTGGCCCAAGTTGCCGGTGGCACGATTCGCCTCGAAGCACAAAATGCCTTTGCGGGTGATATTACCTTGGGGCAACTCATCGCGAACACCAACAATGGCGTCGCCATCAATATCTTAGCGGCCAACAATATAGCCGATGGTACAGCAGCGGAAACAGCCAGTCTGCAAGCAGCTAACGGAACCATTCAGCTTACTTCGGCCAATGTAGGGATTGGGGCAGGACTTGCGGTTGCCGATATCGATATCGATGCCCGTTTCTTAACCTTCAATGCTCCAGGAGTCGTGCAGATCACGGATCTTGTGGGTGGCCTTACTGTCAACGGTTCGTCCACGGCAGGTGGCGGAGGATTTCTTGCGGCGAATAGCCCGTTGACGATTAGCGCCAATATCGTTGCGGGAGCGTCGATGATTTTCACCGCTGGCGATGGCGCACTGGCGGGGGACGATCTGACGATAAACAATAACGCCGTCGTCTCACTAGCGGCAGCGGCACTTGGAACGCTGACGTTCAACGCCGGCGACGACATTATATTCGCGACAGGAACGATCGTTACCAACGTAGCGGCAGGTCGATCCGTCGTTTTAAACGCTGATCGCGAAGAACTTGGCGGTGGTGAAGGTGCTCTTGATGGAGATCGTGGACAGATCTCCGAAGATGGAAACGTCGCTACGATTGAAGTGACGACGAATGCCTTGATCGCTAGAGCAGGCGACGGCATCAGCTTAGATACCGAAGTTGCCAGCTTAGATGCCAGCAACTCGACGGCAGGCGCTATTGCTATTCGTGAACAATCTGCGATCAATTTAAACCCCGTAATAAATCGAAATGGCGCTATCAACGTAACTGCTCAAGGAACGATCACAGCTGTCAATGTCGACTCTACGGGCACGGATACCGACACAAATGACATTACTCTCGTTAGTTTGGCAGGCGACGTACGTGTGGGGCTTGTTCAAGCGGGGCCGACGCTTGGTGACGTAATCATCACCGCGCAGAGCAATATCATCGACAACGATATTGGAATCGATGATCTCGACATCCGAGGCAATAATGTCACGCTGACCGCGACGACAGGAAATATTGGGGCGACTTCAAGCGATGTGTTTCGCGAGAATGTGGACCTACTGGAGATAGTGGCGACCGCCATTCCAGGAGACCCAGGCAATCCAGGCAATCTAGTTGCGAACGCCCTAACGGGATTTGTTGCGATCGATGCTGACGTAACGGGCACGACGATGATTACCGCGACTACAGGCTGGGTTCAATCGAACGGCGACATCAATGCGGTCGGCGGTGTATATATGGTAACGAATCTGGCTCTAATTGCGGATGCGGACAATAACGGAGTAGGTACCGTCAATCTCGACACCAACTTAACGGTGGTAGGCGATCTCCGCGTCGAAGGTGCCGACATCACGGCGGTTGGTGTTTCCATCAATCTATTCGCCAATCGACTGATGGTCTATTCAGGTCAAAGCGAAACATTCAATGTTACGACGACACAATTGGATGCAACGACCAACGGTGATCTTATAGTCACAGCGACGGGTTCTGTGGAATTGATCGATCTTTCCACGCCCTATTTCCGCGATCATGGTCCTGTTGGTTCGCCATTGATCGATCGCGACAATGTCGCATTGCAGTCACTTTCCAGTAACGGCAACATTTTATTGAATGCGAAGGGTACGATTACGGTTACCGATGATGTTATCGCTGGCGACTATCGCGTTCAGACGAATACCGGAACGATCACACTGAATGCCGAGGCCGATGTCGTGATTACCGACACGATCCTTTCGTACTTAGGGTCCATTACCATTACGGCATTTCACGACATTGCCGTTGGCGGTCCGATAAGTCCGTATGAAGTTGGAGATACGGATAATCTTGCGGTAATCAGCACGATTTCGGGGAATATAACGCTCCAAGCCGATGCCGATGGAACGCTCAGTGGCGCAGGTGGTTCGATCACTATGCTCGATGGAACACGCGTCATCGCGGGTCGTGATGCGACAGCTCTCTATATTCCAGGTCTCGAAGGGAATCCGTCGCCATCGACGATAACTCTTGGTGCTGTTTCTCAACTCGCGGGCTTCGCAGAAATTAGACTCTTGGCCGATGGCGCGATTACTTTAGGTTCTCTTCAATCGACGAACACTGGAAATAATGCGATTCTAGTTCAGAGTTTGAATGGTGCGATCATCGATAGCGGTGACGCAACCAGCGACGCGAATCTGATTGCTAATTTGCCGAATGCGGTTGTTACGCTGCGATCGGTGCTCGGCATGGGCGACACGAATCCTTTGGAAACGAACGCCTTCCAGCTTAACGCCTTTAACAGAGTCGGAGTTGCACCAGGCAGTGTCCTAGCGGCCGGTTCGATACGAATTCAAGAAACACCGGCTGGCGGCGATTTGATTCTATTGGATCCACTTTCTCCAGATGCGATTCGCAATGACGCTGCAGCAGGTGATATCCAGATTCAAGTCGATAACGGCAATCTAGTCTCCAACGGTTTTGTCCAAAATCAGAACGGAAATATCCTTATCCAGACGCTTGCCGCTAACGGCGATATTATCGTCCAGGCACAAATTCTCTCGATGACCGGCGATGTTAATCTTCGGGCTAGTGACGATGTATTCATTAACTCAGATTTACTGCCACTAGCGACGCAACCGATTATCGGAACTTCTGGTCCGGGAACGATCTACGTGTTGTCACAAAACAATACGAACGATGTTGCTAATGGTGTAACGATGACCCCCCCCACGCTCATCGACGCCGGAACGGGGCAAGTTCGTGTGGTATCGCAGAACAATAGCGACATTTTATTGGGACGCATAAATGCAGCCAGTGTCAGCTTGATCGCAGATCGATCCATCATCGACAACAACGATACGTTGGCCGTCAATACGTTAAACATTCAAGCCGAT
>JAWXCK010000066.1:0-51354 GCA_034408855.1 Pirellulaceae bacterium
ACCATCAGGGCATCTTCCGGTTTGATACCGAGGTCGTTCAGAACCATGCGGTATGTGTCCGGATGTGGCTTGTATTTTCGGATGCTGTCGACGCTGTATTGTTTTTCAAAGTAGCGAGTCAGATCCGCGTTTTTGAACTGAGCTTCGACACCCTTCGACGATGAGTTGGTCAGGCTGACGATGCGAAATCCGTCCTTCTTCAATTCCCTCAATCCTGCGACCACATCTGAATGAGGCGGAAGCGAACGAAGTGGATCTACGATCGCTGCCTGCGCGTCGTCGCGGCTGAGTTCAATGCCATGCGTTTCGGCTACCATCATCAATGCCGCAGTCCCGATGTCTCCGAAGTCGTGATAATGTCCGCTCAGAGTTTCCACGAGCGAATAGTGAACCATCGTGGAGAACCACAGGGGAAGCATTTCTTCTCGCCCGTCCAAGGCCTTCCCGACGGACTTCTTCAACGGGGCCAGGTCAAGCAGCGTTTCGTTGACGTCAAAGATGATCACAGTGGGGCGTGACATGCTCCGATTCCGTTCGTCGTGCTCATCTGCATAAGTGTGCTGAGCGGTCGCGAATGTCGCCATGCTCACGAGCAAGATCGCGACGGTCAGTGCGCCGATGCGCTCGGTTAATACAGTGACGACGGACAGTTTGCCTATTAAACCAAAATCCATAATATACCTAAATTGTTCGGTTGTTGATGTGCGGGAAAAGAGTGTTCGGTACCTTTTGCGAGGAACTCGCCCTCCGGGTGTTTTGCAGAAAAGGTACCGGACATTTTTTTCCTGTGCGATCCTAAATGTGAACAAGCGAACTTGCCAAAATTGTCACCGTCGAACAGATTAATGAACGCGTCGGGTGCGTTTTCGAGGCCATCATCCTGGGATGTTTTGTTGCTCATTTCGTTTCCTTCGGCCCGAGGTGGATCAGTTTTTTGTTGACGAATTCTAGAATGCCCAGATGCGATAGTTCGCGTCCGTAACCCGAGTTCTTGATACCACCAAACGGCAATTCCGCTTGTGATTTGGTGGGTTGATTCACGAACATCATGCCGGTTTCAATTCGCTCGGCCACACGACGACCACGGGCGATGTCTTTAGTGTAAACAC
The DNA here is from genome assembly GCA_034408855.1 of Pirellulaceae bacterium. Lineage (GTDB taxonomy): Bacteria > Planctomycetota > Planctomycetia > Pirellulales > Pirellulaceae > JAIYDQ01. The sequence continues at coordinate 1,110 of JAWXCK010000066.1, forward strand.
TGCCGCCAAGTCCATAGGAGGAATCATTAGCCAACTCGATGGCAGCCTCTTCGTCGTCGACGACGTACACCGTCGCCACCGGCCCGAACAGCTCCTGGTCGTACGACGGCATGTCGGGAGTGACGTCCGTAAGGATTGTTGGGTTGAAGTACGCACCTTCGCGATCTGGCCGATCGCCGCCGAGGAGCACCGTCGCGCCGGCGTCGATGGTCGCTTGCACTTGCTTTTGCAACTTTACCGCCGCGTCTTCAGTCGACAACGGCGACAGCGTGGTGTCTTCGTCCATTGGATCGCCCATGGTCAAATTCGACATCGCTTCCTTAAAACCTACCAGGAAGTCTTCTGCGATGGCCCGCACGACGATAAAGCGTTTGGCCGCGACACACGACTGGCCCGCGTTCACCATTCGTCCTTTAATAGCCAGCTCAACCACTTTTTCTAAATCGGCATCTTCGAGAACAATGAACGGATCGTTACCGCCCAGTTCCAGCACGCTGCGTTTTAGGTTCTTTCCTGCCAACGCAGCAACGGCCGCGCCGGCTTTCTCACTGCCGGTCAGTGAAACACCTTGAACACGCTTGTCTGACAAGATGACTTCCACGAACTCAGATGGAATGAAAAGGTTCGTGTAGACACCCTCCGGAAGTCCGCATCGAGTGAACAACTTAGCAATCGCTTCAGCGCACTGAGGTACGTTGCTGGCGTGCTTCACCATCACTGTATTGCCCGCCATGATGTTTGGTGTTGCAAAACGAACGACTTGATAAAACGGGAAGTTCCACGGCATTACACCCATCAGTACGCCGATCGGTTCGCAGTGGATGTAGGCGTCGGCATCGACATCGTCCAATGGTTGGTCGGCGAGAAACGTCTCCGCACCGTTGGCATAGAATTCCGAAATGTTCGCGCAATACTCGATCTCGTGCTGGCTCTCGGAAATGCGTTTGCCCATGTCGAGCGTAATCAGTCGAGCGAATTCGTCAGCGTCGTTCCGCAATGCTTGGGCGAACTTCAGCAAGATCATTTTCCGTTCGTTGAACGATGTATTGCGCCAGTGTCGGTACGCATCATGAGCCTTGCTGATCGCTTCAACGACTTCGTCTCTTGAGAGAGCCGTAAATGTTTCAAGCTCTTCGTTAGTGGCGGGATTGATACTTGCGATTGACATTGAAATTCCCTAACTGTTTAACTCGTGATCGAACCGGTAAAACTAAGACGTTTCGGTAAAAGACATTGAGTGTGTGGTTCGAGAACGCAAATCCTGCGCCGCCGGTCTAGTTTCTAAAAGCTTTGACCGACTGTTGAGTGATGGCGTGAGTTCTGCGACACATTCCAACCACATTAGTCGCACCCAGAAGTTGGAACGTTTTTGTATCCTGCCAACGGTTTGGCTTGAATTAGGAGCAACGGATGTGCTGCGGCAGCAACCACGTTGATCCCAAGTCGACCATAGAGTGAATGCTTGATATCCTTGGCTCCTGCGACAGGCCGCGTTGGCAGGGGATTTGCAATGCGAGACATTGGCCGGGCCTGTTCAAGCAGGAATGGTATTTCCCGAGCCGATCCGACTGAGTGGGAGAGTTGAGATGAAACTTGCAAATTGGATTCTAATCGACTAAATTCTACGATTCGCTTTTCGACGTCAATTGATTGCCGAATTGCCAGAAAGTTTGGCGACGGCAGAGCTAGACTGGGAGACCCTTGAACCACCGCCCATAGTGCATTGGGTGGTATTGTTATTACACCAAGAGTGACATCATGTTTTTATTTCGCATTCGTTTGCCGTTTCGTTGGACACGCCGTCGGAACAATCCCATCTTGAGAGGCATCCGTCCGACGACACAGAAGCGGCAACGCGCTTTACGTTTCGAGATCCTCGAAGAAAAAGCGGTCCTTGCGACCTTCGCAGTCATCGGCGATTACGGCAGCAGCGGCGCGAACGAAAGAGCGGTCGCGGATATGGTGAAAGCGTGGAATCCACAGTCGATCCTGACGCTGGGCGACAACAATTACGAGAACGGTTCTGCGGCTACGATCGACGCGAACATCGGGCAATACTATCACGATTACATCGGTAACTATCAAGGTGGCTATGGATCAGGGTCTCCAATAAACCGCTTCCTACCGGTCTTGGGGAATCATGATTGGGATACGGCTGGAGCTCAGCCCTATCTCGATTACTTTACCCTGCCGGGCAACGAACGCTATTATGATTTTGTGCTCGACAACGTCCACTTTTTTGCGGTGGATAGCGACCCTCGTGAACCCAGTGGTAATTCCAGCACCTCCGTTCAAGGGGAGTGGCTGCGCAATGGTCTGGCCAACTCGCAAGAGGCCTTCAATGTCGTTTACTTCCATAATGCACCGTACACTTCCGATGGCGGAGTTGGTCCGACTTCGATCATGCGCTGGCCGTTCAGAGAGTGGGGAGCCGACGCAGTCCTTGCCGGCCATGCGCATCAGTACGAGCGGCTGAACGTCGATGGACTGCCGTACTTTGTCAATGGCTTGGGCGGTGCCGAGATCGCGAATTTCGGCGCGACCGCGACGGGCAGTCAGGTACGTTACAATGCCAATTTCGGCGCGATGCGACTTATTACCAACAGCGAGAATCTGCGTTTCGAGTTTCTCTCGATCGCTGGTGAAGGCACCCTGGTCGACAGCTACACGGTTTACCCGAACTCCACATTCAACGATCGCTTTGTCGACGCCACGTTGCTGAGTGGGACAAGTTTAAGTGTGGTGGGTTCCAATCTTGGCGCGACGTTTGAGACAGGGGAGCAATACAATATCGGCTCAATGGGCGGAAAGTCGGTGTGGTGGAATTGGAAGGCACCTTCGGCTGGTAGCGTGAGGGTGGCTACTGCCGGAAGCAGTTTTGATACGACGCTAGGGATCTACACAGGCAGCGCGGTCAGCAGCCTGACCAAAGTGGCTTCGAATGACGATGTAAGCGGTTCAGTCCGTACGAGCCTGCTGACATTCTCGGCTGTGGCGGGAAAAACCTATCGCATTTCGGTTGATGGATACAGTGGCGCGACCGGGCAGATTGCATTGCAGTTGAGTGCTGCGCCGCCGCTGGTCAACGACGCCTTCAGTTCGCGAACGGTCTTGGTCGGATCGAGCGTCACGGCGACAGGTTCCAACACAACGGCTACCTCCGAGCCTGGCGAGCCGGCAAACGCCGGGATTGTCGGCGGAAAATCGGTCTGGTGGAGCTGGACCGCGCCAGCGTCCGGATCCGTCTCCATCTCGACGTCTGGAAGTTCCTTCGACACAACCTTGGGAGTCTATTCCGGATCGAGTGTCAACGCTTTGACGGCAGTGGCTTCGAGCGATGACGAATCCGGTTCGATTCGCACTAGCCGAGTGATATTCGCTGCCGTTGCGGGCCGCACATACCAAATTTCCGTCGATGGGTACCGCGCAGCCACAGGGAATGTGGCGCTCTCGGTCGCTTTACTCGCACCTCCTGTCAACGACAACTTCCTCAATCGTACGGTTGTCAGCGGCGCATCGGTCACGGCGAATGGCACCAACGTGAGTTCGACGAGGGAGACGAGTGAACCGAATCATGCAGGCGTAACGGGCGGACGATCGGTGTGGTGGTCATGGACAGCCCCAACGTCGGGAACCATCACGATTTCCACGGCGGGCAGCAATTTTGATACGACGTTGGGTGTCTACACGGGGTCAAGCTTGACTGGGCTAACGAGTATCGCTTCGAACGATGACGAGACCGCTTCGCTTCGGACAAGCCGAGTTCGATTCTCCGTCGTGGCCGGACGAACTTATCAAATAGCCGTAGACGGATACAACGGAGCGACGGGGAATATTGTGCTGAGCATCTTCTATTAGAGAAGGATTTCGATGAAATTTTAGTGGTGGCTTCAGTCGTCGCAAACACGGCTTTAAGGGGAATGAAAGCGGCCGCTGCGGTAAATCATATGCCTGCGCTCCGTACCGCTTCGGAAGTCGATGGTATGAGGCTTTAGCCGTATTCACTGAAACGATCGAGAATAGGTTTTCAAAACTCGAAGTTTTGAATTAACTTAGTATATATCGAGAAACCGTACCAAGGAATCCGGATTGTTCTGAGAAATAGCAGGGAATAAGTTCGAAGGCACATGATCAATGCAGGTCGCTTTAATTTGTTGGGAATTCAGATTGCTGCGGTCGATTACGACGGAGCATTGAAGGAAATCGTCTCTGCAGCCCACGAACGTCGCGCATTCGGTGTTTCCGCATTGGCAGTGCACGGAGTCATGACCGGTTTTTTGGATCCGACGCACCGTTTCCGGTTGAACGAACTCGAAATGATCGTGCCCGATGGGCAACCTGTGCGTTGGGGGTTAAATCTGTTGCACGCCGTGAATCTGAAAGACCGCGTCTACGGCCCTGTCCTTATGCTCAAGACTTGTCAGCAAGCGGCTCAAGAGGGCATCCCCATTTTTCTCTTTGGAGGCAACGTCGACGTCTTAGATCGCTTGTCCAATCGTCTCACATCGCTATTTCCCGATCTGCAGATTGCAGGTAGACGACCGTCTAAATTTCGGACAATGGAACTCGAGGAAAAACAAGAATTGATTCAGGAGATCGTGGCGAGCGGCGCAGGCATCACATTCGTCGGACTTGGTTGTCCCCGACAGGAGGTATGGACGTTTGAGTTTCGAACGCATCTGTCGATGCCGGTGTTGGCGGTAGGTGCAGCATTCAATTTTCATGCTGGGCTGTTATCACAGGCACCGCCTCGAATGCAAGCGATGGGTTTGGAGTGGCTCTATCGGCTTGTGAAAGAACCGACGCGACTATGGAAACGCTATTTGATGCTTAATCCGCTCTACGTCACGATGTTGTTTTTGCAATGGACAGGTCTTCGACGATTTAGTCCTTCCGATACGGTCGCTCCAACATCGGAAATTCTGTACGGCTAAAGGTTCGCCTTGGTCCGAGTTTTTTTGCAGCAGTTCCTAAGTCACGAAAGTTTCGGTTTGTTTTATGTCTGCTGCTGTTATCGATCCGATTCGATCCGCCTTCGGTCTCAAAAATCGAGTCGGCGATCAAGTTTGGGCGATCGCCGACCAAATGCTTATTTCCGGCACGAACTTTGTCACGATGATTCTTATGGCTCGCGGACTCAATTCGGCGGCTGATTTCGGCGTATTTGTGCTCGTGTATTCCATTCTACTGTTTTCGAATAGTATCCAAATGGCGTTGGTGACGCAGCCTCACAATGTCTTGGGTGTTTCCCGGATCGGTCGTGAGTATGTTCGCTATACCTCGTCCACTGCCTTCAATCAACTGGGGCTGGTTCTCGTGCTTGCGACCCTCGTCTTGATTGCGTGGGGTATCAGCAGGTATATCGGTTGGCAGGACGCACCCATGCTCCTGGCGATGGCGCCTACGATCATCGCTTGGCAACTTCAAGAGTTCATGCGGCGTGTCTTGTATACCGAGAGACGGACATCGATGGCCTTCGCACTGGACGTTCTTGCCTATGGCGGGCAAGCCTTGGCGATATCTGCTTTGTGGTGGAACAATCGTTTGACTGGGAGCGCAGCGTTTTACGCGATTACGGCTGCCTCGACGTTTTCGGTACTGATCGGATTCTGGAAATTGAAGAGCAGTCTGGCGCTGCAATATGATTTACAAGTAACGAAAGAAAACTGGCACTTCGGAAAGTGGTTGGCGGGTGGCTATCTTGTCGGAAATTGGCTATCAAGTCAGCTTTTGGTCTTCCTAGCCGCCGGTTTATTGGGAACTTGGGCCGCGGGTATCCTGCGTGCGATCCATACCGTATTTGGTCCGATGAGGATTTTGGCTCAAGCTTTTACCGCTACACTTCCGACGAAGTTAGCCAGGACGCTTCGCAGCGAAGGACCTACAGGCTTCGGTCGAGAAGTAGCCCGCGCGTTTCTCGTGGTCACTCCGCTTTTCGGAATCTACTGTCTTCTCGTGGCCTTGCTCTCTGGCCAGATTCTTACCTTCGCATTCGGCCAAGGTTACGCAGGCTATGAAGGTGTGCTCGTACTGTATTCGGTTTCCGCTTTTGTCAGCTATCTCGCCATCGTGTTCTCAGCCAATCTGAGGGCCACGGGTCGAACGCGAAGTATTTTTATGTGCGAGCTGTACGCTACGCTGTTCGTTGTACCGGTGTGTGGATTATTGATCCCGCTTTTGGGCATCTATGGTGTGGTCTTCGGGATGATTTTTACGGATGTCCTTTTGCTCGGGCTGTATTACTGGACTTACCGGGAAACGATGTCGGAGCTCGGATCCACGACGTCAATCGATGTTACCGCGAACGAGTCGAGCCAATGGATAAGTTCGAAAGAGAAAGTGATCTCCGCTCAGTCTCAGAGTTCGCGAGCCAGTCGCCGAGGCGAAATGCTATTGCCCGTGCTTAACGCTTTGGACCTTGATGGAATTCCCTACTGTGTCCTTCATGGCTATCGCGATTACCCCGCGCAAGTGACGTCGGACGTGGATTGCATTATGCCCGAAACGGCGCTTGAAAATACGATTGGTACGTCCAATTTGCGCACGACGCTGACCGAACGGATCGGTCGCGACATGGCGGTGGTGCAGTGGTTGCGAGGAGGTGCCCACGGGATCGTTCTGCGGAAGCAGTTTGCCGATGGAACGTCTGAATTCCTGCAACTGGACGTTAGCGACGGATGTCATCTCAATAAGCGAATACTATTCTACTCCGGCGACGAGATTCTTCAGAGTCGGCGACGCTATCAATTAATCTGGGTTCCCGCAACGAAGATTGAGTTCGGATGTTATCTGATCCGCAGAATCACGAAACGAAACCTTTCCTCGGAGCATGCACAGCGACTCAGCCAGCTTTACCAGAAAGATCGTCGTGGATGTCGCGAGCAGATCGAGAGACTCCTTGGGAGACGAAGCAGCCGTCGCGTCGAATTAGCAGCCGTCTCGGGAGATTGGAGCGAGGTGCAATCGACGCTTATCGCGTTGCGCAGAGAATTACTTTTGCAGGCCGCTAGGAAGCAGCCTTGGCAAGTAATCTTGAACCTCGTCGCCGGGATCTTACGCCGCACACGTCGCTGGTTCAAACCCAGCGGATTTCATCTTGTATTGCTGGGTCCAGATGGTGCTGGAAAGTCGTCTGTCGCCTCCGGAGTACAACAGGCCTTATCGCCGGTATTTTTAGAGTCGACCTGCCGCAGCTTTCCTCCGCGGTTGTTGAATCGGCAGGTGGGTAATCCTTCTCAGCCGCATGATATCCCACCTCGTTCGCCGTTTGCGTCCGTGCTTAGAGCGATACTCTATTGGTGGATCTATTACGCGCCCGGCTATTATTTTACGATCTATCCAGCTTTGGTACGCAGTTCGTTAGTGATCCATGACCGGCATGTGATCGACTGTCTAGTAGATCCAAAGCGCTATCGATATGCAGGTCCGGCGTGGTTGCTTCGATCGATTTGGCGCTGGATGCCCAAGCCGCACCTGGTGGTTCTTCTGGATGTACCGGCGGAGATTCTGCAGTCGCGAAAGCAGGAAGTTTCTTTCGAAGTTTCTGCCAGGCAGCGGACAGCCTATCGCGAGCTGGTGGAACAATTGCCCAACGGGAAAATTGTTGATGGTGCGCAATCGTTCGCGCAGGTCGTATCGGATGTGAATGAATTGATTCTGCAAACCTTGACGGACCGCTTGAAAAATTCCCCCGAGCGGGTGCCGAATCCATGAATCATGGCGCTCTGAAAGCCCGATGGGAAGTAGAACAGGTTCTCAAGCAATTCGCCGAAAAGGATCGAGGTTTCGATGCTCGTTGGAAAGTTCATTCGATGGACGAAGGCCAGCAGGCACAACTTTTTTCAGCACAGCGCGAGAATGGTTCGGATGGCAAGGCGATTGTCGATGAAGTCGTGATCAAGCTCTATAAACAAACTTCCGCCGAGGACCGGGTCGCGTATCTGAGCGAAAAACACAATTTAGTGGTCCTGAGTGGTTTGCTCGATGAACGCGAGTTTGGTGGATGGTCGATGCGATCGCCGACGCTGTACTATGCTTCCGATAACCCTTTAGCCTTGGTAATGAGCGTTCTGCCTGGAGAACCGATCTCTCGCTGGCTGCAGTCGAGTCACAATACAATCGCGGCACGAGAATCCGCAGCGCGGGCGATACTTGCCGCATTGCGAACATTGTGGTCCCGAGACGTACTATACGGCGACTTGAATCTTAAGAATGTTCTCTTTGATCCCTCGAATCGGACAATCGGTTTTATCGATCCTGGCCTGCCGGAAGCATTTTTTAGTTGCGATCAAGTGTCCAGGGACTGGTATCCGGCGTCGCGTGATTTAGCCTATCTCCTTTTTTCGGTGGCGGTAAATGTCAAGAGCACGTTGAGAAAACCCGCGGCGCGAAGTCGCCAATGGTCCTTCGTCAAATATCTCTTACAGCAGTACGTTGAATCGATCGATTGCAGTACGCGGCAGGCTATGTTGCTTGAAGAAATCCGTTCCTGCGCCCAAGTCCATTGTGAGGCGCTTGATTGTTCATGGTCGGCTTCGGGATTATGGAGACGGATGGTTAAGAGCATAACGCGACGCTGCCTCAATACCGCATTAGAAGAGTTGGCGAAACCGAACGGTCAGGTGAAGCGATGAACCTCAGGTACGTGGAAACCGCGACGGTCGATTCGCCGACAGAATGCGCGGAGCAGGAGATTCCCGGCACGCGTGAACAGCAGCGATGGTTCGACGCGATGTGCATCTTGCTATTGGGTTATGCGATTTTCGGAAAAGGCTTCGCCTATATCGGAATTCCTCCGCTCTTTGTCGGTGAATTGCTGCTGATTTCCGGTCTCTATCTCTTTCTGCGTTTCGGTTCGTGGAGGTATGTCATCGGTCACCCGGCGGTATGGGCGCTGATGGCAGTTGCCGTATGGGGAACGGTGACGACGATTCCCCATGTCGATACTTACGGGATCGATGCCGTGCGCGACGCAATGATCTGGGGTTACGCAGCCTTTGCATTGCTAGTAATGGGTTCACTTCTGGCGGATCCGTCTAGACTTCCGCGTCTTGTCGAACGCTATGAGGTTTTCGCGATCCTGTTCCTCTTGGCGATTCCTGTTACCAGTATCGTCAGCCAGTTAGAACTCGCTCCGAATTGGCCATGGGTGAACGTGGCTATGGTGGATGTGAAGTCAGGAGACGTTCTGGTACATCTGGCAGGCATCTTTGCCTTTTGGGCGAGTGATCTGGGGCGACCTGCGCGTATCGGTTGGATTCTTCTACTGCTCGTTTGCGTGGCGGTCATGGGTGCTGTCAGCCGTGGCGGCTTGGTTGCCGTCCTGGCGGCTTCTGGGATTTGCATGATGTTCAGACCCTTTAGCCCCATGTTATGGTCGGTTATTTCCGCTAGTGTTTTCGGTTTGCTAGTTTTGGCCGTTATCGATGTAAAGTTTGATGTGCCCGGAAAAGATCGAGAGTTTTCTGCTCAGCAGATCGTCGAGGGGATTCTGAGCGTCGTCGAGAGTTCGGAGGATAAAGATCTGGATTCGACCAAACAGTGGCGTATTCGTTGGTGGACCGATATTGTTAATTACACTTGGAACGGAGACTACTTCTGGATGGGAAAAGGCTTTGGAATCAATTTAGCCGATTCGGATGGCTATCAAGGTACGCAATGGCAGGGACAGCTTCGCAGTCCACACAACGGGCATTTCACGATGCTTGCGCGGGCCGGCGTACCTGGTTTTGTGCTTTGGATTATTCCTCAGGCACTGTGGTTTTGCTTGCTGCTTACGTGCAGTTTAAAGAGCCAGATTTCGGGCCAACGCAGATGGAACAGCCTGTTTGTTTTTCTACTAGCCTATTGGGCAGCACTGATCCTCAGGGCCACCTTTGATGTATTTCTCGAAGGACCGGTGGGGGGTATCTGGTTCTGGGCGATCTATGGAATCGGGTTGAGCGCAACGGTCATCTATCGATATTGTCCAGAGATTTTTAATGAGCAGGAGGTCGATGATGAAGATTCTTCTGGCGCATAACCAATATCAACAGCCGGGTGGCGAAGACCAGAGCGTAACCGCCGAAATTGCAATGCTGGAAGCCTTTGGTCACGAGGTGATTCAGCATCGTGTTCACAACGATTCGATCAAGAACATGAGTCGTCTCGGCGTAGCCGCTCGCACCATTTGGAACCGTTCGAGTTTTCATCAAGTACGAGAACTAATACGAACGCATCGCCCTGATATCGCACATTTTAACAATACGTTTCCGTTGATTTCGCCGGCAGCCTATTACGCGGCCAAAGGGGAAGGAGTGCCTGTCATTCAAACATTGCGAAACTATCGCTTAATATGTCCTAATTCTTATTTTCTTCGCGATCAAAAAGTATGCGAATCATGTTTGGGTCGGATGATTGCTTGGCCCGGCATCTTGCATCGCTGCTATCGCGAGAGTCGTTCCGCCACGGCGGTTGTCGCCGCAATGCTTACGACGCATCGGCTATTGCGGACCTGGCAGAATGCGGTGGACGTCTATATCGCATTAACAGATTTCGGCCGCAACATTTTTATACGTGGGGGATTGCCGGAAGCGAAGATCGTCGTCAAACCAAACTTCGTCTATCCCGATCCTGGGCCGGGACAAGGGGAAGGCGGTTATGCCATCTTCGTTGGAAGGTTATCGGAAGAAAAAGGGGTCAAAACGTTACTGGATGCCTGGCGAAAATTAGAGAAAGCCGTCCCGCTCAAAATAGTGGGAGCTGGCCCCTTAGAACCGCTTGTTCAAGAGGCAGCTTCGCGAGATCCACGTATCGAATGGATCGGACATCAGCCTTCCGGCGAGGTCGCAAGGCTGGTCGGCAACGCGACTTTTTTATTGTTTCCGTCGCTTTGGTACGAAGGCATGCCGCGTACGATCATCGAGGCCTTTGCGAAGGGAACACCGGTTATCGGTTCCAAATTGGGGGCGATGCAAGATATGATTGCTCACCATCGCACCGGCTTTCACTTCGAGCCAGGAGAGGCCAATGCCTTGGCAGCGGTCGTTACCGAAATCTGGGGTGATCATGCCCGGCTAGAACGCATGCGACGATCGGCCAGAAACGAATTCGAAAGCCACTACAGTTATGAATCGAACTACCAACGCCTGATGGCGATTTATCAACAAGCGATCCATGGCGGACGACAAAAAAAAATCTGAACAAATCTTACCTATGATTAAACTTTCTCGATATTTGCCGCGGTTCAGAAATGCCTATCGATCCTTTCGCGAACTGGAATCCCGAGAGAGTTGGTCGCGTTCGCAAATCGAAGCCTTTCAACTTCAGCGACTTAACGAAGTCTGGTCGCACGCGATTCAACATGTGGCTTACTATCGCAAGCTGCATGACGAGTTGGGATTACCGACGCATTTCCAATCGCTTTCGGAATTCACAACTCAGGTTCCGCTATTGAACAAGACGTACCTGCGTAACAACACGCCAGACTTTTATTCGGACCAGGCAAGACCTGGTCGCTGGCATCGAACCTCAGGGTCCACCAGCTTTCCTCTGAAAGCCTTTCGAGAACATGCGGCCCATCAAGAGATGCTTCGCACCAATTATCGCTACTACCGTATGTGGGGGCACGATATTTTCGATCGAATGGTGTTCCTCTGGAATATGAGCGGTACGCGAGCCCAGGGGTTCGCAGGTATCCTCAAAGGCTATCGTGAGTTTGCCGAAGACAAATTGCGCAACCGATTGCGGCTCTCAGCGAATACGCTCGGAAAGAACGACTTGCAAGGGTACCTGCGAAAAATAGCGGACTTTAAACCATCGGCGATTTATTCCTACAGTCGGGCCGCGTATCTGCTGGCTCTTGAAGCCAAGGAACAAGGCTTTGTCTGTCCGTCTCTCAAAGTAATTAATCTAACATCGGAACCGGTATCCGATCACATCGTCCGCACTGTCGAGCAGGCGTTTGGAGCGCCCTGCATCATCCAGTATGGATGCGTCGAGTTTGGCTTCATCGCAGGCCAGTGGCCTGACCGCACTCTGCGAGTCCGTGAGGATATCGTGTTTCTGGAAACGGTCCCAAGAGAGGACGGTTTTTACGATATAGCCCTGACAAGCCTGAACAACCCTTCATTTCCTTTATTGCGATACGATATCGGCGACGTGACGGAACAACGTCTCGAATTGCCCGAACATGGGTTCGCGATCTTAAAAAATATTTCGGGTCGTTGTGGAGATATGCTCTACACCCCGAACGGACGATGTCTCCATCCGACGGTTGCAGACACGCTTTTTGAAGAGTATTACTATCAATATGTTCGTCGCTACCAGATCCATCAGCGGGTGGATCATTCGATGTTGACCCTGATCGAACTGAACGATTCAGCCCGAATTCCAGATCTCGATAAAATGGCGAAACACATCTCGCAAGAAGTTGATGGCTGTCCGGTGGAGGTGCGAATTGTGTCGGAAATCCAGCAAACGGCCGCCGGCAAGCACCGAAGCGTCATCTCGGAAATTCGCGCGATTCCGGGTGGCACGCTCTGAGTCTTCGAAGGACGTGTTTCAAGCGACCACGCCCTTCGAAGACTCAGGACGTGCCACCCAAAGTTTGCCGAAGTTATTCTTGACTGGTTCCTACGGGGGAGGGCGTGCGTAGGCCAGAAGAAAAGGTTGAACCTGGTTGCACCTTCAATTAGACTGGTTTTAAGTAGCTTTGATTGAGAAGATCGAATTGCTTTCGCCGAGTTCTGATCTCGGTTGCCACTCGGACTATATCCTTAGAACGTAATCAACATGTATTCGGATTCTTCAAAGCGACTTGCACGCCCGACTATCCCGCGCGTAAATTTCTCGCGTCGGGATTTCTATGGACAACTCTGCCGGCATCGAAAATTATCGATCGGTACGTTTTTAGCCGTGATGACCGGGGCTATCTATATCTCGTTTGCATCGCCCAAGATCTATCAATCGCAAAGCCTGCTCTATGTGCGATTGGGGCGCGAAAATGTACGATTGGATCCAACGACTACTTTAGGTCAGGCATCTCTTATCACGATTCCCAATTCGAGAGAAAGCGAGATCAATTCCGTTGTTGAAATTCTCAAGAGTCGCGCCATCGCCGAGAAAGTTGTGGATGCCCTTGGCCCACAAGCGATTCTCGACGATGCAGCGAGCGATGAGCCGGCCATTCAAGACGTCGCGAACGACAAGGCTGGCGGCCATCCATCAAGTTTTCGCATGGTTGTCAAAGGGATATTGGAGAGTTGGGGAATAGTCACTCCTGTGAATATTCGCGAACAAGCCATTATCAAATTAGGCAAGGGCTTTTCGACACGGGCTTTAAGCAAGTCGGATCTACTATCGCTTTCTTATCGGGCGAACAGTCCATCGTTAGCGCAACGGATCGTCCTAAAATTCACTGAGACTTATCTGAATGAACACGCCGGATTAAATCGACCTCCAAATGCGCATCAGTTTTTGGAGCAACAAACGGAACGTTTGTGGAATGAATTGACGCAATCCGAGAAGGAACTTAAGGATCTGAAACAGGAAACAGATCTTGCTTCTCCCGACAGTCAACGGGAATTGCTTGTGACCAGGCTTCATAGACTGCAGGACGAATTGTTAACGGCGGAAACGCTGGCTATTGGAACGAGTTCTGAAATAGAAGCTTTGCATCAGAAATTAAAGGAGCTCAAAGAGAGTCACGTCGAGGCCGTCACTACGGGCCAGAGTAATCCGGCTGCGGACGGAATGCGGCAATTGTTATACAGCCTCCAGTTGCAAGAGAATAGAATTGCGAGCACGTATACCAGCGATTATCCGCTATTGGCGAGTATCCGAGAGCAAATTGACCAGTCTAAAGCAATACTTAAGCAGGAACAAGATGCGCGTCAAACTGTGATGGAAGGACCGAACCGTGCATTCGAAGAACTCAATATTACGCGGATGCGACAAGAAGCGTTGCTCATGTCTACGCAAGCCAAGGCCGCCGCTCTCAAGGAGCAAATAGCGACTGCAAAACAACAATTCCAAACTCAAATTGAAAACGAATTGCGAATCGCCAGAATCCAGCGAGATGTTCAACTTCAAGATACCAGTTATCGCAAGTATTTTGATAACTTGGAACAAGCTCATATCGATCAAGCATTGGAGAACGAGCGCATCTCAAATATCAATGTGATTCAACCGGCCTCCTTCGTCGAAAAGCCGGTCGGTCCGAATATTCTACTGAACCTGTTGGCGGGTTTATTCGGTGGCATCATCGCAGCCATCGGCGTGGCGATCCTTCGGGATACCTTAGATCACTCGCTAAAGAGTCCTGAAGAGATCGAGGAGAAATTAAACCTACCCTTGCTCGTTTCGATCCCGCGTCTAAACAAACGAAAGCTACAGCTTACCGGAAGGAATGGAGAGTGATTACCAACTCGTCGAACACCGCAACGTGCGATTTATCTCCTCGACAAGCTCCAGGAACTTTGGCGGTGCCTATTTCCGAATGCCAACACTATTATCACACACTCTTGCGTTCGCTTCCACTCCGAAGCAACGGAGCGAACCATCCGATTGCAACGTTGGGTATCACGAGTTGTTATTCAGGGGAAGGCGTAAGTACCGTAGCCGTTCAGTTATCCTTGGCGGCCGCATCGACGGGACTGCGGGTTCTTCTTGTCGACCTGAATTGGAAACGCCCCAGTGTACACAAAGCCTTTAATGTCCCCCCCAGTCCGGGACTGATCGACGCTTTGGCCTCTGACGGAAGCATGGAGGTTTCGGTTCAAGCTTCGCATATTCTCAACCTCTACTTGTTGCCCGCCGGCTCCTCTCAAGAAGATTTCAATCAGACCACTTCCTTGGAAAAAATAGCGGAATTGATCCGATCATTGCGAGTCGATTACGATCTAATCGTTTTCGATTTATTGGCGTCGGCGGATGCCGGAACAAGTCTGTCGTTGGGGAGCTTGCTGGATGGAGTTGTGTTGGTCGTTGAGTCGGAACGCGTCCGCTGGGAGGTGGCATCGCGAGTCCAGGATCTGCTTTCTCGTTCCGGCGCCAAGGTTCTGGGTGCCGTTTTAAATAAACAACGTCAACACATTCCCAATTGGCTGTATCGAACTCTGTAAAAGTTGTAGAGCGAATCAGCGGAAAGAAAAAGTTATTTAAGGTAACTTGTTCGCGGTTTAAGTGCCCTAAGGTTCAGCAACCCGCCAATCCCATCCCAAACAGTTAGCTCTTCCTGCGTTCAGCGTTCACTTGAAAAGTTAACTTATCATATGCAAAACTTCTTGAATACAATGGGGTGGTCAGTTATATTAATTTTCCGTTAATTCTGTAATACGTCGACAAGACTACTACGATACAGAATTCTTTCGTTCGGGTTTTCCAAGCTGCGAGCGAATGATTTTGAATTTCAACACTGATTTACTACCAACATCGATCCTTTCTTAAGGATCGATTGAATGAGATCTTCGATGCGCCTCAAATTGCCGCCAGAAGCTATCGCTAGTCGAGACGGTCGCACATCGGCGCCATCGGCGTTGCGCCCCAAACAAATTCGCGAACCATCATTGCGATTGTTGCGGCCAGCCTTGATGTGGGCGGAATTAGAGCATTGCCGAAAGCGCGCCGACTGGGATGAAACTTCATTTTTTTTGTTGCTGTGTACTTCTCGTAAATCGATTTCTTTTGAAACGGTACAGGCTTCGCTAAGTACCCGCAGCGCTGAGTTCGCTAACCTGGTGGGTCATGTAGGAATGCTTGACCGAAAGCGCTTGGGGTTGATCATCCGAGACGTTCGCGTCGAGCAGCTTTGCGATATATTTGATTCTGTCCGAAACTCCCTCGATCGAAATCGCTTTGAATTTAAAGTCTTAACCTATCCCATGGCCGTCGTCGACGAGGAATTGGTGCCGAAACGTTCAGTCCGGGTAGGTACACTGACGAGCGAGTCGATGCAGTCGCTGTTTTGTCTGCCAACCCCCTACGGGATACGCGCGCTAGATATCGTCGTTTCTGCGATCGGGTTACTTTGCCTGTTTCCCATATTGCTGATGGCCGCAATACTGATTGTCTGTACCACTTCTGGGCCGATGTTTTTTATGCAACGGCGTACTGGATCGGGTGGCATCCCCTTTAACATTTACAAATTTCGTACGATGGTAGTCGATGCAGAGCAACAGCAATCCAAATTGCGTCATCTCAATGAGCAAGATGGTCCGGCATTTAAGATGGTTGCTGATCCCCGCGTAACAGCAATCGGCCACATCTTGCGATTTACTTGTATCGACGAGTTGCCACAACTGTGGAATGTGTTGCGAGGTGAAATGTCTTTGGTTGGGCCACGACCATTGCCCTGCAATGAAGCGGATGCATGTCGATGGTGGCAAAGGCGACGACTGGATGTCACTCCGGGAATCACGTGTACTTGGCAAGCCCGTGGTCGATCGATGCTTTCCTTCGACGAATGGATGCGGATGGATCTGGATTATGTTAGACGCCGGTCGCTTGGTTTCAATTTCTCCATTTTGCTCGAAACGCTCGCGTTTCTTATCTGGCGACGCAGCTAAGTATTACCCACAATTATGCATTTGCCACGCGCGAAAAAAATATGGACAATTGAACTACCTGGAAACCCCATCCTTAAGTTAAACAGCCTCACTTTTCGGTTCCTGAATCCGCAGGTTTCGTATCCTTTGAGCTCCATCGCTGGAGAGTGAATAATTTTCTACGGTCTTGCGAACGAGCCAAGACGCTGCGTGGGGATCGAGTAGCAGCAAAGCTGTTACTCCAAAATACGGAACGATGCTTAGCCAATCCTCGGACCATCGGGTGATCTCATCCGAACTATCCCTGTATTCTCCCTGGGACCGCATGGCAAGCACCATCTCGCCAAGGATCTGCGTTCTACTGGCCCCCTCCAACGCCATTGCGGTTAACGCCAAGAAACCCAGATGAGATTTCGTTCCAGCCAGGCCTACAGTCTCACTGACATGCGCGGTACCCAACGAAACATCGACCAATGCTTGGCACAGGTTGACTCCCCCGTCAAACGCAAGGACGGTTTCGCCGATTCTTGGATTGCACTCAAAAATGGAATAGCGTCCCTGATCAGCGTCGAACATGTATTCGAGGCACATGGCGCCATGCCAATTCAAATGCGCACCCAGCTTCTCCATAAAACCAATCATTTCGGGATCGTGTACGCTAATCTTTGACTTGGCTGATCCTCCCACGCCGATTCCGCGGCTTTGGTAGCAATGAAAGGCTATCAATAAACCATTTTGAAAAACTCCCGTCGCGCCGCGTTTGGCTCCCTTGGAATGCTTCTGAATCAGAATTTCGTGGATTCCGTTGAGCCAGCCCTGCTTCGTTAGATCGTTAGCGATCAAATCTAAGTCGTTACGATCTGTCGCATGGCGAACCCCTTGACCCGCTGTGCTAAAGTCGAGTTTCACCCAGCATGGGAAATGTTCGAAGTCCATTAAGTCTTGACGTGTTCGAGCAATCTTCCAACCCGGTTGAGGCAGTCCAACTTCATCAACGAGCTTCGCGAACTTAACCTTGTTCATCATGCGGTCCATCGCTTCGAATTCGGGCACAGCCATGGCTACGCGCGGTACAAACAAGTGACGAAATCGCGAAAGCAGATAAATCTGCTCATGCGTTGGAAATAGGACGTCGTATCGCTCGTGTTCCAAGAGATCTAGAATCGCATGCAAGTAATTCTCAGGCTGACGCGAAAACGGAGGGCAACGATGCCAGCGTTTTACAAATCGAGAAAAACGGCATTGGCACAGGGGCGAAGGATCCAGAATGTCAATTGTGTGTTGCTGTCCTAAGCAGGTAAGCGATTGTCGTGCAGAAGTACTCGAGCCATCCGTCATCAAGATCTTCAGTCGTCGCTTCACTCTCATCATCCCTGAAATGCTTTCATGAGTCCAACCAAAGAATCGACGCGCGTTTTGTCGACCACCATCGATAGACTATAGCTGTTTAGTTATACTGGTTCAACGATGGCGATTGAAGGATCTGGACGAGGCCTGAGGGATGACGCGAGCAATTACCTTGAGCGCTTTTAAAATCGAGACTTCCGATGGTTGATGGTTTGCTTCGTCGCGTGTATTGGAATCTGCTATTTGGGCTACTGATATTAGCTGCTACAGCAATTCCGTGCTCGATTGCCGCGAATCGAGTCCTGCGAACCATGTCCAACGCTCCGATCACTTGGCTTCCAAAGAGCGAGCCGGCTTACATTCATTGGTTGGCCCACATGAAGCGATATCATTTCGTTGACATGCTGTTTTTGAGTTGGCCAGGTTGCGAGCTAGACTCATCGGAGATTGACGCTGCGTATCAGGCACTACAGCCATTGACTGAACGGACCGTCGACGGCCAGGAGCCTTGGTTGAGTCAGCTGTACTCGGGCAAACAGTTGTATCAGCGCCTTCGTCAAGCGCCAATGGAGCTCAGCCACGCATCCGCGTGTGAACGGTTGCGTCATACGATGGTGGGTCAAGACGGACAGACTACGTGCATCGTGCTCGGATTGACGATGCGGGGAAAAGAAGAGTTTGATGTACTCCTGGAGCACATTCAAGGAATCCTTCGAGAACGATTGGACCTTTCTTCTAGGTCGCTTGTATTCGTTGGTCCGAAGATGGAGATGGGTGCCATCAATCGAACCAGTCAGCAAGCGATAGACGATTTTTGGCTTCCTAGCTTGGCCATCGGTATCGTGATTTGTTTTCTCTTCTTGCGATCGGTTCCGTTGACATTCGCT
This sequence comes from Pirellulaceae bacterium, assembly GCA_034408855.1. Classification (GTDB taxonomy): domain Bacteria; phylum Planctomycetota; class Planctomycetia; order Pirellulales; family Pirellulaceae; genus JAIYDQ01. Next base: position 19,867 of record JAWXCK010000066.1, read on the forward strand.
GTTCTCGCGGTTGCATTGAGCTGCCAAGGCTGGGCGTTGGCGATCATCGATTGGCTAGGAGGTGAGATCAATGCCGTGTTGATCGTACTGTTGCCCTTGTCCTTCGTATTGGCAATTTCCAGTGGTATCCATCTTTCCAACTACTATTTGGACGCATTGAAGAGCAATCCAAACATAGGGATTGTTGACATTCTGTCCGCGATGCGAAAAGGAAGGCTTGCTTGCATATTGGCGACCGTGACCACCATCATCGGATTGTTTTCTTTATGGTGGGTTCCGTTATGGCCTTTGCAATGGTTTGGCACAATTGGCGCATTCATCACCGCCGCAACGTTGGTGGTGTTGTGGATCATACTTCCGGGGGCGATGCATCTGGATCTCCTATGGAAGCAGCGGAGGTCAAGACTCACAACAGGCAAGTCTACGCGTCACCATTTGCCGGCTGATGACTCCGTCCCACAGAAAATCTTGGGCTGGATGGCCGTTCGTATTCAGAAACATACAGCCTGGGTACTCTTTGGTTTTGCCGCGATCGCTATTTGCCTTGTATCAGGCGTATTCGATCTCAAAACGACGGTGAGTGTGGAACGCATGCTCCCCAAAAACCATCAGTTGAAGCGCGACTACGCTTGGTTCGAATCCAATATCGGACCGATTGTCAACGCAGAACTTGAAATAGAGTTCCCCAAGGGCAGTATCGAAGAATTCCACCAAAGGTTCGAGCTAGTAAGAGAAACGCATTCGTCGCTGGTCGCAGCCGATCCAAGTTGTGGCTTCCTTTCAGCGGTTACCTTCGTTCCAGAGCTTCCGCAAGGGAAGAACCTTTCGGCAGTGACGAAACGCGCGGTCGTCCGACAGCGCATTGAGAATCAGTTCCCAGCTTTCCAAGAAGCTGGCTTCGCTGCCCGAGAGAATGGCTCGGAGTATTGGCGTATCAATCTTCGTTATCCCTTTCATTCGGCTATCGATGGGCCCAGCCGGCTCCACGCTGCCAAGCAGGTGGCTGAGACTGTGCTTGCAGCTCATCCAGATGTGCGGCTTAAGATTTCGGGAACGACGGCGCTAGCTGAGGTTGCACAAACGCTTCTTTTCGATGGCTTAGTCAAGAGTTTCTTGAGTACATTCATTCTGATTTGGTTGGCTATGCTGTTCATGCTCCGCTCTATCTCATTGAGCGTTCTATCGATACTCCCGAATCTTTTTCCGTTTTTGACATTATTCGGGGCGCTCGGGCTTTTAAACGAACCGCTGGATATCGGAATCGTGATGGCTGCGAGTGTTCCACTAGGAATCGCAGTGGATGATATGATTCATTTTCTCAATCATTATCAAGCAAGCCTTGCGGAAGGTTTTCCGCGTGCCGAGGCCGTTCATCACTCCCTTCGGCATTGCGGATTTGCCATGATTCAATCGACATTGATCTGTATAGCCACCATGTTTACCTACGTTATGAGCGACTTCGTGCCCACACAGCGATTTGCTTTTCTTATGTGTGCGCTGCTGATGGTGGCTTTGATTGGAAATATGGTTTTGCTGCCCGCACTTCTCTGGACCCAATTCTCGGCCGCAGTTAAAATTCCTCGCCGTTGACGCCATCAAGAATGTTCAACACTTGCGCGTAGAGCTCCGTTAGATATTTCGACGGATCCGCTTCGAACTCGAGCGTATGCGCGGCTGCGTGGTACTGGATCAAATTTTTTTGGGTTGACTTCACTTGTTCCCAAAACTGGAGAGTGCGATCATTGTTGACGATCTTTTCTCGGCCCGCCAACATGAGAAATATAGGAAGACGAATCAGTTTAGCGCTCGCACGTGCTAATTTATTCAACTGAAGATCCGCGTTGGCAAATCGTATGGTTATTTGTCTCAGCGTGAATGGATCATCACGAATATAAGCCTTATAGATCGGATGATCCGTGAACAATTCAGGGGCACGCAATGGGATTCTCACAAGTCTATTTGCAAGGCCCGAGCTTCCCGCGACACGCAGCAGAATTTGCTGCATGAAATTAGCTTGTTGGTGTGCGAAGATCCCAGGACAGATCAAGCCGATGCCGGCGAGTGAAGTTTTGTCGCGTGTCGAGAGTAAGGCTGCAAGCTTGCCTCCCCAACTGATGCCAAGCAAAACCGTAGGCAATCGCGGGCTCAGTGTGTTAATGTATTCTTCAACGTCTTCCAGCCACCGACTGACATTCGCAACATCTCCCCGTTGACGAAAATTGAGGCCCGATCCACGGCGATCCAGTGCGTGGACTTCTAACTTGTGATCCGCCAGAAACCGACAACTTCGGAGGTACCATCCCCCGTGACTTACGATCCCATGCACAACAATAACGCGTCCAAGAGCATCAAGTGGTTTCCAGACACGGACCGCCATAGGGTAACCATCGCTTGCTAGATGACAGATGATTTCGGGTGCGTTCATTGACCGTCTCTATCCCCAGCGCCATCGTTTCTCAGTGGTCTTAATGCGATTCAGAACTTGTGGATTAATAGTGACTCCCAAGCCGGGGCGGTGCAATGCAGGAGCGCGGCCGCCGTATCCGAACGTTATATCTTGCACGGTCGGAAGTTCTCGCAGGAGGTGCCTATCATAGGAACCTTCTAGATACCGAATTGCTCGAACGCTTGTGGCCCAGTGCCTCCCGGCTGCGGAGAGTATACCCGTCTCACCCGGATGACATCCCAGTTGAATGGCGATACCATGCCGATGCGCGTATTCTGCCAGTCTTAAACTATTTAAATAGCCACCGCACTTGGACAATCGAATATTGAACATGTCACAGGCATTAAGCGTCACGGCTCTTTCGGCATCGATAAGGCTCGTCAGCGACTCGTCGAGCATCACAGGGACTTTTATTTGAGACTTGTATTGCGCTAAAGCTTCGAGCTCAGCATGTGCGCACGGTTGCTCCAAACAACTTATTCGAAACGACAATAGCGGCTCCAGTTTTTCTTGCACGCACTCAGACGGCCAGGCCTCATTTGCGTCGAGGCGAATGTCAATATGTGGCCCGAGCCAGAAGCGAATGCGTTTGAGACGTACAAAATCATTTGCGCCTTGTACACCGACCTTCACTTTGCATTGTCGGAAGCCGTAAGCTCGCATCATAATTGCGCTGCGTCGTTCCTTCGCTGCACTTTCAGCCGTGATCGTGGTTGAGTACCGTACAAAGTCTTTCTTATCCGAGTTACAGCAAGCTAATCGAAGGTGTTCGGTCAGCCGACTGATCGGTTCGTTAAATAAATTTCCGAACGCATCGAGAATGCTGAGCTCCACAGCGCAGCGTAGGGCATTGGAATGATGGCCACGAGGATCCGGGGTTTCGGTACTGGGTGCAAAGGCATCGCAAAGCGCGATAACTTGCTGCCAGTCATTGCAATCTTGGTCCAGCTGTTGAGCGATCGGTGTACGTGCCAGTTGCTGCATTGCCCCATGCGGAGTTTCGCCAGTTACATAATCGCGAGGCACACCTTCTCCCCAGCCCTCGGTTCCGTCCTCAAGCCGGCAACGAATAAGAATGTTTTGACTTTCGGTCCTCGATGCGGACGCATGCTTGATCTCTCTCCGTAAGGGCAATTCAATCACGAATGCGGTCAATTCAGTAATGCGCATGCGCGTGACCTTAGCGTTTAATCAACCGTGGGATGCGATTCTTACCCGTAGCCCAATCAAGAGCATCTGGCATCCCTTGTTGGAAGTCGACTTGGGGTTGATATCCGAGTATTGAAACGGCTTTGGCGATCGAGAAATCGAGGTTGAGCGCCATAAACTTGAACGTAGCTCGCGTTAGAAGCGGCGATTCGCCGCTCCCAATGAGTTTTGCCCAACCTTCGATGAGCGGTACAGCCAACTTCGCCAAGGCCAACGGCACATGGCGCGGCACCGGTTTGCCAAGGTAGTTTGCCACAGTCGTAAGGTATTCTTTCCGAGTAACGAGCCGCTGATCCCGAATATTGAAGGTTTCGCCAACTGCCTTATCGTTGTTGATCGCGAGCATCACCGCATCGACAAAATTGCCGACGTACGTATTGTTCAAGTACTTTTTGCCATCTCCCAGGAACTTGACGATACCTTGGTCGAACCGTTTCAATAATCTCGGCATAACCGCCCGCTCGCCTGGCCCGTACGTGAATCCTGGGCGTAGAATGACCGCAGGCAGTTGATATTCATCGACATGTCGTTTGAGGACGACCTCAGCTTCTGCTTTCGTTCGTGTATAGCCATCGAGTCCGATCAGACTTGGAGCAACGCTTTCGTCCGTCCCAAAGTGATCGCGGGCGGCGTAAACGCCTTGCGAGCTGACTTGAATCCAGCGTCGCAATCGGCCATTGCGTTCAGCGCACGTCAGCAAGTGCTCGAGTCCGACAACGTTGATTTGACGATACTTCTCAGCGGGGCCCCAATCGCCGATATGGGCGGCGGCGTGCACTACAATGTCCACCCCGTCCAAGGCTGCTGGTAATGACTCTGGATGTGCAAGATCCCCCACTGCAAATTCCACCCCCAACCCTTGGAGTAATGCGCGATCAGAGTTGGGTCGCGCAAGTACGCGAACATTATAGTTCTGCTCAACAGCCCGTCGCGCTACAAAGCTACCGATCATGCCTGTAGCACCCGTTACCAAAATCCGTTCGGCTATCATGATCTGTCAGCAGCTTCTTTCCTTCCAAGGTTGGATTTATCGTTGTCCACCAAGGATGTGTTTTTGGTAATTTGATCGATGTAGCCAAGGTCGCCGACCAGCCAGCGGTGTTTGTACTCTTCAAAGTTTCCGCGCGCGGCCGATTTGTTTTTGCGAAGCGCTAACCAAGTTCCAGGTGAAACCTGTCGAAGCGTAAGAGGTAACAATCGACCAGAACGACGTTTTTCTGCGTATTCGTAGTTTAATTGACCAAGCCAATGATCGATACATTGAGCTAGTTTGTCCTGGTCCTCTATTTCGAAGGCTGACTCCGTCATGAGCACGTACACGGGACGATCTTGCATTTGGGGTGCCACACAGAATTCGCCAACATCGAGTTGCACTTGTTCTTGAGCACGCTTTACGGCGGATATAACTTGATATTCACTCAACTTCTCCCCTGTAATGCTAGAAAAATGCGCCCCTTTATTGAGAAAGACAAGCAGGGGAGCTTGACCCATAAAGCCAGTACAGCGGACAACGTCTCGAATGTCATAACGATAGAGGCCCGCTGAAGTAGTTAGCAAGATGTAATAGTCTTGCCCTTCTTCTAGTTCATGCGCTTCCAAAACGACGGGCTCGTTCGCATCGATCTCTGATACGGGAACGAATTCATAGAAATGATGATTAAATTCGATGACGCCTTCGCTGGTACCATCCCGTAGAGGCATTGTCATTCGAGCTTCGCTGGCATTCAAGCCATGATCTCGAATCGCAGGTTGACCATAGTAAGGCTCTAGTTTCGGAATATAGACAGAAACTGAGCCGCCCATCCAAACCGCGATCACGGAAAGTTCCGGCCAAACATCGCGTGGATAAAGCGTCCCCACTTGATCGACAATACGCTCTAGCGACTGCGCGCGCGGGCGGGAGCGTTGGAAAAAATGCGATTGCAATGCGAGACGTACGCCAGCAGGCAACCTATCCGCGAAAAAAAGAGTTCCGTCATGAATATCGCGAATTAAATTTTCCCTTTGATCATTCAGCATTCTGGCAAACTCGATCAAGGTGCTTGGATTGGCCGTGCCTATCATCCCGACGTGCGGATTAGCAATCGCGAGACGGAGGGCTACGTAATGTTTCACGAATGAATCATCAATCTGATAGACTGCGCTTGGCAATACGAATCGACTGCGAGCAATCCAAGGCGCCGTTTCTGCAACCAAGCCGCTGATCGCTCCGCACGGAGTTCCGCTTTCTGTCAAGAACTGACGGCAGTTGCTTCCGAGCTTCAGTGTTTTCTTGCTCACCAAATCGGGATGATCACGGTAGGCGCCGATTCCCCAAAGATTCCAGCCATGCCGATATTCATCAAATGATTCTTGCGTTACTGGTACATACTTAGTTTGATTCGTTGTTCCAGAGGTGATGGCAAACATCAAAACCTTGGTACCCGGTCCATACATGGCAGAAACACGACCTTGCTTGACTTGATCTATATACGATTGATAGTACTCGAAGTTGGTAATGGGAATTCGACGACGGTACTCTCCAACCGTACGAATGTCCGCAAATCCATGGTCGATTCCAAACGTGCTCGGTGCATGCCGATTTAGTTTGGCGAAAAGGCTCTTACGCTGGATTTCCTGAGAGCGTTTGGCGCTCGCGAGAAAGCGATTGAGCTCAAGCGTTCGCCACCACAAATAGGCGTATTTGACAGCTAGATCCAACATGTTAGCTGTCCCCGTGTGCCATTGATTCGAAGGTTTCTTGGAGCCCGTCTTCGATCGGTACCTGCGTCTGCCAACCGAGTACCCGACGAGCTTTCTCGCTGCTATGAAGTACCGGTCGACTCAACAACGCGATCCCACTCCGGGTAACCGATGGCGGTTTTGATCGACCGATTGCTCGTCCAACGATTTCAAGTAGCAAAGCGAATGAGTCCGCGACGCGAAGCGGTATTCGGCGATTTACACGCGGCACATGAAAATTATCAGCAATTCGATCAAAAAACTGTTGCTGGGTTATCTCGCCGGTGCTTGCCAAGTTAAATGTTTCGCCACCGCTTCCGTCGCATTTGGCGCTTAACACTATTCCCGCCGCTATGTCCCGAGCATGAATCAGATTGAGCAAGTTGTTGCCGGAACCGACGATGGCAACTCGATTATCCCGAAGAGCTTGAATCATGCGAGGCAAAATGGTCCGATCTCGCGGACCATAAATCCAAGTCGGACGAACAATCGTTGTTCGTCGACCTAACTCAACGGCTACTTTTTCAGCAGCAAGTTTGGCACGCCCATAATAGTCAAACCAGCGGAAGTTCTGTCCGGCGGGAGTTTGCTCGTCCCATTGTTGGCTTGTTCCAGGCAATGGCGGTCGACCATATACCGCCATTGAACTAACGTGTACGAATCGGGAAACCCCCACCTGATGACTGGCTTCGACGAGATTGCGCGTCGTGGTTACTGACCCGGACACGAAATCAGACCACCGCCCCCAATCTCCTAATTGGGCGGCACAATGATAAACCGTCTTGACGCCTCTCATGATTGGCAGCAAGGAATCGGGCTCCAATAAATCACCGCGAACGATTTCTACTTGCTCAGGAAACAGGAATCTCGTCGCGCTTAACGGCCGCAAGAGAGCCCGCACCCTTTCGCCTTGATCGATCAGTTGCTCGATCAAATGACTGCCAAGTTGTCCCGATCCGCCGGTTACAAAACAGATTCCTTCACTCATGTCTTAAACTCATTCGAATGCGTTGCATCCTGCCAAGGCCGACAAGTTGCGTTCAAAATCTCCGCCAGGATAGCCGCGTTCTCACGATGCATCATACTAAAATGATCACCCGGTGATTGATGTAACTGCAGTCGCTCCTCGAGAATTTCTCCCCAACCCAGGTCATACGCCAGTACCTGTCCTGTCATTTGACTCAAGACATCCGGTTCTGCAGGGCGAACCAAATTTACTATGATATCGATCGGCTCGATCCGGTAGTCTCGAATCATTATGGCGTGCGCTTTAGCGGCCTGTACCACTCGCCGAATATTGCTGATCGAAGTTCCCTTGGGCAAGGCGCCATTCGACTGAGCGATATCAAACGCGAACTTCCAGCGCGACTCTTCGTCCAGACTATTCATATGGTCATACGAGATACTATCGACATCAATTTCGGAGCCCTGGAACCAGTTTGCAAATCGCCCAAGATCGAATAGAAATCGAACATCATCGTCCAGGCGGACCCCGGCGTAAATGGAAGGTAATGGTGTGTCAAAAAGTGTTAGCGAACCAACCTCTTCACCATTTTCACTCAGCACACGTGCTAGCTCGTACGCAAAAATACCTCCGGCGGACCACCCTGCCAGATGATAGGGCCCACTCGCTTGAACAGAACGGATAGCGATCAAATAGTCAGCTATCATCTCGGACAGTGTAGCATGTGGAGGGTTAAGTCCGTCACCGCCCCGTCCACGCAATGGAACGATCGATCGCTCCTGGATTAATCGAGCTAAGTCGCGGTAGCATTGAATATCGCCACCGAGTGGATGTAAACAAAAGAGCGGCGATTCTCCGATTGGCGAGGCGAATGTTTCAATTGGCGACCAACTTTCGGTTGTTGTGTTTGCCGCTTCTATATCTTGTATTTCATCGCCCACAATCACCGTTGATACTTCGGTTTTTGGACCTTCGAGGTTATCCATCTGAGTCAAAACAACCTTTGCTAACTGAAAAAGAGTCGGTCCGCTCAGTATGTCGTTCATCGGCAATGATATGGCGGCCTCTTTCTCGATTCGATTTTTGAGTTCGATGGCCATCAGGGAATCGAGTCCCATTTGAGTGATGGGGGTTTCATAGTCGACGTTCACTGGAGTCACTCCAAACACGCTGGCGATCTGTGCCGCAATAAAGGACTTCGTCAACTCAAGTCGCTGTTCGGCTTCTACATTCCGCAGCCGAGTGGCAAACGAGCCACTTGCTCCCGACGCTTTCTTCGACCGCACAACTTCTTCAAAGAATGAGACCTCGTTCAGCAACGGCGCGAAACTCGCCACCAAACTCCAGTCGAGTTTGGCGATGCTGATCTGCGGTACATCTAGCTCGATCGACTCATGATAGGAACGTATGGCGTCTGGCAGGTTGATCGAGAGCATTCCCGTCTTTTCTAAATAGTCGGCGGTCTTTTGGTTTCGCTCCACGAAACCCGCACCGCGGATCGCACCCCAATCGATTGATTGAGCGGCCAATCCACGAGCGTGTCGATAGTGCGCCAACGCATCGAGGAAGTAATTGCCGGCGTTGTAGTTGGACTGACGCGGTCCTCCCAAGATGGAAGACACTGAAGAGAAACAGATAAAGTCTTCAAGCGGCAGGTGTTGGGTCGCACAATGAAGATTCCAACCACCGAGCATCTTAACATTGAGAACTGTCTCAAAGCGTTCTAGGGTCAAGTCCGAAATGAACTCGTCATCGAGAAGCATCGCACCATGCAAAACTCCTACCAAAGGAGGCATCGAGTCATGGATCATCGCCACGACTCGTTGCACGTCTTCGGAGCTTGTTACGTCGCCTCGCGCGTCGATTACATTGGCACCCATCTGACGCATTTGATCGATGATCGAACGGCTGTTTTCGTCACGAGGTCCGCTTCGGCTCATCAGCACAAGATGACGAGCTCCTTGCTCCACCATCGCTCTGGCCAATTCCAGGCAGAATCCGCCAGCACCCCCTGTGATCAGGTAGCTGCCATTTGAGCGGTACTTTCGCGATGGATCGGATGTTGAACGGACCCTGATGTTCGGGTCCCGAAATGTCAATACATTCTTGCCAATGTGTTTTCCTTGAGCCATGAATCGAAAGGCATCGACGGACTGGCTGATGGGGAAACAGGTGTGCGGAAGGGGCATGTAGCTACCTGCATTGATTTGCGTCGATAGTTCCAGAAAGAGCTGGGCAAGATGCGTTCGACGGGAAAGATGATGTTGCCCTAGGTCAATCACAAAGTATGAAATATTGTCCTTGAGCTGCAACATCCCTAGCTTCGAGTTGCTATAGACATCGATCTTCCCAATCTCAAGGAAACGTCCATAAGGAGCGAGCAATTCCAAACTCTTGGGAATGAATTCCCCCGCGAGCGAGTTGAGAACGGCATCAACTCCCTTACCGCCGGTGATTTCCTTGATACGATCTGAGAACTCAAGCGTGCGAGAGTTCAAGACGTGATGGACACCTTGTGATTTGAGGAGTTGCCGTTTCTCGTCAGAACCTGACGTGGCGAAGATCGTTAAACCTAAGTTTTTGGCAATCTGTATCGCTGCCTGTCCAACACCACCGGTGCCGCCGTGAATGAGAATGCTTTCACCTGCAGTCATCCGTGCAAGATGGAGGATCGCGTAGTGGGCGGTCAAGAATACGGTTGGTAGAGTTGCTGCTTGCTCAAAACTCATCGATTCAGGTAGTCGAAACACCATGCGAGTGTCGACATTAATTCTCGATTGGAACGCGTAGGGAGCCATTCCTGCAACACGATCTCCGATCTGAATATTGGTCACCTTGGGGCCGACGGACACAACGGTGCCAGCGAAGTCATCACCATACCAATGCAAGTCGACAGGGTTTCCAGGATATGTTCCGAGCGCCTTCATTACGTCGCGGAAATTGATACCGCCAGCTTCGACTCGAACTGCGATTTCATCGGCAACTGGTTCTCGAACATGCGTTTCACACCAACCGAGATTCGTCAGAAATCCTGTGCCTCGGCTCTCCAATCGAAATGGAATGGGACACTCTGGATCTGTATAGGGACTGCGCGTTCGCGCGGCTAGCTCCTCAGGCAGCTTCCGCACAAGCCTGGGAAGAAATCGCTGGCCGTGGCGAAACGCAACTTCCGCTTCACTCGCTGTTCCGACGATCTCCTGGACACAAGCATCCAACGTGTCAGGGGATCGATCGCCACCCAAATCAAGGATCTTCATTCGAGTAGGATAAAGCTCATTATTAGCGACGCGCATAAATCCCACGAGTGGTGCGGCGGCTAGACCTTCGCATCGATCCGCTTCATCAATTTGGTAAACATGATCAACCAAAACCCAGGACTTGGGAGCATCCGGATTAGCTTGGCAGATTCGCAACGCCGATAAAACACCCATCGGCTGAAGACCTTGAAGACGATCCGTCGATATGGTGGAAGCGGATGGAAGATCAGCACTCCAGCAATGGATCACACCACCAAGCTTACGTCCGTCCTTCGCGGCCAGCCCGAAGACTTGCTCATAGTGTGTTCCGCAGGTTGGATCGATGAAAAATTGATCTTCCGACATTTGCGAATAATCTTGTCCAGCTCGGATCTTGAGAACTTGGGCACCTAAGTCAGTCAATCGATCACAGATCGCGTCGCCCATCCCCAGCTCGTCGATGAAGGCGACAAAGGTGGAATCATTCAGCGAAGCAACGCGATTGCTGGCACGTGAGACTTCGCTCGGTCCTTGAGCCACAAAGGCGACGTGTACGGCTTCGTCGGCGTTCGGTGTTGTTGCGAACGACGCAGGCTGCAAAAAACCGCAATCGAGAAGCAACGAATGCCACTGAGCTCGGCTCAACAGCGGTGAATCGGTTCTCAGCTCAGGATCCGAGAATCGCCACCATCCATCCAGCAGACCGAATACCAGACCTTCCGGATAAAGCATTCGCTGCATCACTTCGACAAACAGTAAAACCCCATCGCTGGCTAGCAAGGACTTTAAAGCGGCCAAAGTTAGCTTTAGATCAGCAGTCGCATGGAGCACATCCGTCGCCAGAATTAAATCGAACGAGTGCGATTGAAAACCTTGGGAACTAGCATCCTTTTCGAGATCGTACGCTTTGAAATCGACAAAGGAATACTCCGCAAGTTTTGTTTTGGCGGCGTCTAGGAAAGCGGCTCCCACGTCGGTGAAAACATACTCTGTTCGATCCTCGGGGAGCTCGGCAAGGATCGCACTCGTCAACGAAGCTGTTCCGCCACCGACCTCGAGCACTCGAATCGCCTGATTCGGCGGTAAGGAGGCGACCATCTCTCGGATAGATTCCCTTATCAGTTCGTGCATACAAGGAAAGTCAGCTTGTCGCGAATAGAAGGCGCTGAGCATATCCGAGGAACCGGCCGGAAACAGAAGATGAACTGGGTCAACATCTCCGCAAAGAACAGCAGCCAAATTGGTACCCGTCATACGTATTAAATCAATCTCTTCCGAGAAGCCGTAAGATTTCCGTAAAGCCTCCAACGCTCCCCGGAAATCCCCCGAAGAAGGTTTTACGACAACTTGCCAATCACTTTCCTCCGTCTGCCGGATCGTTCCTATACTTGTTAGCTGCTTGAGTTGAGCGTGCATGAGCCGTTCAAACTTGGGAACAATCCCGAGTCGTGACAACAAAGCGCTGGTTGTGAATCGATCTCCGATGTTGGGGTTCCAACCCAGTTCTATGAAGGCATTCTGGATCGCGATCGGCGTGATTGCGTTGATCTTCGGCACAAATTCTGTGCAATAGATATCAGCCCGCTTTTCCTGACGGACAGAGTCCAAGACTCCCGCAGCGGCGGCTGCCCAAATGGAAGGAACCGGCAACGATGGAGCCGAACGCAAAAGTGAACCTTTGATACGCTGCGGCCGCCAAATCGTTTGATAATGGTTTTGCTCAGAGTCCGAGAGGGCTTTTCGGTTTTGTGGCGCTCGCTCGGCTCGGAATCCCCGAATCTCGGCAACGCATTCTCCCTCATGAGTTACCAAGTAGATATCGCATTCGACCGCAGTCGGTTCATTCAACGTTAAGTTCGCGAAAGCACAAAGGTTGCGCGGTGGTCGCGGAGTAAAGACCTGAATGCGTTTGACACTCGCGGGAAGTAGAAAATCATCGGTTGCATTCTTACTGCCAGGGCGCGCTGCGGAAATCTGAAAACAAGCATCCAAAATGGAGGGATGGAGTACAAATTCTTCGCACTGATCCATAATAGTATCGGTTGCAATGACATCGCCAACGGTTTTGCCTGCTCCCCGCCGTACGGAGTCGAGCAATTGAAAATTTGGACCAAACTGAAATCCTGCGTTCAAGAAGTCGTTGTACATCTGCTCACGGGACAGCAACTCAGTTAAGGATTCCGACATCCTGTCAAGATCCAACCCATGATGGGACGTTGTAGCTGCTGCGACAATCCGTCCGGTCGCGTTGAGTACCCAATCTGTGCGGCTTCGTGAGCGACTATAGATCGAAAAGGTCCGATCGGTTTGCGACCATGTTGTTTGAAGGATTGACGGGTCCGACTGCGATACAAACATTGCTTTGCGAAACACAATATTCTCGACGACCATGGGTTCGTTTGGAAAGATCGTTCGAGCGATGGCAAGCCCAATCTCTACATAACCAGCGCCTGGAAACACAACACTATCCCACATGCGATGGTCATCGAGAAAAGTGAGACGATGCAAATCGAGTTCGATTCTCCAAGTCGGCTGTGCATCATCAGATCGAATCCCAATTAAAGCATGATCAGGCTCCGCCAAACGCGTTTGACGCGACGCTTCTGTTTCCAACCAACACTTATCGCGAGCAAACGGATACGTCGGCAGTCTTTCTGCATAGCCAGTACTGCCCGTGATCGCCTGCCAGTTGATTGGGAAGCCGTCGATATGCAATCGAGCTACATTCTCCAGAAGTTGGTTGCTCTCGTCCGCTTCACGCCGCAATGAATGCAGAACCAAGCCGGTGCGTCCCGCTGCCGCCAGACAATCTCGCAACGAACTTTCTAAGGCAGGATGTGGGCCGATCTCCAAGAAATTCTGTGACTTACCTTCGAGCATGGACATGATCGCAGGCCCAAACAAAACCGGCTCACGAACATTACGCCACCAATAGCAGGCATCAAGCCGCGTTCCGTTTAGCTCTCCTGCCGTAACCGTCGAAATGAATGGAATCTTTGCTTTGCGAGGCTGAATGTCGTCGAGCGCGTCCAGCAGTTCGTCCCGAATGGGGTCCATTTGATGCGTATGAAACGCGTAATCAATAGGTAACCATCGCAGGAATCGGCCTTGTTTTTGAAATTGTTCGGCGAGGTTTTTTAGCGGTTCCGTATCGCCGGCCAAGGTGACCAAATTGGGATTGTTGATCACCGCGACTTGAACCCGTGCATGTTCGTCTCCAATTGCTGCGTCGGCTTGCTCCGGGGAGACGCCAACTGCAAGCATGCGACCGTATCCTCCGGTGGAATTTTGTAAACGGCTGCGATGGTAAATGACCTTGACGGCATCTTCCAATGAAAAGATGCCAGCACAGTAAGCGGCGGCCACTTCGCCCACGCTATGTCCAACGACGCGCGTCGGCTTAATTTCCCAGGATTCCCACAGCTTGGTCAATGCAATTTGCAACGCAAAAATAGCCGGCTGTGCGACATCGGTCCGTTCAATCCGCGAGTTCTCCTTGTCTGAGTTCATCGCAGCAAGAAGTGACCAGCCCGACAATGGCTCAAGCCGCGCATCGATCTCATCCAGCACTTGGCGGAAAACCGGTTCGCGCTCCAGCAGTTGCTGTCCCATCGCCCACCATTGAGCGCCTTGACCTGTATAGATAAAGGTCAGTTCTTTATCCGACTTGGTCGGGCGTCCCAGCGAAACACCCTTGACTTCCTCGGCACCCGCCAGCCATGCCCGGAGTCTCCGACGAAGTGCAATGGCATCCTTGCCCGCCACAACAAGACGTCGATCATGGTGCTCCTTCCCATATCCAGCCGTGCTACAGAAGTCAGCGATTCGAATCGACCCGTCTTCCAGTCGGTCCGCAAATGCGGTGGCATAGCGATGCAAAGACGATTCGTCTTTTGCCGAGATAGGGAGGAGCAGCGGTCGCGTCGGACATTCTCGTGGAAGCCGCAATGGTTGGTGGACGGGTGCTGCTTCAAGAACGACGTGTGCATTGGTTCCGCCAAATCCAAAGGAATTGACGCCTACGACAGGTAGACGTCCATCGATCTGCGGTAATGGCTGATTTTCACAAGCGACACGCAACGAAAGAGACTCGAAGGGGATGTTCGAATTGGCTTTTTGAAAGTTTGCGTTCTTGGGGACAGTTCAATGGTGCAATACCAATGCCGCCTTGATCAAACCAGCAATTCCCGACCCTGCTTCGAGATGCCCAATGTTGGACTTTACAGAACCGATGAGAAGAGCCTGTTTCGGTGACCGCCCTTTTCCAAGCACACGGCCAAGTGCTGTGAGCTCGATTGGATCACCTACCGGTGTTCCGGTTCCGTGTGCTTCAACGTACACAACATTCTGCGGATCAATCCCAGAGACTTCGTAGGCTTTGTGAAGCATTGCCGATTGACCTTCGACCCCGGGAACTGTCATGGACGAAGTATGTCCGTCCTGGTTGGCAGCTGCACCGCGGATCACGGCGTAAATTCGATTGTTGTCCTGAAGTGCTTGGTCCAGTGGTTTAAGGTAAACGACGCCTACCCCTTCGCCCCGGACATAACCGTTCGCTTTGGAATCAAAGGCAAAGCACTGACCGCTTCGCGACAACATCGAAGCGCGACTAAATCCCATCGACGCATGAGGCGTGATGATCGCATTGACACCACCGACAAGACTCGAGCTGCATCGGCCTAGCCACATGCTTTCACAAGCAAGCCAAACAGCGACGAGAGATGAAGAACAAGCCGTGTCAACAGAAAGACTTGGACCTTTCAAGTCCAACATATAGGAGATGCGATTCGATGCGATACTCGACGTACTACCGCTGTTGGTATACGCGTCGACGATCTCATGATAGGGAACTTGCAATCCTCCATAATCATTGCCGGCGATTCCTACGAAAACGCCGACCCCCCCTCCTCGCAATTGACTAGGCGCGGTGCCAGCATCTTCGACTGATTCCCAAGCAGCCTCAAGCAACCAGCGTTGTTGAGGATCCATACGCACGGCTTCGCGAGGAGAGATACCCCAGAAACGCGCGTCAAACTCATCGATTCCGCGTGCAAAGCCACCCCACTTTGAAATCAGAGAATCCAAACATTCCGGGTCAGGGTGGTAGAATCGTTTATTGCTCCAACGATCCGCCGGAACTTCACATATCCCCGACCGCCCCTCCAGCAGTAAAGTCCAGAACGATACTGGATCCGTAACATTCCCCGGTAAACGGCACCCTATTCCGACTATCGCAATGGGAAATGGAGTCAGCATTTCTGCCAGATCGATCATCATGTAAAAATCCCTCGATGCGCACTCAAAGCTGATGAAAATCTATGATAGTGGATTGTTTAAGTGCCCCCATCATAGTTGTAACAGGCAATCGTTCAACTATTCATCTCGAATCGTAAGACTTTGAAAAGGGTGGTTGGGCATCGAATCAATGCGGACCGCACTTGCACAGGGTAGCTCACGAATGGTGCGATTTAGCTACGAATGTCGTACGGGGCCGGATTCTGTCGAAACGATTGTGCCGGTGGGCGGATTTGTGAGGCTTCGAGGCAAGAAATCGAGTCGATCAATTAGCTCGATTCATTTTCACGATGCCCATTGCGGTCGTCAACTTTGTTTCATTCTCGCATTGTTCGGAGATTATAGGAGATTAGTTGAGCTACGGCATACGACTTGCGGGACATTATGTTGTGGTCCTTTATGCGATAGTGGACAAGAACTAGTTTTTACGGAGAATCAGACATGAAACGTACGATCGTAAATCGAGTTTTGGGAACAGATTCCTGATTATTCTCCATGACAATTGCCTTATCCGATTGCTTGTTGGGCGACGTGACTAACCATTCCATAGAGCCTGAATTACTTATTGGTCGAATGCGCCAGTGGGTACCGTTGACTGAAATCGGAAGCTCGTGCAAGCGACTGCAATATGTCCAGGAAATCAATCGGCGATATGACGCGCTCGCCAACTGTGTTTCAGCCGAGGATTTGGTCGAACTTAGACTTATGCGATCTCTCTGGGCCAAGAAAATAGCTCACCGATTGATTTCATTCGTTCCTGCTTTGAGGGCTGATGGGCTGAGTCAGGTCTGTGAATTGCTTGGTTCCGTGCGCACGCTGCTTCACGGTGAAGCCGTGCAGAACCTACTCTACAGGCAGAAACAGATTGGCGACACGCAAAGCAATGATGCTCTCGCTTCTTTGTTGGCCGAATCCGCACTTCCGGAGGTAGCGCGAGTCGGTTTGCAAGAACTGGGCAACTCGCCCGAACAATTGCGACTTTTGGGGCCGGAACGGATTTCAAAGTTCCGTCCAGGCAGGAAATCAGTCAAATTTGATCCGTCATTTTGGCTATACAAATCGAATATGACGCATGTCGATTTTGTAAACGGAAATCCCGATCGAATTCGTATACGAGGCGTCGAGCTACACTCCGGGGACATTGGCATCGTCCAATTGAATATCCCTGGCGATGGTCTTTTGGAAAGCTTCTTGGAGAAACCGGGAATCGCACCGCATGCAATGCTGTATGTAACGCGGCGTATCAAGGATCCGAAATCGAAGCAAATGCTTTTTCAGCCATCCGTCATCGAAATTTATGAAGGCGGGTGGCGGAGTGTGCCTATTACCACCGCGCTTCATCCTAAATTCAGTTGGTATTCCGAATGGGTCCGTCCCAAGCTTAATGGAATGGACTTAGGTGACGATTTAGGACAGAAACTAAGTGCTGAAATCGATCACATGGAGACGTTTGCATTTGATTTCCAAGCCCGTCGGGCACCGCAGGGCGGATATTTCACAGATGTATTTGGCGGTTCGTGTGCCAGTTGTACGAACCTCGTGCGAATACCATTTGAAAGAGCAGGTATACATGGATTGCCATACCCCATCACCAAAATATCTCCCGGCGCGGCAAAGAACTTGAGTATTCTGGGAATGCCCGATATGGATGGTATCTATACACCTACCAACATCTTGAACGACTCAGGCTTTGGAAAAGTTGGCATAGTCGACAATGGAGAACCAGAACTGGCATATGCTCAGGCGCTCGTCGTCGGCCGCCCGGAGTTAGCAGAGACTTTTGGCGGCTGGATGTCACAGAAGGAACTCGTTCTTCAGAATCTTCCAAATTGGCGTAGCGTGAGACACTGGCGAAGTGCATGGGAAACATTTCGTGTGCGTGTAGGACAATCAAGCGGCCTATTGGGACGCACCGTTCGCAAACTTCTGCATGTTACTGCCGAAGAAGTCCCCAAGTCGGTTTCCGATACCACGATCGCATTTTACCTTCGATCCGAAATGGAAGCAGGCCACATCATCGTGAACAGTGTGTACCCCGCTGTCGCCGACTTATTAGGAAGTTCATCGGAGCTTTTTTCACTCTCGCAACTTCGGGCTAATGAGAGTCTCATTGAATCGGTTAGACGTGGACTTTTGGACAGTGCATTGAAGAAGGAAAATTGGTATGAGACTCTTGCGATACGGTGAAGAGACGGTTGCTTCTTGCTGCCGACCCCACGAAGATCGGTGGACCGGCACACCGTATCCAAGTCGTGGGGCTCGCACTAGAATCATTCATGCGTCCGACACGCCGTCGCGTTTTCGCTTCATTCGCCGATTGCTCGTTCAAGCTCCAGAGAAATAGCGACCATGAAATTCCACGTCTTCGTTATCGGTTTGCTTTTCGCGTTGCCCGTCGGACTCCACGCGGCGGAAACCAAATCGGCCAAGCCCAACGTCGTCGTCATCTTCATCGACGACATGGGTTTGTTACGGAGCCCGTGTCTCCGTGCCGGGAGTCTATGGTCCCGGCGCACCCAATGGATTACATCCGCAGGAGAATACGATCGCCGACCTCTAGAAGAAAGAGGGCTATGCCACGATGTGCATCGGCAAATGGCATCTCGGCGATCCGCCGGATTTCTTGCCTACAAAGCAAGGCTTCGATCATTGCTTCGGCATTACGTATTCGAACGACATGCAACGCGCAGCAAAAGCCTCGCTACTCGCTGCTCACAGGGCGCTATCATTGGCGCTCACGACTTCAACACGGCATTCTCGGAGTATTCAAAGCGCCGCGCATCGCGCCGGATCGCATGACCATCGGCACCCTCACGAAACAGCAGGGCTTCCGCAACGCCGCCATCGGCGAATGGCATCTGGGCATGGACTGGCCCTTCTCGGAAGAGCATCGCAAATTCCTGGGCGCTCCGGAAAAGGCCGGCCAACGCGTTGAAGCAACACCAGAGCACCTCGCGGCATGGCAGGCGGTTTTCACCAAACCCATTTCAGGCGGGCCGACGACACACGGTTTCGACACTTTTTTTGGAACCGACGCGCCGAACTTTCCGCTGTTTTGTTTCATCGAAAACGACCACACGCTGGGCATACCAAGTGCGTTTCTGCCGCGTCACAAAAACGACAGCAGCTTCGCCTGTTCGCCAGGGCCCGCGCTGAAGGGCTGGAAGCTCAAGGACATCCTGCCCTCCATGGGCGAGCGCGCGGCGAAGTTCATCATCGAGCGCGCGGCGAAGGCGGAGCCGTTTCAGCTTCACCTCCCGCTCACCTCGCCGCACACTCCGCATGCGGTGTCCGACGCGTGGAAAAACAAAAGCTGCCTCAACACCTATGCCGACTTCGTGATAGAGACCGATGCCATCATCGCCCGCGTGCTCGACGCGCTGGATAAAAGCGGCGCGGCGAAAAACACGCTCGTCATTTTGACATCTGACAACGGCTGCGCGCCCCTCGCCGCGGAGTTGGAGGCGAAGGGCCACTACCCGAGCGGTCCCTGCGCGGCTGCAAATCCGACGCGTGGGAGGGCGGGCATCGCGCCAGTCCAACAAGGATAAGGGCGCGAAAAAACCAGAAGCTTACCGATAAGCAACCATACCCGATGCGGCCATCCTCAAAAACACCCAGGGATGGCTCAAGCAAAAGCACGAAAAACCGTTTTTCCTAGTCCATGGTATCAGTAAACCGCACTTGTCATTCGTGGTGCCCCAGCGGTTTTTCGACATGTATCCGCCTCCACAAACGTG
Source organism: Pirellulaceae bacterium (assembly GCA_034408855.1). GTDB lineage: Bacteria > Planctomycetota > Planctomycetia > Pirellulales > Pirellulaceae > JAIYDQ01. The sequence continues at coordinate 39,478 of JAWXCK010000066.1, forward strand.
CCTTGTGGTCCAACCAAAACACCAAAACCCAAACATCACCCCTCAAGCCCGTTCCTGAACCTAGCTACTGTGGTTTCCCAAAAGATAATATGTCGCCTTCCCAGAGAAGGATCGCTTCCATGCCAACAAACCTAAATTAAATCGAATCCTGGTCGTGTTGAGCAAACCCATCAAGGGCAAGTAATCGCCGGACCCGGATTCCAAGGAACCCAAACAGCCATGAAACCAACCATCCTACTCCTGACTGCGCTGCTTTACGCGCCGCTCTCCCCAATGCGCGCCGCCGATGCGCAGAAGCCTACCATCGTGATGATCATTTCTGATCATCAGGGAGCCTCTGATTCCGGATGTTACGACAACCCGGATGTGTAGACGCCGACCTTGGACCGGATTGCTGCCGAGGGGATGCGATTCAACTGCGCCTTCGCCGCCAGCACCCTCTGTTCTCCCTCGCGCGCCGTGATCCACACCGGTAAGATGCCCTTTCGAAATGGCGGCCATGTCTTCGGCGGCAACGTCACCAAGGGCACCAAGACCCTGTCTGACTATCTGCGTCCGCTGGGGTATGAAACGGCGCTGATCGGTAAAACCAGCCTGCACCCTGAGAGCGCGTTTCCCTACGACTTTAAGAAGCCCGAATGGAAGCCTGGCACCAATGAATCAAAGGCACTGCCCGCGATGGTGGATGAGTTCCTCGCCGCTCGTGACAAGGCAAAGCCGTTGTTTATCGAGGTCAACACCGGCAACCCGCACATGCCGTGGATGAAGAACCGGAATTATGACAAGGCGAAACTGACTTTGCCCGGACACTACATCGACACGCCGGAAACGCGCGACGCGTTTGCCGATTACTACACCTCGGTGACGGCTCTGGATGACACGATTCAAGCCGTCGAAGAAGTCCTGAGGAAACGTGGCTATGGGGAAAACACGCTGTTCATCTATACCTCCGACCACGGATCAAATTTTCCGCTCGCCAAATGGTGCCTCTATGATGCCGGAACGCGCGTGCCGCTGCTGGTTCGTTGGTCGGGGGGAAAAGTGGCCGCAGGCGCGACCTCCGATGCCATGATCAGTCTCGCCGACCTCTTGCCCACATTCATTGAGGCCGCCGGTGGGAAGCCGTCGGAAGACCTCGACGGCCGGAGTTTTCTACCCGTGCTCAAAGGCGAAAAGACCGAACATATGGAAGTCGTTTTCGGCAGTGACACGGGAGCAGACAAAAATTATGAATCCTGGAAAGCCAACTGGTCACCGCAGCGCTCCATCCGCACGTGCACGCACAAATATATCCTGAACCTCAATCCGAACTACCCGTTCATGACCCATCTGATCGGCTGCGATCCGGACGATCCATCGAGGAGCTTTACGACCTGCGAACCGATCCCAACGAGCAGCACAATCTCGCGGGCACACCCGAAAACGCCGAACTACTCAACACCCTTCGCAAGCAGCTCAGCGACTGGCGTGTGACACAGAACGACCACGTCCCCATTCACCTCACCAAGCCGTATGTCGCGCAGACCCTATTCCGTCGGCGGAGCCTTGAGGATGTTCGCGGAGTGATCGACTCTGCAGATTGTGATGACATTTTGCAAACCAGGAGCTACCATCGCAACTCCGGTGCAATTCAATTCACCCGTTCACTGATGACGAACCTTCGTCATAGAACTGATCTAGGAACATGAATCCGTGCAGCCGCACGAGGTTGCATCGGCTTTCCAATCCTGCTCCGTATCTCTTGAATTCTTGTTCAAATGTACGTGAGTGTCGACCTTGGCTACCCAAGTCGTGGGAATAAAATGATGTTGATTATCGGGGCTATCCTTGCGAGTGAGCTTAATCACATTTCCTTCGACGTCGTCCACCACGCCGACCTTTTTGCCGCACGAGGCAATCACATCCATATGCTCGTGAATGCCTGCAACACCCACGTCCACAGTCTCCATGCCGGTTTTTTCTTTGACGAACTCGACGGCTCGTTCAGCGCTTTCTGCAATACTGCTGCCAACGTTCTTGGCTGTCTCGGCAACCGCTGCGCCTGCGTTTGACATATTTTCCGAAATTGACTTTACCATGCTAGAACTCCAAAAGTGATTTTTCTACTGAAAGCTCGTTCACCAGAAAACTTAACGACCATTCAATTCCAAATCGAATCTAAGTTGGTGACATACGACATATATCTGGGAATAAAGCAAACGTCGTGCCCAAAAAACTCCTCATGGAAACAGGGCGATGTAGCTCGAGTCGGCAGGGGATGCAAAGAAGACTGGCTCGTTCAATCACCAACTCCCCGATCTCGGTTGAACGCTTCCATGAACCACGTCGCAATCGCCGTTTCTTGTGTTCGTGCCTTGATGACGAACGCTAGAGCTTGCTCCACAATTTTCGCTACTTGTTCGGTCAATTTTGATTCATTGGGTTCCGCTGCGTTTACTCGATCGAGTAGTAACGCCAAGCTTCGTTGGACGATCTCGAAATCGTCATGACATAGCTCAGTGTCGATCGCCAGCAACTTCTCTACTCGAGTCCCCATTTCATTATCCTCTTTCAAGATCCGCGCAAAAAGTTCCGCGTGCTTGTCTTGAAGGTCATTTTCCCAGGGACTCTTCAATAACGATTGCGATGAAGCTAGATATGTCTCCCTGCATGTTTCAGATGCAGACTGATCGATTTCCGATCGCGCTGCATCACATGCTTGCGTAATTGATTCTGTGGATAACGCGACTGATAGTTTCCGTTACCGGTTTCGTGAATGAGTATGGCGCAACGTTTGCGACTCGATCCAAGGTAAAGTACTTCGATTCATCAATTCTTAGGAGCAACGAACATGGCAACACAAGCATTATCTGGTCGGAGAATCGCATTTTTAGCGACGGATGGATTCGAGCAGATAGAATTGACTGAGCCATGGGAAAAGATGAGAGAAGCGGGCGCTGCGGTCTATCTGATCTCTCCAAAGTTGGGGAAGATTCAAGGTATGCATCACGATAAGCACGGAGATTCCTTTTCGGTCGACAAAAAAATCGAGGACGCATCTGTGGATGATTACGATGGACTTGTGCTTCCGGGAGGCGTATTGAACCCTGACGCATTGCGGCTCGACAACGCGAGCGTCCAATTCGTTCGAGATTTCTTTAAGAATGCGAAGCCGGTCGCTGCCATCTGTCACGGACCGTGGATACTCATCGAAGCAGGTGTCGTTGAAGGAAGAACATTGACCTCATGGCCAAGTTTGAAGACCGATCTTTTGAACGCAGGCGCAGACTGGGTCGATGAAGCCTGTGTTTGTGACGAAGGGCTTGTTACCAGTCGAAGTCCGGCCGACCTTCAAGCCTTTTGCGAAAAAGCCATCGAAGAGTTTTCCGAAGGCATTCATGTAGGACAAACAGTTTGAGTCGACATTTGCAATTGGTCGCGCTGCGTCACCGGTTCGGTCTGGTCGCTGCCACTTCTCATCAAAGTAAACCGATGCATAGGCCGACTTAGCCTCGCCTGCGCTTGTTGAGCGTAAGCTGCCAACGCCCCTGGTCTTACCGATCTATCAGCGTTAAAGACTTTCGCGTCGCATCGAAGTCGACGCGGTCAGTGATTTGCCGCCCATAAAGAGAGGCGTATTCAGCCAGCTCACGTTTTCAGCCGTAACGGCGATCGTCACGGTTACAAGACTTCCGCTTGGAGCTGATGAGATCGAGCTAGGGTTTAGAGCAACCGTTGCACCGGTAATTTTGGAGCCGGTCAAGAGTTGCTCTATTTGCGTCTGAACAGTGGTGTTGGTTGCATCGGGAAGTGTCGCCATTCTTGCGCCTTCACGTGAGATGTTCGTGAGCACCTGTTTCACCATCGTCATCCTTCCCATCTCGATGATGCCGAGAGTAAATAGAATCATGAGCGGTGCGACGATTGCAAATTCAATCATGGCTGCCCCCATTCGAATGGGGGCCTTTCGATGTCGGTTTCTGACGCGTGTGCCTTGTTTTTTCATTTGCGATTTCCGAGGTAGCATGATGAGAGGCCCGCGAGCATCGGCTTAGCATCGGGGCAGACGAAGAATGTTTTCGAAGTTATTGAACGAGAATCACCGGCGAAAAGACGGAACTACTCCAAATGCGACTCGAGTCGGCAGGAACAACGTTTCTGGCGATGACAGGAGATGGCTGGACGATCAGTTGTTTTGAACTCATCGCTCCAGTCAATTTGACGTACAGAATGCGGATGCCAACCCATTGGACAATCGTATAATTCGCGTTGTTCCCGTTTCCACTTACGCTTGAGAAAATAGGAATAATGCGAGTCTGCCCTATGATCGACGCCAATTCGTCCTTTACACCGGCGCTGATACCCGTATCCCCGTTGAGGGTCATCGTTCCATTCGCATCGAGAACTAGTGGTTTCCCTAGCGCGATAAAATCACTTGCGGAAATTCCATAGACGATTTGCCTTGCGAGATCTGCGGTGCTGTTATTGGAGCCGCCGATGTCGACGGTTCCGCGATTTCCTGGCGATCCTGTTCCTTGCGGATAGAGATTGACTTCGCGAATCCCGTCGCTGCCGCTCGTGAGTGTTTTACTAACGGTGTTGTAGTTGTAGAGGTCCGTTCCGCCGCCGCTGAGCATGTCGTTCCATGTCTGCAAGTCGAGGGCGAACGGAAGGAGATTGAGAGTTAAGTTTGAACTTGCCGGTGTCGCGAAGCCCTTGATCTGCGTGGCGAGTGCGGAGGTCGCAGTGACAGACATCTCACGTCCCGTTTCCCCAAAAACCTTCGAGAAAAAGTATGGAACGATCCCATTCGATTCCGCCGTTCTCTGGACGCGAACCCGCACCGCTTGAAACGGATTCGCTGAATTCGAACTCAATACGGAACTTGACGTGAGACTCTCAAGATAGCCTTCCGTGATATCTGAACTTGTTCCGTACGTGTTTAGAATCGGACCATTGTTGCAGACCTGATTTGCTAATGCCGCCTGCGATGCGGCAGTCCTCAGCATTGAACTCGAAACCATCGAGCTTTCTCCTTTGACTTTACAGTCAATCAATTGCCAGCCACCGGCTAGGGCTGCCGCATCTGCGGTGCGCCGCATCTCCGCTTTGGACGTTGCGAGGTAACCGATATCGATCGAGAAAGCTAACATTCCGATCAACGTCGACATCAAAAAGAGGGCAAAGATAAGCGTTACGCCGCGACGATTCCTTCGTCTTAAGAATCCATTCGGGGCAAACGGCAGATTTCCGTATTTGTTGAAGCTGCGCATATGGACCTCGTACCAATCTTAGTAAGAACGCGAAACAACCCCATGAGCCATGAATTTCATTCGATATCGACGGCTAATGAAACGGTATTAACGTTCCCATCAACCGTAAACAACCGAACGGTTTTGAGACGCAGGTAGTCGACACGATTTGCGCCAAAGCCTATTCCGGACCACTCGACAGAGCGGTTAGGGCTATAGTTGTTCAAGTTCGATACATGCGACGTGTAAAAATTGACCCGTGTCGACGCGTTACCAAAAGTCCCCCACGATTGACTCGTACCATTCGCAACTTCGAAAGAGAGCTGGTTGTTCAATAAAAACATCCGTTGCGTCCACCGAATCGATTCGCCCGCGTGCGAAAATTTGTCACCATTTTTACTGAAGCTACTTTCAATGAGCGATTCTCCATCAAAGGCCCGCGTTTGAAAGCCACCTGATGAAAAATCCGGCCGCTGAATTAGATTGAAATCAATTCCGAAATGCTGATCTTCTAGCGTTTGAGTCGGGCTCATCCAAGTCAGAATTTGAGGCGCAGACTTGTTTGGATCCGGCTCTCCCAAAACCATTTCCCAGTCTTCTTCGACGCCCACGATTTCCGGCCCCGAATGCCCATGCCCAGTGGATGTCCAAAGCGATAAAAACATCCCCGTTAGCATACTCGACAAGGTAAACCGACTTATGACATTTCTCATTAAAATGCGCCTCTGCGAAAGAACGTTACGAAACTGGGGACGCAATGGAAAACGTACGTCGATAGGACATGGTTGGTGATAGAAATCTTTAATCTTTTCCGTTTGAACGCGCATTCAAATCAAGAAAGAGTTCCGTCTGTGCCAAGTTTGCCGAATAACATGACTTCTATCCGTGCTAGGACCTGACGTTCTATCATGTTCTGCAGACCAATCGTCGATCCCACGATAAGAAAACCAAATGAAAACCCTAGGACACGCAATGAAATAGACGACGTTGGTCGAGCAGGGTCACTGAATTCACAAGTCGTTTCGCCTGAATGACTTCTGGGTTTAAAACACAGAGAATCTTCCGTAAGAGGGTTTCGGATTGACTTGTTGATTGCCAACCGGCATCTGTAGTGATCAGGTTACCTCAAAGGCTGCAAAAAATGCATCGACGCTCTTAAACAATGAAGTCGCAGCGGTTTTCGAAGCAACAGTCGATGTAATCGCGGGTTCTGAAATGATAGGCGTCAACGTTGGAATCGATGCCGTCCTTCCGGCCGTCAATTGATTAAGCTGAGGAATTGTTTCTTGGATCGCCTTGACTAATTTTGCATCCACGGTAATCGAGGAATTCAGCGAATTTACGAAAATGGGTGATAGAATAGGCACGCTTAAAGAGAGCAAACGCGACGACGTCGGTATGACTGCCAATCGCAAACTTAATGGAGCGGTAAAGTAGCGAATACTGCGTGTCGATCGATTTTGCATCGTGAGCGACATATCAATTACATTTACGCTTCCGTCTTTATTGACATCGTAGCTATTGGTAACCCCCGCTGAATTTGCTCCGGTTGATAGGTGCTGACGAACGGCTGTTGAGTCCAAAGCATCGTTAAGAACAGTGATCGGCGCCCCGACATTCCCCACGTTCATATCACCGACTGCGTTGCCCCAGTAGAATACGTCATTCGCCGCTAAATCTGTCCTGACATTAGCAAGCATGGTTACGCGAAGCCACGTATTTCGAATGGCATTATCCGCGAATTCAATCTTCACGCGGTTCGATCCAGCGACTCCCCCACCCGGATAGACAGTGACCGTTGGAACCACCGCCGACGCTAAGAAGCCCGACGATGCGAATCCATTCCAAGTTGCAAACTGAAAGTCAGCCGCCGTCGGCGTTCCAATCTGATTCACAAAATCCACCACGATTCCGTTGAGCCCTTTGCTATAGTTCGTGTAGTTGGCAAACGAAGTGGATTGGCCAGGCAACAACGCATTCTTGGTATTATCGATCGCATTAATCGGATTCCCTGATCCATTGCCGAACACGCTGCTTGTCGAACGATTGTAGAAAACCCGCCGATTGGTTACTGAACTGAATTCAGCGACATTCAAAACGTTGATTACGAATACGGCGATGCTGGTGGTGCTATCGGAGCTGGTCGCTAAAATCGTAATGGAATGACTGGTAGTAGTTTCGTAATCTAGCGGTCCAGCAACGGTCACAACTCCTGTCGTTGGGTTAATTGCAAATCGTCCCCCGGCATTGTCGGTAAGCGAGTAAGTAACAGTCTGGCCTGGATCTGGGTCAATCGCCAATGCCGTTAGTCCCACGCTCGTCCCCACCGGCGAATTTTCATTAACTTGATTTGCCACAAGTGAGGAATCAGCTACTGGGCCAACGTCGGATATAGGGTCGTATGGCTTGGCGAACCACCAATTGGACGCTGTAGTAGTTGCTGCTGCCGCAGTTACCATCGAATAGGTCAGCGAGGTCGGTGCGTTGCTCGCATTGTTTGTCCGATTCATCTGTAGATACTTGCCGGATTGAGGGTGAATTATGTTTCGCCACCCGTATTGCTCTTGGCTGATGGTCCACTCGACGGCTGTACCTGTGGTGTTGGCTGGAGCAAAATCGAGAATCGTCCCGTTGTATCGAAGCAATCGACCGTCCTTGCCAGACACGATATACTTCTTGCCGCTTCCCGCATCTCGCAATTGCCACTGAACCGTTGCATCCTCCGTTCGAATACTCGAAGCGTTAAAACTATTGCCGCCATTGTTGGCGATTCGATGGGACGCAGAGCGATTATGCAAAACATAAGGCGTGTTGTTGCGAATGGTTGTATCGTTATCCCACGCGGCGTACGCTTTCCCAAACGGAGTCAACGAACCGTCGGTGAAGCGGAAGTTGGATCTTGGATTGGCTAAATCCCATGGATTCGTGGGTGAATCGCCGGTAAAAAGAAAGACCGCATATTTCTCCAAATTGGCTTTGGCTTCGGCTCGCCACAACAACTCCAGAATAAAGTTGTAGTTCGTCTCTTCGGACCAGTCGCCACTTCCGTTAGACCAATCGACGATTGAAAACTCAGTCAACCACACAGGGCGTCCGTTGCCTTGACCTTGGACGTAGTCCACACGATTCAAGGTAATGCATTGACTCGCAACCATCCGCTCATTATTTGGAAAACGATCAGACACCCAGTTTAACAGAACTTACGTAGTTTTGTACTTGAAATCTTGCCGTATTTACTACCCTGCAGATTGTCAGGACATGCTGCAGATGATGACCTGCTCAATCCAAACTCCTTGACGAAGCAAGAGCGGAAGACAGAGATTGGCGTGATCGTATCAGGTATTGGCGAAGACGAGCGTTTTTCTGATTCGACTCGTTCATGGTATCGAAATGTTCCGTGGAAGATCGCAATAGTTTGACCGCCTCTACATTACGGTGGATTTCGCAAAGTAATTCACCAAGTTCAAGCTGAGCAACCGCAAGTGATTGTAGAACGAGAAATACATTGGGACGCCGAGCATCGACCGCCGAAAGGCCAGAAATTGCGTCGTTCAAACTTGCTAGCGCGGCATCCATTTCATTTGCTCGGCGCAGTACGATGCCAAGTTGTGTTTCAGCTCGACACTGAATCGTTTCGTACTGGGGCATGTTTGGAGTCTGACGTGTCAATTCTATGGCCAGTTCGACCGCTCGTGAAAATCGCTGTCGAGCCAATTCTATTCGTACTCCAGGCGAGTCAACGTCGAGTTGGAGATTGGTCGCAATTAACTCGAATTTGTAGTCAGGCGCATTCGGATGCTCTGCGACAAGTCCCTCCAGAATGCGAAGGGATTGGGCCGTAGCTTCGATTGCCTCTGCGCGTTGTTGTCGTCGTCCCAACACTGGCGCGATCGATCGATAGCACCTTGCGAGGAGCAATCGGCAAGTCGTACTCTGCGGTTCGGCGATTAGTAGCTCATCGATAATTGTAAGAGCCTCATGATATTCGGATTCTGCTTGCGTTGCCAATCGTGGCGGCACCAGTCCCGACCACGAATCTATAAGGACCGTTGCCAACTGCAATCGTGCATTCCTGTCGAATGGACGTTCATCAGCTAAACGACGCAAGGTCCGTTTCGCAATCTGAAATTCTTGCATCGCTTCGTTGAGGCGGCCTTGCATGCGAATTACTGAAGCAGACGATGCGTGAAACGAGGCTATCAAGAGTTCGTTGGCAAACATCTGCCGCCGCAAAGTAATTTCATCGTCTTTGTATAATTTGGAGGAACTGGGCAACGCCTGACATATCCCGATTGCGCGCTGATAGGCTGCTTCGGACTCCGTGGACACCAGCGGCATACTCGCCGGCTCCTCGTCATCACCAGCAAAGCTGAAGGTTGAACTGGCGGGACTATATCGATTCAGGACGACTTCAAACCCTTCGACTGCCAATTCAAGCGTCTGTTCTGTGCGCGTGCGTTGCTGTGACTCTGCGCGCCATGCCGCAGTGGTTCGGACGTAACCCCATCGTCGAAACGACGGTAACAGCGAAGAGTAGCGAAAACGCCAGCGATGTTAATTCTGCCTCATTCATTACAATTGTCTTCAGATCTCGCGGCATTCGAACAACGAAACGGCGATCGCGACGGCGGATCGGTCTCCCAGCACTAAGTATGGAGCGGCTCGAGGACCGATCGATGATGGCCGATGCCGACGGCGATGGTTTGGTAAGCAAGCAAGAACTGCAAGAATCTCGAAGACGCGTCGGAAGAGGAGTGGCACCCGCCAATCGCCCCGGGCCGACTCGCCCGAACATTGGCCAACCGGATCCGACCCAGCAACCTTCGACTCAGGCAGGTTCTGCTGGGGCAATCGTCGCTGACGCAGTCTTGCCCTATCCGAGTGCGACTAATGTCAAGTTGACAAATCAGGAATCTAGCGGCTCTCGCGAGATCGCGTTTGCTTGGGGAAGCAACAAGATCGTAGCGACCGACAGTCAAGATGGAATTGACGGCCGCGGCCGCGAGACGGCGTTGCCCCTCGATGCGAATACACATTTCGCCAGGACGATTTCCGGTCCGCTAAGAGCCGGTATTCACATGGATAAAGCCACACGCGAAATGCGAGGCGAGAGTTACTACGGAGCGCACGATCTGAGCGGCAACGTCGTGGAGATGGCGGTCAATCTCTCCAGCGCGGCGGGTAGAAGGTTCGCAGGTGAACATGGTGACGGAGCGATCGACGCGGATGGCCGAGCTAGCGACGTCGCCTCGTGGCCTCGCATTCCAGCAAATCCGCCACCAGCCTTCAATACGGAATTCGGTTTTGGCTATCGCGGTGGAGACTTCTGGAATCCAGAACTCGATCTCCGGGTGTCCTCGCGTAACGTCGCGCGCTTCAGCGGCACCCGAAGGCTATTCGGACTCGGGTTCCGCGGCGTCCGAACGGCGAGCGAGAGTTCCAAAATGCCGATCGAATCCGGCATAACGAAGCTGCACGGTGGCTTTCGCTTTATCGAAGGACCAACGGCCGATCCGGACGGCAATGTCTACTTCACAGACCCGCAAGCCAGCGTCATCTACAAGATCGATCTAAATGGGATGCTGACGACCCTGCTGTAGAATTCGAATGGTTGCAACGGACTTGCTTTCGATCCTCGCGGTCGGCTGATCGCATGCGAAGGTCGCGGCGGACGGATCATCGCGATCAACGTCGACACGAAAGAGATCGAAGTCGTCGCCGACACCTTTGATGGAAAACGTTTCATCGCGCCCAATGACCTTGCAATCGACGAGAGGGACGGAGTCTATTTTTCCGATCCCGCATTTCGCGCAGGAAATCTTCCCCAGGACAAAGAAGCGGTTTACTACGCGGCACCCGATGGTGCGGTGACACGTATCATCGACGACCAACCGCGTCCAAACGGTGTTCGTTTGGCACCGGATGAAAAGACGCGGTATGTTTTACTTTCTGGCAGAGCCGCCTTGATGGCCTATCCGATTGAAAGTCCAGGAAGGCTCGGGTCGGGCAAGGCGCTGGGAGAACTAACAAAACCTGGCGACGGGTTGGCGGTCGATGCCAGCGGTAACATCTATGTCACTCAACCTTCTGAAAGCCGCATTCAAGTTCTTGCTCCTGACGGTAAATCTCTGGATTCGATTCGCGTTCCGGAAAGTCCTTCGAACTGCGCATTGGGTGGCGCTGACTTCAAGACACTTTTCATCACGGCGCGGACCTCGGTCTATACGGTCCAGGTCCAAAGACCAGGCGTCGGTAAGAAGCTTCAGGGTAAGACCATCGCACTCGATCGGCTACCGCCGTCTTCGAAGATCGGCCAGAGTGCATCGGCTTCACAATCCGATCGGACCCGATCAATACTTTATCTCGGCCTTCGGCGTACCTGCGAACAAGGGCTATTTCCGCCATTTTGAATAATAAACCAAAGAAGAACCGTCGCAACAATCCATTGACTAGTCGAGACCCCCAAGTAAAGCCGATGTAATTGCTTGAAGTTCTGAACGTCCCTCACCGTTTGCGCGTTAGAGTCGAGTTGTAAATCCATGAAAAAATGGCTCTTCCGCAGAAACTGTGGGTGGTTTTCGTGATCCGCAATCGATTTTAGCCGTGAAATACAAGGAAAACACTCGACTGAGTGATTGCAAAAACC
>JAWXCK010000067.1:0-64087 GCA_034408855.1 Pirellulaceae bacterium
AGCATTTCCGATCAGAAAGCGAACCTTGGTTTTTGCAATCACTCAGTCCAGTGTTTTCCTTGTATTTCACGGCTAAAATCGATTGCGGATCACGAAAAACACCCACAGTTTCTACCGGAAGAGCCGTACATTGTTACATTTCCAGCAACGGATAGCAGAAAGGCCATTCACAATTTCGATAAGGAACGGCTCAAAAATATCTTCCGAGTTTTTCCACCCAACGCCGTTAACCATTTCATAGCGGAATTGCGCAAGCAATCCGGTAGTTATATCGAAGCTCGTACCGGACTCGCGCCGTACCGCGACAACTACCGAAAGTCTTAAGGAAATAAGGTTAACGGCGTAGCGTGCCACCTTATATCGCCAGCAACAGTCGGCTTGGTGCTTCTAAGTACATGATGATGTCGTTCAAGAAACGGGCGGCCGAACCGCCATCGACGAGTCGATGATCATAGGCCAAGCTAAGAGGCATCATCGATCGAGGTTTGATGGAATCATCGGCCATCACGATTGGCATTCGTCGAGTTCGCCCGACCAAAAGGATGGCGACTTCGGGAACGTTGACGATCGGAGTCGAATAGGTACCACCAATGGCACCAAGGTTGCTAATCGTAAACGTACCGCCTCGCAGGTCATTGACCCCAAAATTGTTGTTGCGAACGCGCATCGATAGATCGCTCAATCCTTGCGCAATATCCGGTATCGACATGCGATCGGCGTTTTTCAGCGTTGGTACGACTAAACCGCGTTCGGTATCGACGGCGATCCCAATGCTCACATAATCCTTGTAGATGATCTGTTCATTTTCTGGGTCGATCGCAGCATTCAGGAAAGGATGATGTCGCAAAGCCGTCGCGACCGCTTTGATTAAAAACGGCATCGTTGTCAGCTTGATACCGCGAGCCGCATAGTCATCTTTGCTCGACTGTCGAAAGATTTCCAAATCCGTTACGTCAGCATCATCGAAGTTGGTAACGCGAGGAACATTGGTCCACGAGCGATGCATTTGAGCGGCGATCGTCTTTCGGATTTTGCTCATCTTCTCGATGCGAACGGGCCCGTAGTCGTCTGACGCGGCGGTGCCTGGCAGCGCGGCCGCCGGTTTCGCTGAGCTCATAGCCGTTGCTCCAGTGCTGGGAGCTGATACAGCTAGTCCTGTAGAATTACCGCTAGCGGAACGCGCGGCTTGCTGACCCAGACGAACAACGGCCAATACGTCGTCGCGCGTAATGCGTCCACCTTCTCCCGTTCCGGTAACCGATATCAGATCGACTCCGACTTCTCGAGCAAATCGTCGGATTGCGGGACCGGCTGGAATCACCCCGTCGCTCGTTGAGTCCTCCGAGATTGGGTTTTCCGGAGCGATCGGATTGACTTGCGGCGACGCAGGCTGGGCTGATGGAACCGTTTTCTCCTGTGAGCCATTAACGCTAGCTTTGGGCTTTGCGGTTGAAGTCGAATTATTTTCGGAGCCTGCGGCTAGCACCGTCGGCTCACTTTTTGGCGGGACAACGGCAGGTGCCGCTTTCACTTCGGGTGTCGGCGGAGCTTTTGCAGCCGGCACCGCTGCTGGCGTTGATTCAGCGGCTGCTTCGATCGTTGCAAATACGGCTCCGACAGCAACACTTTGACCGGCCGCGACGTTGAATTTGACAATTTTGCCAGCCACTGGACTCGGAACCGTCACTGTCGCCTTGTCGGTCTCCAGCTCCATGAGGCCTTGGTCTTTTTGTACGACTTCGCCTTCGCTTACAAAAATCTCCAAGACGTCAGCGGAATCGATGCCATCGCCCAGCGAAGGAAGTTTTATTTCGGTTGCCATAAAAGTGGATTCAAAGGATTGGATGAAAGGGTTGTCAAAGGGAGTGGAATCAAAAATAGTTAAACCATCAACGGGTTCGGCTTGTTCGGGTCGAAGCCAAGATCATGCATAGCTGCTTTGATTTCGTCGACGCCAACCACGGGCGCTGTCGAAGGAACCTTTGAAAGTCGGGATAGCGACGCGATCACGATCGAAGCCGCATCGACTTCGAAATGTCGACGCAGATTCTCTCGCGACTCGCTTCGGCCAAGTCCGTCTGTTCCGAGCACGAAATAGTCGCCGGGAATGTATCGAATCAATTGTTCACCCAAGGCTCGCACGTTATCGCTGGCCGAAATGAATGGTCCTTGAACACCGGACAACGCTTTTTCAATATAACTCTGGCGCGGCGCTTCATCGGGATGGAACATGTTCCATCGTTCGCAGTCTTGGGCATCGCGTCGCAGTTGGTTGTAGCTAGTGATGCTCCATACATCCGACGCGATTTTATATTTGTCGGCGAGTATCTGTTGAGCTTCTAAAGCACATCGCAGAATGGCCCCCGAGCCAAACAATTGCACACGAGCTCGAGCATTCTCGACCTCCTGGCTCTTGAATCGATAGAGTCCACGGATGATTCCCTCTTCGACTCCGTCAGGCATCACCGGCATCTCGTAATCTTCGTTATGCACCGTGATGTAGTAGATCGCCGTTTCGCCTTCTTGATAGAGTCTTCGCATTCCATCGAGAACGATAACGGCTGTCTCATAGGCGAATGCCGGGTCGTAAGCGCGAACTGTTGGAAAAGCGATGGCATTCATGTGGCTATGGCCATCTTGATGCTGAAGGCCTTCGCCGTTGAGCGTCGTTCGACCGGCCGTTCCGCCAATTAAAAAGCCTTTGGCTCGCATGTCTGCGGCAGCCCAAATCGAATCGCCGACGCGCTGGAATCCGAACATCGAATAGTAGATATAAAACGGAATCATATTGATCCCGTGGCACGAGTAAGCAGTACCCGCCGCGTTGAAACTGCTCATCGAGCCGGCTTCCGTGATTCCTTCTTCGAGAATCTGGCCATCCGTGGCTTCTTTGTAGTACATGAACTGATCGGAATCGACAGGATCATAAAGTTGACCTGCATGCGCGTAGATACCGATCTCCCGAAATAATCCTTCCATACCAAACGTTCGCGATTCGTCAGGAACAATCGGAACAATGTTTCGACCGATTTTCTTGTCCTTCACCAATCGACCCATTAAGCGAACAAATCCTGCCGTCGTGCTGAGCGTTTTGTTTTCGAGCTGCGTCGACATGAATTGGCGATAGTCCTGAATCGTCGGCATTTCCTGAAGCGGATGCTTGGTAGGTCGACTTGGAACGGGGCCACCGAGCGCAGCGCGGCGCTCGGCCAAGTATTGCATTTCGACGCTCGAAGCTGGCGGCCTGTAGAACGGTGCCTTGCCGACTTCTTCGTCGCTGATCGGAATCCCGAATCGCGAACGGAATTCGAGCAGTTCTTTCTCGTTCATTTTCTTAGTGTTGTGAGCGACGTTGCGTCCTTCACCCGCCTCGCCTAAACCATATCCCTTGATCGTCTTGGCTAAAATGACCGTTGGCTGTCCTTTGTGTTCGACCGCAGCTTTGTACGCAGCGTAGACCTTTTCGGGATCGTGCCCTCCGCGTTTCATCTTGAGAAGCTTTTCGTCGGAGTAGTTTGCGACAAGCGATAAGAGCTCTGGATACTTGGCAAAGAAGTGGTCGCGAATATACGAACCTGGCATGCCAGCATATTTTTGATACTGGCCGTCGACGACTTCGGTCATCCGTTGCGCCAACAAGCCGGTTTCGTCGTGTTCGAGCAGCGGATCCCAATCGCCGCCCCACACGACTTTGATGACGTTCCAGCCTGCACCACGGAAGACGGCTTCCAATTCTTGAATGATCTTGCCGTTCCCTCGAACTGGACCATCTAGTCGTTGAAGGTTACAGTTGATAACGAAGATCAAATTGTCGAGCTTTTCTCGCGAAGCCAACGTGATCGCACCGAGCGTCTCGGGCTCGTCGCATTCTCCATCACCCAAGAACGCCCAAACTTTACGCCCCGTAGTATCTTTCAGTCCACGATCTTTGAGGTACTCGTTGAATCGAGCTTGATAGATTGCCATGATCGGGCCAAGTCCCATCGAGACCGTTGGATACTCCCAAAAATCGGGCATTAGCCAAGGATGAGGGTAACTTGACAATCCACCGCCGGGCGCTAGTTCCCTTCGGAAGTTTTCAAGCTTCTCTTCAGAAATTCGACCTTCCAAAAAAGCTCGACTGTACATTCCCGGCGAAGCATGACCCTGAAAATAAATCATGTCGCCCGAATAGCCGTCTTCGCCGCGACCACGCAGAAAGTGATTGAAGCCGACTTCGTAGAGTGTTGCGCTACTGGCAAAGGTACTGATGTGTCCGCCGATGCCGTTGGATCGCGTGTTGCCGCGGACAACCATCGCCATCGCATTCCAACGAATGATGCTCTTAATGCGTCGTTCAATTTCGCGATTGCCGGGATAAGCTGGTTGCTTGCTGACCGGGATCGTATTGATATAGGGAGTCGTCGTCTCGATTGGGATCTCGACGCCCTCTTCACGAGCACGATTTTCGAGAGCTTTAACGATATATCGGACTCGTTCGGGTCCTTTGCTTTTCAGGACATAATCGAGAGAACCGAGCCATTCGCTCGTTTCCGCTGGATCGACATCCAGTGGAGCTTCGACTTGACCTGCGGCGGCAAGCACCGCCGGGTCGACTTCGCCGAGAATTTTCGCATCAGACATGCAGCAATCACCTTGAAAAAGCTATTTTTCCTCTAACCTATCTTGGCTATTGTCGCGAAATCATGCCTCGGCGTAAAGGACAAGCGAAAACTGCGGTTTCTGGCGATTTTGAAGGCGTGCTTGAACTGAAAGGTGCAATTTCAAAATTTGCCTTTAAAGCTCGCTTGGGAATCGCGCGAATTTGGGCTTGGCTACTGAAATGCAGCACCGACGGGCTCAAATGCCGCACCGGTTGACCATTCCTTCCAGTTGTCTGGATTCCGATGGATTCGATGGTAAGTTGTGTCGCGTTCGACCGGCTCGCGACCCGCTTCGATAATCAAATTCTTAATCTGATCGACCGTCAGCAATTCGGGCGTCGTCGCTCCGGCGTCATGATAAATCAACTCGTGGCGAACCGTGCCGTCAATGTCGTCAGCACCGTAGGCCAAGGCTGTTTGGGCTGTCCCGATTCCTAACATGATCCAGTACGCTTTGACATGCGGGACGTTATCGAGCATCAAGCGGCTAATGGCCAAAGTTCGTAGGTCCATCAGCGCCGACGGCTTTTTGAGATTCGACAAGCCCGTATTGTCTGGATGGAAGGCGAGTGGAATAAAAGTTTGAAAGCCTCCGGTTTGATCCTGAAGCTCCCGCAAGCGAAGCAGGTGATCGATGCGATGGTAGGCTTTCTCGACATGACCATATAGCATCGTGCAGTTCGTCTTGAGTCCAATCTCGTGCGCCGTGCGATGCACTTCGATCCATTTATGCGAGTTGGCTTTGTGTTCGCAAAGTTGATCTCGAACTTCCGGATGAAAAATCTCAGCTCCTCCGCCCGGCAACGAACCCAATCCCGCTTCGCGAAGGTCTTCGAGTATCGATTTGAGCGGTCGCTTGAGAAGGAATTCAAACCAACAGATCTCGACCGCCGTCCAAGCTTTTAAGTGCAGTTGCGGGTAAGCCGTGTGCAACTGTTCAATCATGCCTCGATACCAGTCGTATCCAAGTTTATGATGCAATCCGCCAACGATATGCATCTCCGTACAACCATTATCGACCGCCTCTTGACCTCGCGCCAGTATCTGTTCGTCGGTCATCACGTACCCTTTCGGATCGCGAAGGTCCGATCGAAACGCGCAGAAGCGACATCGATAGACGCAGACGTTTGTCGGATTCAAATGCGTGTTGATGTTGAAGTAGCCGACGTTCCCATTGATTCGCTCGCGAACTAAATTGGCAAGTTGACCGACTTCATGCAGCGGAACGTCGGGTTCGTAAAGGAAAATCCCGTCGGACATATCGAGCCGAACTTCGTTTTCAACTTTTTCGCGAATCTCGCGAAGTCGGGCGGTGTTTTCAGGCGTTAGCATGGTGGCAATAAGCGGTGAGGTTTAAGGTTTAAGGTGTGATGTGTAAGGTGATGAAAACCACGTAGCAGCGTCTCTCCGAGACGCTGAGCGAGTCTCGGAGAGACTCGCCTACGTGCCAAGCCAGGCATCGACGACGCCGGTAACCAATAAGATCATACTAATAACCGCATTGGCCTGGAAAAAGGCAACATTTACTTTGGCGAGATTCTTCGACGATACGACGGAATGCTCGTAGATTAAGAGAACGGCGACAACGATCAAGCCTAGCCAATAGAGCATTCCAAGCCCAAGCTGAGGACAAAGCCTTGCGATCATCGCGAACGGCAGGAGCATCAGTGCATGGCAAAACGCGGCAACTCGCAACGCCCCGCTAACTCCAAGCCATGCAGGGAGACTTTTCAGTCCTAGATCGCGATCGACTTGGGCGTCTTGGCAAGCATAGATCAGATCGAAGCCAGCGACCCACAAAAAGACGCTTAGTCCGACTAAAGCCGCAGGCAAGATATCCGACGGTACTCGCATCACAATGTCGCCTCGCAAAGCGATCCATGCGCAAAGCGGTGCTAGGCCTAGCGCCGTTCCCAGCCAGAAATGGACGAGCACCGTAAATCGCTTGGCAAAACTGTAACCAGCGAGAAAAATGAGCAGCGGAACGGCCAAGCCAATCGGCAGCGTATTGGGAAAAAAGAGTGTCGTGCCTGCCACGAATACGATCGCACAACCAATAACAAAGAGCAAAACACCTTGGGTGCTCAATCGTCCAGAGGGCAAATGACGACTGGCCGTCCTTGGGTTCAATGCATCGATTTTTGCATCGACCAATCGGTTGACGCCCATCGCAAAACTTCGGGCCGCAACCATGCATACCAAAATTCCAAGCAGCGATGTCCAAGGAAAAGAGAACCGGTCCGACTCTCGATGCAGCAAGATCCACGCCCAGACGCTTACCAGGATTGCGAACGGCAAGGCAAAGATAGTGTGACTGAATCGAATGAGCTCAAGATAGTCGCGAAGGGTTGATTTCAATCCGTCGGTTCGCGACGAGGGGTCGTCTAGCTTAGCGGTTATATTCATTCTTCCGCTCCCCAACGCTGCATCAATCGATGTGGAACGTCCAAATGATCGAGAATTCTCGCTACAATAAAATCGATGATGTCGACGATCGATTCGACACCGTGATACCAGCCCGGCATCGCCGGCAAAACAATGGCACCCGCTTGAGCCGCCCGATGCATATTGTCGAGCTGAAAAACGGACAGCGGTGTTTCACGCGGGACTAATATTAGCTTGCGATGTTCCTTGAGATGCACGTCAGCCGCTCTTTGTATCAAATTGTTACCGGCTGCATGGACGACCCCTGACAAGGTCGCACCTGAACAGGGACAGATCACCATACCGCTTGTCAGGAACGAGCCGCTGGCAATCGGCGTCATGTAATCTTGGTAGTGATGAACGACTAAGCTACCTGTAGCAAGTGCTTGTTGTAAACTTGGTCGATCTCCCCAGCGTTGTTCTGTTCCCGGCCAATAATAGTCGACCACTTTCGAAAGAGAGTTTTCGGTAGCCGTAACGGAAATCGATGGGCTACCGAGTTCGATTTTCAATTCTTGCAACATGACCGTGGCTGCGGAAGGACTATAGACCAAATGAACGTGGCGATTAGCCAATAAAAGTTGCTGAAGAAGCCGAACTGAAAAGACCGCACCGCTGGCACCTGTCATGGCGAGCACAATCGGATGTGCGTCGGTCGAAGCGACCTTTCTATCCTTCGAATCTTGCGTCATCGTAACCGCCCTTCTTTTCGGCCGATATAAAGTGTGGCTACACCGAACGTCATCGGCCAAGCTCGAACATCCTTAAGTCCCGTTCGTTCGAGCAATTCGATCATCGCCCGCCCCGAGGGAAACTGCCGGACACTTTCCGGAAGATAGTTGTAGGCTGATTCGCTATTGCGAGCCATAGCTTGTCCGATCATCGGCAAGATCCATCGGAAGTAACCATCGTAGAGCTGTTTGAGGATGGGCCATGTCGGGCGAGAAAATTCGAGAATTGCAACTTGACCACCTGGTTTGCAGACTCGAATCATCTCGACTAAGCCGCTTCGGGTATCGGCGACATTTCGAATCCCGAAAGCGACCGTGACGGCTTGAAAGGTATTATCGTGAAAGGGAAGCTGTTGAGTATCGGCTTCGATGAAGCTTACTAATGACCCCGATTCGTCGAAACGCAACTGCTTTTGACGAGCCAATTCCAACATCGGGAGGCAGAAGTCGGCACCGATGACTCGGTATCGACCGGTCGATTTTAGAGCCATCGAAATTGCCAGATCGCCCGTTCCAGTGCAGACGTCGAGCACCGGCGCGTTGCTCGATAGGTCGAGCCGGTTCAGCGTCCGGGTTCGCCATGACTTGTCGATGTTCAGCGATAGAACATGGTTCATAAGGTCATAGCGAGGAGCGATCTGGGCAAACATCCGGCGAACCTTGTCACCTGATTTATCGAGCATCGAAGGACCTAATATGGGGGAGATGTTTTTCGAAATCTTGCAAATTTTTTTTCAGTCGCTCACGCTTCAATGTCATTTGACTCGATCAGTTTTCGCGCCGCGACATCTCTACTGGCTTGGCGACTTAAACGCCGTTCATGTCAGAAAAGGCGAAAATAGAAGCCGCAGCAACTTTAGCGATTCGAAACGTCCTTGCGAATGCACTCTTAAATAGACCGATAGAACAGCATTCGGCGCAACCATAATCGAGGAAAAATGCCGAAAACGGAAGGTGCTAGACTGGAAATAGTTTCGTTTGCGACTAGAACTTGATACAGCGGTCAAAGGTTGGCTTAGGGTGTTATTCGTCCCTGTCCATTCTCAAGCCGTCATCCTCTCCAAATACGTTTTCGTGAAAATTGTTTCACCACCAAGCCACACAAAATGGCTTAGAAAGGCGGTTCGGATGAGGTATCTTCGTAGGTTAAGTTCGGTTTTTCTTTTGTTGAGCGTATTTCACACGCTCTGTTTGGTTCCCCCGGTCCAAGCGCAAGACGCTGCTTCGGCGCCGGTTGCGGTCGCTCCATCGGTTGAACAGCGGTTGGCAAGTTTGGAAGCGTACATCGGAAACGGTGATCCTACTGCCAAAGATTCGGCTGGGAATCCTGCTGAGGGAGTCAAAACGGCAGCGATGGGCGTCGCCGGGCCGGGACACAATGCATGGTTAATGACGAGCTCGGCTTTGGTGCTTTTCATGACCTTGCCTGGCTTAGCCCTTTTTTACGGTGGCTTAGTCCGGAAGAAAAACGTTTTATCGGTCGTTGCACAATGCTTTGGCTGTGCAGGACTGGTGACCATACTCTGGGTCGTTTGCGGATACACGCTCGTTTTCGGTGAGCATCCGGCTGATAACCCTTCGAATTCGTTTCCATGGCTTTTTGGCGACTTGAAGCATCTTTTCATGGACGGCGTCACAAGCGCACCGGATGCGAACTACTGCTACTGGATTTCCGAAAACGTTTTCGCGATGTTCCAGATGATGTTCGCGATCATCACCCCCGCCTTGATCGTGGGTGCAATCGCCGAGCGAATGAAATTTCCAGCCATCATGCTCTTCATTACGCTCTGGATGTTTGCCGTTTATTTCCCGCTCGCCCACATGGTTTGGGGATTCGACGGTTTGATGAATGGGGTCTGGAACGGTACAGCGAAAATCAAAGCCATTGACTTTGCGGGTGGAACAGTTGTTCACATGAGCTCGGGTTGGTCGGCGTTGGTCCTTTGCTTGATGCTTGGACCACGAAAAGGTTTTGGAAAAACCGCAATGCCGCCGCATAGTATGGTGCTTTGCGCGATCGGAACCGGAATGCTTTGGGTAGGTTGGTACGGCTTCAATGCGGGATCGGCGCTGGCTTCCGATGGAGTTGCTGCGAATGCCTTTACGACGACGACAATAGCAGCAGCCGTTGCAAGTTTCGTTTGGCCGCTCATCGAATACATTCGAAATGGAAGGCCTTCTATCCTCGGATTTTGTTCAGGAGCTGTGGCCGGTTTGGTGGTCGTCACTCCGGCTTGCGGATTTATCACGGTACAAGGAGCATTGATTATCGGCGTCTTGGCCGGAATTGTCCCTTACCTGTTCTGTACCGTTGTCAAGAAACTGTTCAAATATGACGACGCATTGGATACGTTTGGAGTTCATGCTGCTGGTGGTACGCTGGGTGCACTCCTCACAGGTTTCTTAGCAACTTCGGACGTGAATGCAAATCTCATTGGCCCGATGGCACAAGCTAACGGACTCGACAAGATTCTTGCCAATGGAACCTTGTGGATCGAACAGCTAAAGGCGATGGGATTAACGATTGCGATGTCGGTAGTGGCTACCGTGATCATCACTGGATTGGTGAGTGTTTTAGTTGGCCTGCGTCCAACCGCTGAAGTGGAAGATGTTGGCTTGGATTTATCCGAGCACGGTGAAGCTGGTTACGAAATCTACTAACGACATTTTAAGCGTCCTAGACGCAGGAGCTATTATGAAAAAGATTGAAGCAATTGTTCGCCATTTCAAGCTGGAAGACGTAAAAAACGCTCTGACAGAAAAAGGGATCGTCGGGATGACGGTCAGTGAAGTTCGAGGTTTTGGCCGCCAAAAAGGGCATACCGAGATTTATCGAGGATCGGAATACGCGATCGACTTTGTCCCCAAGGTCAAACTCGAAGTTATCTGCAAAGATAGCGACTTGGATTCGGTGGTAAATACGATCGTTGAAGCGGCCAAGACGGGACGTATCGGAGATGGTAAAGTATTCGTCTCGGATATCCAGAATGTGATTCGCATTCGAACAGGAGAATCGGACGAAGCCGCATTGTAGGATATTCGAAACGAATGAAGACTCGTTCCGAACAATCTCACAATACCGAGCTTTGTTATGCCTACGCCTGAGTCAGTAAAAAGCACCAGCCGCTCTCAAATGGGAGTGGCCAGCACTGGCTCAGGCACTCCGCTGATGTGGAGAATCGTCACGCTATCGGCCATGATTTGCTTGGCCGGTCTCGCCTATTTCTTTCGCGAGTCGATTGGCTTGCGTGGCCAAGCTCTTTTCGGCATCGTCTGTTTCCTTTGCGTTGCGGCGGCGTTCTCTAGCGACTTGCGAAACGTCAATTGGCGAACGATCGCGACCGGGCTCGGCTTACAATTACTCTTAGGAGTCCTGATCCTTCAGGTCGACGCGGTCTATCATGCTTTTGAACTTGTCGGTGCCGGTGTTGCTAAGTTTTTAGATTTCGCCAATCGAGGCTCCGAGTTTGTCTTTGGCCCACTTGCGAACCACGTGCAATCGGAAAACGCATTTGGCAGTGGACAAGGTTTTATCTTTGCTGTTCGCGCACTCCCTACTGTCATCTTCGTTTCGTCCGTCTTCACCGTCCTCTATCACCTACGTATCCTCCAAGCCATTGTTTGGCTTTGTGCTAAGGCAATGCTGTTCGTCTTTGGCAGCAAAGGTGTCAGCGGCGCAGAAACGCTCGCCGCGACGGCCAATGTTTTCATGGGGCAAACCGAAGCACCGCTGATTATCAAGCCCTATATTGGAAAGATGACCAAGTCCGAGCTGCTGGCGTTGATGATCGGCGGGATGGCAACCGTATCCGGCGGCATCATGGCGGTATTTATCGGCATGGGCGCCGACCCGGTCGCCATTCTAGCCACCAGCGTCATGGCCGCTCCGAGCGGGCTCTATCTCTCAAAACTTTTATTGCCCGAATCCGAAGAGCCACTGACGCGCGGAGAAATCAAGATAGCAGACGAGCGTCCCCATGCCAACGTCATTGATGCGGCGGCCGGTGGAGCGTCGGATGGGATGATGCTTGTCATTAACATCATCGCCATGCTGATCGCCTTTATCGCCGGTATCGCTATGATCAACTACCTATTGTTAACCGGTGGCCACGGTATCAATTATCTGCTCGCGAAAAGCGGTTCGATATATCAAGTCGGTACCCTCTCGCTCGAAGGAATTTTTTCGAAGATCTTTTCCCCCGTCGCGTTCTTAACGGGCGTCGCAACCGAAGATGCACCGCGCGTCGGCGAGCTGCTCGGAAAGAAATTGGTACTTAACGAATTCGTGGCGATCAAAGATCTAACCGACTTGAACGCCATAAAAGAGAACAATGTGTTTACGGGCGTCAAAGGAATGCAAGAACGATCGTATCGGCTAGCCGTTTATGCCCTGACGGGCTTCGCGAACATCTCGTCGATCGGAATCCAGCTCGGCGGAATCGGAGCCATGGCCCCAAACCGCCGTGCCGATCTAGCAAGGCTTGGCGGAGTAGCCTTGCTGGGTGGCTTTCTTGCAACGCTGATCAACGCATCCGTCGCAGGATTGTTAATGCAGTAGCTTCTACTTTACTTTGTCGATGTAGCGATTAAAAACGTTTTCGATGAGTTCTTGTCGACCGCTTTTGTTTTTCACGGCATCGCCTTTTCCGAGCATGATCGCTTCCAATTCTTTGAAGCCCATCGAACCCGATTCGATCTTCTTGCCAAGGTCGCTATTCCAATTGCTATAGCGTTCGTCGACGAATTTATCGATAGCCCGATCCGCTCGAATGGCGGCCGCAACTTTGAGACCCTTGGCAAACGCGTCCATGCCACCGATGTGAGCATAGAATAAATCGATCGGCTCGAAGCTCTCGCGTCGCACTTTGGCATCGAAATTGACGCCGCCGGTGCCGAGGCCGTATTTCAAAAGCACCAGCATGATTTGGCTGGTAAGGTAATAGTCGGTTGGAAATTGGTCCGTATCCCAACCTAGCATCAAGTCACCCGTGTTGGCATCGATCGAACCGAGTCCACCTTGCATCCCTGCATATTCGAGTTCATGCATCATCGTATGGCCGGCCAGTGTCGCATGATTGGTTTCAATGTTCAGCTTGAACGACCCCATGAGGTCATAAGCTCGAAGAAAATTCAAGCAAGCTGCTGCATCCGAGTCATACTGGTGTTTGGTTGGCTCTTTGGGCTTAGGCTCGATCAAGAATTGCCCGTTGAATCCAATTTCTTTCGCATAGTCGACCGCCATATGGAAGAATCGAGCTAAGTGATCGAGCTCGCGTTTCATGTCGGTATTAAGAAGATTTTGGTAGCCTTCGCGGCCGCCCCAAAAGACATAGTTCTCACCACCAAGTTCTTGAGTTACCTCTAAAGCTTTTTTGACTTGAGCCGCCGCGTAGGCATAGACTTCGACATTGCAAGTCGTCGCGGCGCCATGCATGAATCGAGGGTTGCTGAACATGTTCGCCGTTCCCCACAAGAGTTTGACGCCCGTCCGAGCTTGCTCTTCTTTGAGCACCTTGGCAACCGCATCGAAATTCGAATTGGTACTGGCAAGCGAATCCCCTTCTGGAGCAACGTCGCGATCGTGAAAGGCATAATACGGAGCACCAAGTTTTTCAAAGAACTCGAAAGCAACTCGAGCGCGATTGCATGCGTTGGCAACCGACTCGGTGCCATCGTCCCACGGTCGAAGCATCGTTGCGCCACCAAACGGATCACTTCCGGTTCCTCGGAAGGTATGCCAATACGTAACGGTGAAGCGTAAGTGGTCCTTCATCGACCGCCCTTCGACTTGTTCGTCTGGGTTGTACCAGCGAAAAGCGAGCGGGTTGTCAGAGTTCGGGCCTTCGTATTGAATTCGATTGACTTCGGGAAATGCCGCCACGTTCGTTTCTCACTTTGAAAGAGGTAGTAATAGGAGTCTTCTCGTAAATTAAATCTGAGCCGTCGCTCACATTGTCGCGAATTTGCGTCGGCTTTCCAGGAGAATTTGCGTCGGATATCATAGAGATTTTACGCACCGGCATTTCGTTGTCCTGCCGAAATCCAGGTTATAGCCAAATAAAAACTCGCTGAAATTGCCGGTGTCGATTCAGCTTTCTAAGGCATTTGATGTTTTATTCGCATATGGACTCGGTTCAGCAAACAATCGCATGATCGAGGAAACAGAACCGTGGCAATTAGCGGTCGAAGCTTATCAAGCGGGTGATCTTGCCAACGCGGAAGCCTTTTGCAAACTCAGTTTGGCTCGGAATCCTATCGATTCGACAATGCTGCATCTCATGGGGCTGGTAACTTTCCATTTGGGCCGTGAACAAGCGGCATACGATTGGCTCACGAAAGCGATAGAGATCGATCCAGACAATGCTGAGATTCATCACAATCTAGGAATGGTTTTTTGGAGACAGGGACTACTCGATCAGACGAAAATTTCTTTTCAACGAGCGATCGAAAAATCGCCTCTATTCGTCGAAGCCCATGTCGGCCTTAGCTTAGTGCTTCAACAACTGGGGCGATACGAAGAAGCAGTGTCGTCCTATCGTTGTGCTGTGCAACTGCGACCGGATGACGCCGAGCTCTATTTTGGAATGGGCAAACTACTTCATGACCAAGGGCGGCGAGCAGAAGCCATCGCCGAGTATGAACGAGCGATTCAAATACGTCAGGAATACCCTGAAGCTCTCTTGAACCTTGGAACGCTTTGGCATGAGACTGGGCAGTACCCTAGGGCCATCGCAGCCTATCAACGTTGCATCGAGTATCGTCCAACCTATGCTGCGGCTCATCGCAATCTCGGCAACAGCTACGATGCCCAAGGGAACTTTGAGGCCGCGATAACGTGTTACGAAAGGGCGACTGAAATCCAACCTGGCTATGGCTTAGCAACACTCGTAAATCATCTACAACATCGGTGTCGCTGGAACAATTTAGAAATGCTATCTCGCCAAGTCATTGCGAGCGTTGACGACAGCCACTGTGGCGATCTAGCAAATGTCATGATGCCATTTTGCTTTATAAGCCTTCCGATCGAGACGACGCCAAGCCAACAGCTTCGATGCGCTCAAAACTACATCCAACTTCTCGGAGTCGAGCAACCGATTGCTCGACCGCTATGTCAATCTTTTACGAATCGTTCCACGCCGCGAAAAATTCGCCTTGGCTATCTTTCGGCTGATTTTCGTGACCATCCCGTCGCGTACTTAGTTGCCGAGCTCTTTGAAGCGCATGATCGCAACGTGTTCGATGTCATAGGCTATTCGATCGGGCCAAAGGACCAGGGCCCCTACCGTCGACGGATCATGAACGCCGTTGATCGCTTTCGCGATCTCAAGGAGTTTTCGGATTATGACGCAGCCAAAATAATTGCCGAAGACGAAGTCGATATCCTCATCGACCTTCAAGGTTTTACGCAGCATTCGCGAACAAAGATCTTGGCTTTTCGTCCGTCGCCGATTCAAGTCAACTATCTAGGATATCCTGGAACGATGGGTACCCAGTTCATCGACTATATTTTGGTTGACGATTTTGTGGTTCCGTCAGAACAGCAGCCGTTCTTTAGCGAGCAGTTAGTCCATCTTCCAGGATGTTTTCTTGTGAACGACAGTCGACGTACCATCGACGAGCGAACTCCATCGCGGCGCGAACTCGGGCTTCCTGAGAAGGCTTTTGTTTTTTGCGCGTTTAGTTCGAGTCATAAACTTGCTCCCAACATGTTCGATCTTTGGCTGCGTCTCTTGCAGGCCGTGCCCAATGCAGTTTTGTGGCTCCGGGATAATCATGCGGAAGCGACTATCCATTTGCGGGCGTGGGCGTTGCAACGCGGCATCGATCCGAAGCGTTTGATTTTTGCCGCGACCGTCGCCATGCCCGAACATCTTGCCCGACAGCGTGTAGCCGACTTATTCTTGGATACATTTCCGTACAACCAACATTCAACCGCCAGCGATGCACTTCGCGTTGGCTTACCGCTGATGACGCTCTCGGGTGATACCTTCGCCGCTCGAGTTGCGGGAAGCTTGCTTCGAGAACTTGGATTGAACGAACTGATTGTGCACAGCTATGATGAGTACGAAACTTTAGCTATCCATTTGGCCACTACACCTTCGAGACTCGATGGCCTTCGAGGACAACTCGCTGAAAGACTGAAGCGAACCGAGCTTTATAGCGGAAAGTCTTTCGCGAGAAAAATCGAGGCGGCGTATCGTGAGATGTGGACACGTCACCATCTCAGGCAGCACTCGCAATCCTAAACGACGGTGGAGTTGGATAGACGGGAATTCATTGGCTGGGGCTGACAAGCCTCGGTTACCTAATACACTTAAAAGAAAGGCCCGAAGGGCAGACGCAACTCGGACGCAATGATGAGTACGCATCAACCACTCTTTCGATCGGCAGCACCGATCGAGAATCTCGAAATCCGATCGAAGCTTTTAAAACGATTGCGGTCCTTTTTCGATGAGCTTGACTTTGTCGAAGTTCAAACGCCGGTCCTTTCGCGGCATACGGTCATCGATCGGCATATCGATCTAGTATCGGTCGAGATGGTCGAGCCTGGCGAGAATGCGACATCGACTTGGTATCTTCAATCGTCACCCGAAGCAGCGATGAAACGCTTGTTGGCCTGCGGCATGAAAAAAATTTACCAAGTCGGTCCGGTGTTTCGGGAGGATGAAATCGGACGACTGCACAATCCAGAATTTACGCTCGCCGAATGGTATCGCGTCGATGATGATCTCGAAGCGGGTTTAGTCCTTTTGGACGATCTTGCTCAATCGCTCCTGGGGACCAAGCGCTGCGAGCGGATTCGCTTCG
This sequence comes from Pirellulaceae bacterium, assembly GCA_034408855.1. Taxonomy (GTDB): domain Bacteria; phylum Planctomycetota; class Planctomycetia; order Pirellulales; family Pirellulaceae; genus JAIYDQ01. The sequence continues at coordinate 16,607 of JAWXCK010000067.1, forward strand.
CCGATGCCTTTCAAAATGCCGTCGGTATCGACTTGACGAAGGCATCGATCGCTGAGTTGTCGAGCAAAGCGAAACAGTTAGAGCTCGTTGCAAGCACGGCTTGGTCCGACGATTGGGACGATTGGGTAAATTTGATTTTTTCGATGATTGTGCAACCAAAGCTTGGTCACGGAACACCCGTGCTCATAACGCATTTTCCAGCTTCTCAAGCCGCCCTTGCTCGATTAGCTATCGATGATCCGCGATACGCCGAGCGTTTTGAATTGTTTTATCAAGGCGTCGAATTGGCCAACGGATATCACGAACTACTCGACCCGGCGGTGCTTCGCAAGCGAAATGTGCAGGCTAATCTCGATCGCATTCGCGATGGAAAAAATGCCTTTCCAGAATCAAGTTATCTGCTCGATGCCATGGATGCCGGACTGCCGACGGCCACTGGCTGTGCATTGGGTTTTGATCGAGTCGTCATGCTTGCTTGCCAAGCGAAAAGGATCAGCGACGTCATGGCATTCCCTTTTGACCGAGCATAAATCGCTGTACAATATCAGTCTTGGCAAGGCGGTGAATTTCGTAACCCGACGCGTTAGCGAGGGATCCGAGTAAATCCCTCGCTAACGCATCGGGTTACGAATAACCGGCGGCTAGCGCCGTGCCGCTCATGCTCTGTATTTTTTTCACACTGGACTACCACTTTGCGAATCGATAGCCACCATCATTTTTGGAATTATTCGGAAACAGAATACGCGTGGATCAGCGAGCGGATGTCGGTTTTGCGCCGCGACTTTAAACCGAACGATCTCCGTCAAGTCATGGTGGAGTCTGGTATCGACCGCGCTGTTTCTGTTCAAGCTAGGCAATCGCTCGAGGAGACGCGCTGGCTCATCGAACTCGCCCAGAGAAATACATTTATCGCCGGCGTCGTCGGTTGGGTACCGCTGGCCAGTGAACATGTTTTGCAAGAGCTTGAAGTGTTGGCTGCATCTCCAGAATTGAAAGCCATTCGACATGTGGTTCAAGACGAACCCGACGATCGATTTATTTTAGGCGAAGATTTTAATCGAGGCATCTCGTTATTGAAGGAATTCAACCTCGTCTATGACATTTTGATATTCGCGAGGCAACTTCCCGCATCGATCGAATTCGTCGATCGACATCCCGACCAGACTTTTGTTTTGGACCATATTGCGAAACCGACGATCGATATCCGTCAATTCGATGACGCCTGGGCTAAGAATCTTCGCGAGCTGGCTCGTCGAAGCAATGTTGCATGCAAGTTCTCGGGAGTCGTGACCGAAGTTCGGGATGAAGATTGGAGCACCGAGCATATTCGACCCTACTGGGATGTCGCGCTCGAAGCTTTCGGTCCGGATCGGCTGATGTACGGTAGCGACTGGCCGGTCTGTCTTTTGAAAAGCGACTACTGCCGTTGGGTTGCCGCCGTCGAAGAATTGGCCAGTTCTCTATCGCCAAGAGAACGAGCCGCGTTTTGGGGTGAAAACGCAAGCAAATTATATCGACTCAAGAAAGCGAACCACGGAGAGTAGGGCTTTCTAGCTTAACGATGCAAAGTAACCATCAATCCGTCGCGATATTGGAATTGACAATCGTTTGCTCGTCGGCGATATCGCTAGATTCAGCGATACCGGAGCTGTAAACGGACGCATAATGCGCGACGCAATGTTTTGTTGGACGATCGCGAAATCCAGCATATCAACGCGTCCATCTTTGTTCACGTCGCAGATATTGGAGACGACTGCCGAATTCGATGAAAGATTGCGTACCCTTCGAGCATCGGCATCTGTCGTTCGTATCATCGCTGATAAACCGGAGTTATCAATATTCATGTCTCCGACGGCGTTACCAAAATAAAAGACGTCGTTCGACAGAAGCCCAGTATTGGTATTGGCGAGCGTGGTTATGCGCAACCAAGTGTTGCGAATCGCCCCGTCGCTAAATTCAATTTTGATTCGAGTCGAGCCTCCCAGGCCACCCGATGGGATGAGCTCGATGGTTGGAACAGTCATTGCTGCCATAAATCCCGATGCGGAAATTCCGTTCCACGTTGCAAATCGAAAGTCGGCAACCGAAGGAGCGACTAATGGACCGGCAAGGTCGATAACAATGCCGTTCAGTCCTCGAACGTAGTTTGTGTAATTCGCAAACGTCGCGGTTTGGCCTGGCAGTAACGGGAACTTAGCATTATCGATTGCAGTGATGGGATTTCCGCTTCCTCCGCCAAACGCAGCGCTGCTCGATCGATTATAAAAGAGCTGGCGATTGACTATGGTCGGAGTCGAAAACACCGTTTGTACCTTGAGCAATGCATTGCCTTGTGAATACACCGCATACAATCTACCGCCGTCGGTAATATCGTTTCCACGCGTCCAACCTCTGCCTACGTTGACAACATCTCCAACGTCGCGCCGCACGGTAAGCGTATTCGATTCGTCGGAAATATTGAGAACCTCGCGATAGCTGAGGGTAAGCGTGTTATTGCCAGTCCCTGAAATATCGATCGCTTCGATCCCTTGCAATCGGTTGTCTGGAAGCGTGGAAAGGTTTATCGCCAGTCCCGATCCGCTAAAGCGAAGAGTATCGCTTCCCGTTCCACCGATGATGCGTCGAAAATTGATGTCGGCCACCGAGATCTCATCGTTGCCTTGGCCACCTCGGATCACATCCATTCCACCGCTACCGACAAGTTGGTCATCACCTTGATGGCCATTGATGATATCGGCCCCTACAGTGCCGATGAGTGTATTCACTGCGATGGTTCCGAGGTGAGTAACAGACGACGTGAATCCATTCCCGCCAAAGAGAACATGAGTTACCCCAGCGTTGACTCTTGCGGCAGCAGGCGGCACGGAGGGCACTTCTGCCAAATAGGAACCGATAATCAAATCATCGAAGCCATCTCCATTAACGTCACCAGCCCTGCTTACGGAAACTCCGCTTTCGTCATTTGCTGCGCTGCCGAAAAAGATAATGCCATACGAATTTGGATCGGATAAATCGATCATGGATGGAAGAGTAGGACCACCGAAGATGACGTAACTCTCGCCGGCATTCGATAATGCATTGTTTTCTGCGTCCGCAAAAAGTGCTCCGACAATCAAATCGTCATAGCCATCGCCGTTGACGTCACCGGCACCGCTGACAGACTGCCCGCTATAGTCCGATGCATCTGCCCCGCGAATGGTGATCCCCATGGTCATCAAATCCGACAAGTTGATCGTCGAAGGAAACGAAGCTCTTCCGTAGACGACGTAGCTTTCGCCAGCGAAGGGTTTGAGATTTCCGGCTGCCCCCGCATTTTTCGCTCCGATAATTATGTCAGCGAAGCCATCCCCATTGATGTCGCCTGCACCGCTAATAGCCTTACTGCTTTGATCATTCGGATCGGCCCCATAAAGAATCGTTCCTAGCGCACCGAGGTTAGCTAGATCAATCGTTGAAGGGAGCGAAGCACTTCCAAAGATGAGGTAGGCTTCGCCGGCGTACAGCCTGGCATTTCCAACCGAACCGGCCAACGACGAACCAATGACAAGATCGTCGAAGCCATCTCCGTTGACATCGCCAGCACTACTCACTGTACCACTTTTATCGTTAGCATCTGCTCCAAAAATGGTAATGCCAGCCGAACCAAGGTTTGCCAGATCGATCGTGGCTGGAAGCGAAGTGCCGCCGAAGATCACGTAGCTCTCACCGGCATTCATTTTTGCATTGCCCGATGCATCGCCGAGCGTTGCACCTACGATCACATCGTCGAATCCATCGCCGTTGATATCGCCCGCTGCACTCACCGACCGACCATTAAAGTCAGCCGGGTCTGCACCGAAGATCGTGATGCCCGCCGAACCGAGTAGCGAGAGGACGATCATCGAGGGCAATGCGTTTCCGCCGTAGACGATGTAACTCTCGCCCGAATTCGTTCGCAAATTGCCAGAACCATCTGCTGCATAGGCACCGATGATGACATCGGCAAAACCGTCGCCGTTGATGTCGCCTGCTGCGCTTACCGAATAACCGCTCCGGTCGTTGGCGTCACCCCCAAAAATCGCAACTCCGTTGGAACCAAGATTCGCTAGATCGATCGTCGTGGGCAAGGAGCTTCCACCGTAGACGATGTAGCTTGCACCGACATTAATTTTACTTCCACTAGAAGAACGCGCCGTGGAAGCACCGATGATCACGTCCTCGAATCCATCGCCATTGACATCGCCCGCATTGCTCACCGACTTACCACTGGTACTCGATGCTTCCGCACCGAAGATTGTCAGCCCAAGGCCAGGGCTTACAGAGCCCAAATCGACAACCGCCATCAATCGACGTACTTCAAGCGGTTCGACTAGCAACGAACGATGACGCTTCTTGGATTTCGGGCGGCGACTCTTATCCTTTATCAATCGAAGCAATGTTCTAAAAATGTACTATCCTCGGCGTCGGTAGCTTTGTCTATTTAATCTCGACTTTTGCTTTAATGTAGCATAGTGCTAAGATGACCAACCATCAAAATCCGGCCTTTCGGCACAATTTCGAGGCCGCCTGAAGGCGGAACTACGAACGGAGAATTATGGGACGGCTACGGCGGTGCCGACGGTTGCGATGAACTGGTTGCGAAGGGCAACAGAATCGTAGTGGGCCCGATATCGCAAGACTGGGGCAGCGGTACCAGGTTGGTAGGCTCCGAGAGTATGGACATCATCGAGTGGATGTCGAAGAGTTGCGAGGTATGGCAGTGTGGCTACGGTACCGAAGAAGCGAAATCCAGATGCAACGGGCTGGAGGACTGGAAAGCGAACATGCCCGTGCCGCTCTAACATCGGATCTTCAAAGTAAAGTGGTTGATGACAGAAGCCGCCGGGAACCCAAGGCTTGGTTGTCATTCCCCAGTCGCCAATGCGAGAATCTCCAACTGGAAGCAGTTGACTGGGCGGCAATCGATCCACCGTCACATCCGTGGGTCGTACGCCAGTACCGATTCCTTGTACGCTTGTATTGGGTGTTGAAAGCGGTGTCAACGTAATTGAATTTTTGCCGCTGCCGGTGTTATCAGGCGAAGCGGTCGGACTCGATTCGGTAGATCGTTCGGCCGTCGATGGGTTGTCTTCGAGGAGGCGAATCAGACCGGTTTGAGTATAGCGGGTGTCGAAGTGGTCGATTGCGTAGGAATTAGCTTCGCTTCCAACCGCTTCATGAGCAACAGGAGATTGACAAACCCCAACCGATCCGATGCCGGAAAGAATGACAGCGGCAAGGGAATGGCGTGCTAGATAAGGTCTCGACATCCGTGTCTCCACCGAGTTCAACTTGACAGTGTGTAAAAAAAGTCGGTCCAAGGGGTGAACCGATGGCGAGACCATCGGGGACCGACTCAGAAATAGTGTTCGGCAAGCCGCCGTTACCGTCTTAACTACGATACGCTGAAATCGCTTCGAAACCATGCATACAGTGGGCAAAGCTTATGTAGCCCTCAAAGTCAAACTCGAGTAATTCTAAACGGGCAATTCAACACTGCTCGGCGAAACTCGTTAATCAGCATAGCGATAGTCTTTGAAAACGCTGGCTTTTTCCTACTCGATCGGCCTGAGGTTTCGAGCGACGGGGTTTTACTTACAAAAGCGATACCCGATGAACGGTATCCTAGCTATAATTGGCCTTGGGTCGCAGAGTTTTCAGCGTTCGGAATGCGAGGTACTTATTTTGACAAGCTCGGTACGCTACTCGGGTAAGACCGATATAGGCAAAAAGCGTCAAACAAATCAGGATCATTTTTTGGTGGCCGATTTGTCGCGATCGCTTTGCCTCGGTGCGACCAGTCTTGATATCGCTGCTGATTCGAGACTCTTTGGAGATCCGCTTGGCCATTTGTTTTTAGTAGCCGACGGAATGGGAGGGCATCAGGCGGGCAGTCGGGCAAGTGAACTGGCGATTAAGTATATCGTCAGCAGCGTGCTAAACGGTCTAAGATTAGTGAGTCGTCCCGAAGCCGGTGTCGATCAGCTTTTCATGGAAGCTCTCAAAACTGCCCTCAACGCTGCTCACCGCGCAATCGTTACCGACTCCGAAGGCGACCAATCGCTTCGCGGTATGGGAACCACATTGACGATGGCTTACGTATGCTGGCCCAAAATGTGGGTTGTCCATGCAGGCGATACGAGGTGTTATGTTCTGCGAAACGGCGGACTACATCAACTTACTCGCGATCATACTCTTGCAAATCAGATGGCGTCGCAAGGACTTTTGCAAACCGACCAGAAGGAGCGTTCTCGATGGTCGAACGTCCTGTGGAATGCATTGGGAGCGGAGGCTGAGGATATTGTTGCCGATGTCCATCAAATTCGCGTTCAGGTCGGCGATCGCATTCTGCTTTGTAGCGACGGACTGAATAAACATGTCACGGATGATGAACTCATTCCGATATTAAGTCGCGATGACTTGCCGGACCAAATCTGCCAAGCTTTGATCGACCTTACCAATGAACGCGGCGGGACCGACAATGTTACGGCCATCGTCGTCGATATTGTACAACCACCCTCGTCGGAATTGGTGACCTCCATTTCAACACCGCGCGCTCAAGAATCGATACTCGGCAAGCATATTGATTACAGTCGCGTAATCGGCGAGACGACCGAAGAGATTGATGGCGATACGGAGTCGGTCGACACGCTCGAGTACTAGTCGCTCCGTCACTTTTCCCCCAACCCTAAGAAAAGCTGTAAAAGAGTGCTTATCGCAAGCGGAACTAGAGCAAGCTTTCCAAGAGCAAGCGAAGTTTTCTTAGTTCTTGTCGAGTATCCATATCGGCCATTGGCTGGACATCGATACTTAGCGCATGATCATAGCCGACACGTTGAAGCTGCGTAATCAGTCGCCCGTATTCGATTTCGCCCTGGCCTACACGAACTTGAATTTGATCTTTTTTCGAGTCTCTCAAGTGGGTATGAAAGACGTGCTTGATCAATCGATCATAGTTCTTGTTGCGATTGGGGCTGCACAGATACTGGCTTGGATCGAGCGCCAAACCGAGCCCTGGGACATAGTCGCATATGTTCTTGACGGTATCTGGATCTTCACTAAGCCGTCCGATTTGGCTTCGAATTCCGACGCGAATTCCTTGTTCTTCGGCTAAGGCTACCAAACGCGTCAAGTGCTCGATCTCTTCGTTGAATGGGGTCCCTTGCGGGGCGCTCGGCACGGTGAGTGTCACGACTTTGGTGGCTTTGGCGAGCTGGCAAACCAACTTAAATCGCTCGTAATGCGATTCGCCAGTTTCGAGGATTCGAACATCGTAGCTACAGATATCCAGTCGATGGGTGTCGCGAATTAGTCGCAAGCACTCGCTGAACTCGGTTTCGAGCCGCCCGGTGGGCATCTGATTGCCATCGTCGTGAAGGGCAATCTCGACGCAGGTAAACTCTAAGTCGATCAGTTGCTCAATTACCTCGGGAATTGGGATTTCCGGGAAACAAGCGGTAGTAGCGGCAACTAACACTTCAGGGCACTCCATTATGCTGTAGGGTCAACGAATCAGTCTTCGATTATCCCTGACTTGGCATTCCACACAAGTCGCCTACCTCGGCGAGTTCGAAATCGATCAAGGTAAATTGCTTTCGAGCGGAATCGTAGAGCACGTTGCGCAGGGCTGGATCGCGATGCAGTACGCCGTATTCAAGCAACCGATCAAACAATTCCTGTACGAAATTGTCTGGTAATTGCTCGACATTCTTCCCGGCGTACTGGGTGACTACCGAAAGTCGCGACCGTTTTGCATCGATTAAGCGCGGGACGAACGGACAGCACGCTAAGTTCAAATGCCTTAAAATGCGACATTCGTTTTCGAAGCGTTTCTGAGCTTTGGGGCCGTAAAAACATTTGATGATTCGTCCGTCCAAAGCGTCGACGACCCGCGAACGGCCGGTGTTTTTGAGTTCAAGCATGATGGTGAATTACTCCATCGGAACCCTAGTTCACAAATGGCCACCTTGCAGAACGGACCATTGCGCGCGCCCGAAAACGTTACCCAAAACGAGCTGCTAGCTTTTCCAAAAGGATATGACGAGAAGGGACGTACCGCTTATGACGATTAAAAAGGTCATTCGCTTGATGCCGATGGTTGCGAATGTTTTCTTGGGGATGGGGTTCGGTTTTGTCGTAGCCCGATTTGGGGTCCTGCTGCGTGAAATTGCCGCCGTGCATCCGGCTGAAAGGTGCACCGTTCCGCTCACTTATACGAATTTCGACCGATGGTTCGGGCAAGGCGAATTCCGACCGACGTTGCACGGGAAAGCGGTGGCATCTTATCGCGATGAGCGCTGCGGCATGAAAATGGAAAGTCTTGAAAGGAGCCGCTGCGTGCGATGCGATAATGTCCAACATTCACGATTCGTGTTAGGTCCTCCATATCAACCGATTGAAGCTTGACGCTTTTGCCTTCCAATGAGCTATGTGAAATCCATTCTTGCCCCCATTCGCGTATGTTGCCGTGAGCATCGAAGAGCCCAAAATCGTTCGGCTTTAATAAACCCGGAGGCTTAGGCCTAAAATCGGCGTTATGTATATACCAAGCGTAGCTACCCAATTGCTCCTCGAAATCACCAAAGCAAAACTGGGTCGATGCTCCAGCCCGGATCGACCATTCCAACTCCGCTTCGCTTGGAAGTCGATACCCTGATCGGCTCAAATAATCAGGAATGGGAAGAAAACCTTCTTTGATTTGCTTTTCCGGCGGATAACACATTTGATCCTCGGGAATACCTTCCTGTTCACTCAGCCAACGGCAATAGCGAGCGGCTTCAAAAAAATCCATCATGCACGCTGGGTAGTGCGGTCCTAATCGAGTTAGAGTCGGCTCGCCGCCAGTAGGATTAAACCGCTGATATTGTTCGACGGTAATCGCTTTAAGTCCTATCGCATAGCTGCGATTGATTTCAACGGAATGCAATTGCTCGATCCATTCGCGATTTGGCTCGTCATCAGGTGAACCGAGTATGGCATTCACGGGGCCTCGAAAGACTGCCAACGTCTGCCCTTGTGAATTAACAAACCAGTCGCGATCGCCACCGAATACACTTTCGAGCGACGCATCGTCGGAGGTGAGCTCAGGAATCGGTTGATCCCATTGTCGCATGAGCCATTCGCAAGCCGAATGCAACCCTGGATCAGGGGAATCGCGAAAAAGCTCTCCAACGTCAGACATCAATGCTTCGCGTTTTGTATCCGACAGATCGCTAGGTTTGTATTCGCCAATGGCGAGCAGCAATGCACGCTTCGTCGACAGCTCTGACTCGTCCGAGAAACGATCTACCAAACATCGAAGTTCAACTCCTGTTTCGCGAAAGCGCTGAATAAGCAGAGTGCGCAGCGAAGGATCGCTTGAATGTTTTAGTAAAGGCCAAACGGAATCGGTTAAACCCAATCGCATTAAAACCAGCGCCGCGTTGGATTGAAGCGAGAATCTCAAGCGACGTTCTTCGCGAGTTTCACTGGAAGGATTTTGTTGAAGGACGTCAAGCATTAGTCGGGAACAGGCTTGATCATGCTGAGCAAGTGGCGAATAGAGAATTTCGAAATCACTCATCCTTGCTCGCAATATGATGCTGGCCAATAGCTCTGGGTCGCTCGACGCAAATTTGGCGAGCAGGCTTGCGGCACGATGATGCTGTTCAGACGATCTGGCCGCATCAGCAAACGCTTCGGCGAGCGGTTCGATCAATCGCACATTCTTAAAAGACAAAAGCTCAGTCCAGATCGCCAAGTGCATTGGATTGGACTTCAGCAATTCATCGGTAATCAATTGCAATTGAGGCTTGTCCCATTGAACTTCGTCACTATGAAAAGCTAAGGCTAAAGCCATGCGAAACCGACGCTCGGGAGGCAAGGACATATCATGCAATGACTGGCCAATGGCCGCGAGATGCGACTGCCATTGGGAGCTTGGGAGTTTGTCCTTTCGATGGGCAATGACCTTCACCATTAAACCGAACTCGTCGGGTTCGGCAACAAGTAGCCGCTCTCGCAATGGAGTCAACAGATGGGGTTTGTCAACGACTAGGGCGAGCTGGAGTCGAGTTCGCTCGGTAATCGATAACCGGTTCGTGTCAAGTAACTCTTTGGATATTTCATTCCGGATTTGATTTGATCGAGCGCAGGATAACACATCTGATCTTCTTCGACCGCCTCTTGCTCGCTCAGCCAACGACAATACTTGGCTGCGTCATACCATTGCAAACTGGTTTGTGCAGCAGTCGGATCAGGATTTAAAACAGGATGCACCGTTTGACTTGGGCGAAACTTCTTGAACTGAGGCTGCGATGTCTCAATGGTACTGATCGCCCAGGATCGCCCAATTCGCATCGGGTGCTCGCCGTCATCCGTCAACCTTTCGTTGACAGAAAGCAACTCAGGGTCCGTCCCCATCGTGAACTCGACGGGTCCGAGAATGATCGTCATCAAATGGCCATGCGGTGTCACATACCAATTTCGGTCATCGCGAAGGCCTTCTTTTGCTAGTTCTAAATCAGCATTGAGAATTGCCTCCTGTTCATCCAGAGTCTGCAATAGCCATCGCGAAACGCCATGGATACCGGCATCCGGATCGGATTTATAGATGTGCGATAAAAAATCTACGAGTGACTTGTCCGATTTGAACGAGCTGTAAAAGCCGCTTTATTCACCCAGCGTCAGCAACAATGCTCGCCGGGTCGAAACATCCTTTTCGACTTTGATTTGATTCAGGATGAGCGTCGAACTTGAAGCGACTAAATACATTCGGTGAGTGAGGCTCGTTTGCAAATCGGGCCTGTCGCTTTCCCGAAAGAGTGGCCAAACCGAGTCATACTCCTCTAAATAGAAAAGTGCCAAGGCGGCGTTCAAGATTCGCCGAATTTGATGGTCTAGTTCGGCGTAGGATTGCTTCGGAACGATGCTTTCCGAAACCACCTCTCGCAATTGCGGCAATAGGCTTTCTCGCAATCGCGGAAGTTTTACCACCAGGACAGAGAATTGCTCATCGTTTGCCACCAACAAGAGTTTTAGTAGATCTGCCGATTGATCTGCGAACGCATCCGATAGAAGCGTTGCGGCCAATAGTCGATTCTCGGGAGAACGCGCTTGATCGGCGGTTGCGGAAATCAATTCATCGATGATCGGTGAAGCTGGAGGCCGCAATGAACTGTAATATATCGGAACGTGCAAAGGATTGGACGCGAGTAGATAATCGACCACCGGGCGAGACCGATCTTTCCACGATGCGGGGTCAGTCGAATTAGCGATGGCCAATGACGCGTGAAAGCGAGACGACTCGGAAGAATTCTGGTCGTTGACGATCTGATCTAAAAATGCCAAATGCTGCTTCCAAATCGCTGTCGAGATTTTTGGCTGAAGGTTTGACAATTCGGAACGCAAGAACACAAACTCTGATGGCGTTGCTTCGACCAGAAACGCATCGATGTCGTTGAGCCGCTGAGGTTCGTCTTCCACGAGAGCAAGCCGAAGGCGATTCAAGAGCATCGATTTATCCTCGCTACTGCTTGCATCGCGAGTTAACAAGACGGATTCGCGATCTCGAATGAACGTCAAGATTTTGGGGCGCTCGCTTCGAATCGTCGAAAGTACGATTGAAGCCGATTCAGGCGTCGCATTCAACAACGCATCGACTAAACCAAGCGAGCGTTCATTTTCACGCTGTTGCGAGAGTTCCAGCGAAGCAACCGCCAGTCGCCATTGACCCATCACGCTATAGCCGCTGACCAAGAAGGCAAGCAACAGTAGCAGGGCAAGGGCCGTGATGGCCGGTCGACGAGCACATCTCATTGCCAGCCGCTTGAACATCGAAGTGCGACGAGCTCGAATTGGCTTTCTGTCGAGAAAGCGACGAAGATCGATCCCGAGTTCGGAAGCCGTTAAATAGCGTGCGGACGGTTCTTTGTTCAGACATTTCAAGCATATCGTCTCGATATCGATTGGCAGCGAAGGCTGAAGTTTCCGCAGTGGGATCGGAGCACTCCATCGAACCTGAGCCATCGTATCGAGCGGGCTCGTTCCAGCGAAAGGCGGTGAACCGGTTAGTGCGCGATAGAGTATCGCTCCGAGAGAATAGATATCGGTCGATTGTCCAACATGCTTACTATTCCCGCTTGCCTGCTCGGGCGACATATACGCAGGGCGTGCCAAGGATCTCGCCAGTCATCGTCGCCGATTCGCGTATCGAGAGTCCTTTAGCCATGCCAAAATCGGTGATTCGTAAAACCCCATCGCAATCGACGAGAACGTTGCTCGGTTTCAAATCGCGATGAATGATAAAATTTTGGTGCGCATGATTTACCGCATTGGCTAGCGTCTCGATAGCTTCCGCTGCAGCCCGATAATGCGGTAGACGATCTGCCCACTGCTGCTCGACGGTTTCACCAGAAATCAACTCCAAGACAAGAAATGGTCGGCTTTCATGCTCACCAACCGAATAAATCTGAACAATATTGCGGTGACGAAGTGAAGCCGCCGCTTCGGCCTCGGCCATGAATCGCTTGACAGCCACTTCGTCATCATTCGATGATCGAATGACCTTCAAGGCAACGCGCCGACCAAGTTCACATTGCATCGCTTCGAACACTATCCCCATTCCACCTTGTCCGAGGATTGAAATAATTTCAAATCCAGGGATTGTTGGAAACGCATCCTCGACAAAGGCATCGACAACATTTCGATGCCTCGTCGATAGAGAATGCGATAGCCGCGATGCGTGCGAATTCACGGTATCAAGTTTGGATTTTATGCGTTCGGCAAAATCTGGAAACCGCTCGAACCAATCCGAGATTTGTAACTGGGGTTCCCGAGTTTTTCGTAGCTCCCATTCTCCGATCATCAAGTCGGTTAAAACTTCCTCTGATTGATAAAGCTCGGGAAACTGCTCGAGATAAGATTCGATTCGAACAGTATCGCCCGCAACATATCGGAACTCCATGTCCGTTAATATCAACTCAAAAAGAACGGCAAGCCGAATGGTCGAATCGGTAGGAGCAAAGTCAGCTATCGAGGGCGTTGTTCCATCTTGCCAAGCATTTTCGAAGCGTTTTAGCACTGGTTCGCAACTTAACCAGTCGGCAGTAAGCAGATTTGCAGCCTGCACATGCTTTAACGTCATAGATCACTTTTTTTCATTCTGTGTAGCAGCGACATCGGAGCTATCGATGTCCGATTGATTTTCTATTTGCCGTAAAAGTCGATTGCGAACACGTTCGCGAATCCTTCGAACGGTCCGCTCCGCTCGCCGAAGCTGTACAGCCGTCTCTGCCGTCGATATGCCTTGCAATTGAAATTCGATGATCGCGCGATCATCGGACTCGAATCCTAAAAAGAGTTGTTCAACTGTCTCAGCCAATACCACGACCTCGTAAGGATTTGGCTCGCGATCGACAATCAATTGGTAGGCACCAGAATCATGGGCTAGATTCGACGAAAACATAATTTCGCGTCGCACATCGCGGCAAGAGGCTCGAAGCTGTTCGACACGGTCAGCGCATTTTCGAACGGTGATAATTGTTAAGAGTCCCCAAAGACTGTCGCCGCTCCGAATATCGAGTCTTTCGTCGCGATATCGTCGTAAAAAGCTCTTGAACACCGATTGAACCACGTCTTCGGCATCGACCTTATTGCGATAATAGGTAGCAATTTTTCGACGAGCTAAATTGATTAGGCGTTCGGCAAACTGTTGGAACAGCAGTTCGAGTGCCGAGTCATCCCCCACTCGCCGCTTGTCCGCTAGCATGTCAATCTTCGAAGGAGTTGTCATTTGAGTAGCTCTCTCGACCAATATTTTAAGGTCAGAGGTTCGATTATGATCGATGATCTGCTCCTGGTCCGGTCAGACCACCGGAAAGTCTCGAACTTCACTATGGACCAAGCAAGCATTAGAAGCGATGATAGACAGGTATGGATGCTGAACGATTACGAGTCCAGGCGGATTTGCGAGGTCTATTGGACGGTGACGTCTATTGCGATCCTATTCAAACACAGCTTTACGCTTCCGATGCTGGCGTCTACGAAATTATGCCTTTGGGGGTCGTCCGTCCGCGTCATACGGCGGATGTCGTTCAGACGGTTAAGTATGCAGCGGAGAACAACTTGCCGCTTTTCCCTCGCGGTGGTGGAACGGGACTTGCCGGGCAAGCGTTAGGAGCAGGCCTCGTCATCGATTTTTCGCGGTACATGCGACGAGTACTCAAGTTAGATGAAGAGGCAATGACGGTTCGCGTCCAACCCGGATTGGTGCTGGCCGATCTCAATCGATATCTCGGGGCACGCGGATTGCTGTTCGGTCCAGATCCAGCAACTCGCGCCGTCACGACCATCGGAAGCGTGATTTCAATCGATAGCTCCGGAAGTCATTTCCTTCGTTATGGCACGGCCGGGTCGACTTTGGTCTCGATGGAAGCCGTCCTAGCAAACGGTGAAGCCGTCCATTTAGAGCGTTCGAGTTGGCAAGGTCCAGTCGATGTGACCTCGACCATCGGGAGGATCGCAAGCGAAGTTGGACAACTCTTGTGGGCCAATCGCGCTGAATATGATCAGCTACCGTGGAAAGGAGTTGCCCGAGGATGTGGATATCGAATCGATCAATCGATCCATCAAGACTGGGTCGACTTAGCGAGGTTGCAATCGGGGGCAGAAGGAACGTTGGCGTTGATTACCGAAGCAACCATTCGCGTCGAGCGAATACCCGCCGTGCGTGCAGTAGTTCTCCTCTTTAGTGATCGGCTAGAAACGGCAGCTCGAGCCGCCCTCGAAGCTCGACGCGATGAAGTCGCGGCCTGTGATCTGATGGATCGGCGACTCTTGGAAATCGCACGCGAAATCGATCCTCGATACGACGCTATGCTTCCTCGCGGGGCTGAAGCAATGTTGTTGATCGAACTGCAAGGAAGCGATGTTCACGAAGTGCGTGCGAAACTAACGGCGCTGGTTGCTCGGATCCAACGCAAGGCACCGACCATAACTGCATCTCGCATAACGACCGACGATCGAGAGCGTGACTTTTACTGGCGATTGTGTCGGCGCGTCATTCCGCGACTCTATCGTATTAAAGGATCGGAGCGCCCGACGCCGTTTGTCGACGACATTGCGATTCCACCACATCGATTGGGCGATTTTATTGTCGAAGCTCAGAACATTTTTAAATCAACTCGTGTCACCGCGACGATTTTTTCTCATGCCGCGCACGGTCAAGTCCACATTCGACCCTTTCTTGATCTGGCGAATCCGTTGGACATGACGAAAATGGAGCAGCTTTCAGAAAAGCTTTACGAAAAAGTCCGCGAGATGAATGGCACTATCGCGGGCGAACACGCGATGGGCCTCAGTCGAACTTGGTACGCTCGCCGCCAATTGGGATCGCTCTATCCGATCATGCGCCGCGTCAAAGAGCTTTTCGATCCTCAAGGAATTTTGAATCCTGGAAAAGTCGTATCGGATGCTCCGCAGCGCGTGTCGGATAATCTTCGACCTTGGACGATTGACCCACAGCTTCGCCTCGAAAAAACCTACGACGGAGAGAAACAAGTGGTCGAGCAGCTCGCCAAGGAGAATAATCCTGTATTAGGCGACGCTGAAACAGTCGCCACAACGACTCCGCGAAAAAACATCTTTATTCCAATATTGGAGTGGTCTGAGACTCAGCCGATTGCGGCGACGGCTCAGACATGCAATGGTTGTGGACGATGTCGAACGACTGCCGATAACGAGCGCATGTGCCCCATGTTTCGACTGGGACGTAACGAAGAAGCCTCGCCTCGGGCTAAAGCGAATTTGATGAGAGGACTTTTGTCGGGAAAATTACCAGTCCAGACGCTCGAACGCGACGAACTGAAAGCCATTGCCGATCTGTGCTACCATTGCCATCAGTGTCGTGTCGATTGCCCCGCAAGTGTCGACATTCCAAAGATCGTTACCGAATTCAAAGCCCAGTATACGGCCGCTCATGGATTGCGATTCGCCGACTTGCTGCTTTCTCGACTCGACTTGTTGGCGGCAATGGCCAGTCGATTCTCAACGCTATCGAACTGGAGTTTGCGCAATCGCTCGCTGCGTTGGGTGCTGGAAAAAGTAACAGGAATATCGCAAGGGCGTCGCTTGCCGATGTTGGCGAATCAATCGTTTATGAACTGGGCGTCGCGTCGGCGGCTGACTCGACCAAAACGTTCGGGTGGCCGAAAGGTTTTGTACTATGTCGACCAGTACGCCAACTGGCATAACCCGCTCGTCGGTCGAGCTTTGGTGGAAGTCTTGCAACATCAGATGGTCGACGTCTATGTCCCTTCCAACCAAACGCCGTCATGGATGACGAAAATCGCGATGGGCGATATTGAACGAGCACGTAAGCTTGCGGCACCTACCATTCGAATGCTGGCCGAATCGGTTCGACAAGGATACGAAATTGTAACAACAGAACCGTCGGCGGCTCTGTGCCTTAAACATGAGTATCTCAATTTGATCGACAATGAAGATTCTCGACTTGTTGCCGCCCATACTTGGGATGCCGGTCGCTATCTCTGGAATATGCACCAGAACAATGAACTCGAACTAGATTTTCAACCGCTGACCATGTCGACCATTTATCACCTGCCATGCCACCTTCGAGCGATCGATAATGACCAGCCCGGTCGCAACTTGTTGCGATTGATCCCGGGTATGCAAGTTCTCGAAGCCGATGCCGGTTGCAGCGGGATGGCTGGGACCTATGGGATGAAAGGAGCCAATTACCGAACGTCGCTGCGAATTGGTTGGGGATTGATCAGCAAGATGCAATCGACAACTGCCCAGTTCGGTACGACAGAGTGCTCCAGTTGCAAACTTCAAATGGAGCAAGGTGTCGACAAGCCGACGTTGCATCCGATTGCCATGCTCGCCTACGCTTATGGAAAACTCCCAGAAGTCAAAACGTGGCTCGATCGTCGCAACGAAGGATTGGTTGTGCTTTAGTTCGGCTGCATTAATTCGTGAGCCGAACGAGCTGGTTTCGAAGTCGAAATAAGGCAGAATGTCGCAAGGATAAGCCCAAAAATGTAGCGGTGCGGCGCGAGCCGCCCGGTAATTCGCTAGGTTTTCAACGCTTCACCGGACGGCTTGCGGCGTTCCGCTACCTTAACCTTGCAGCATTCGAACTAAGGCCAAGGGTGGCTTAGCTCAATCTAACGTTCCATGTTGAGGACACCGCGATAAGAGGTACTTGGACCAATAACAGGTGCTACTTGGTACTCCGGCGCTCGGACGGCGACCGGCTGCCCGCCGTTGAATTGAACTAAATCGACCGTCGTGTAACCTGCGGGCTGAGGCGGCGTCCATCGCGCGTCGTCTTGTCCTTGATTGTCGTTCACGGTGTAAAAGCCTACATCGACTTCTAAATTCATCGGTGGACCACCGCTTGGAATGAGCTGGACTTTGGCGTTGTGCGGCAACGATGTTTGAATCGCTTGATAGTATTGGTGATTCGAGAGAATCGAAGAACCAATAAGCCGACCGGACGGATCTCGCAATAAAATCTGTCGGACCAGACCATACTTGGGATCGACCAGAATCGTTCGTCGATACTGACCAATAGGCGATGCAATTGCCGATTCGATTTCGATCAAGCCATCGGCTTGTGGTCGCGGTGTTCCGATCATGGTGTTCGGATCGAGATCGACAATCCCCATCGCTTCGATCAACCATTCGGGTGAAACAGGAAGAATCTGCCGGTCGATCTGCGAAGCAAATTGATCGTGCCGAGCATAATAAAGCGTCGGTGAAGGTCCATGCCGAGTCGCCATCCAGAAAACATCGTCATTGCTGCCCAGATCGAAATCCGTACCGGTCATCCTTGAAAGTCCGCCTGTCATGCGAAAGCGACGAGGACGCTCCCAAACAATTTTTGCCGAAAGTGTCGGTACGTCTGGAATGCGAACAGTAACTGCATTCGATTGCAACTGTTGAATCGCACGCGTTCGATTGATGACTTCGGTTAACTGGTTTATGTCGGGGGCAGTTTGAAAAAGAGCTGGAGGCTGAAACTCATTGTGACTACGTCGAGGTATGCAGGTCGCACCGCTCGTTACGAAAAATACGCCGAACCATAACACGAACGACCATTTTAACTTTGCGTAACGCAAGTCATCTATCCTTCGGTATAAAGCATGGCTTGTAGGGCTTCTTGAACATCCTTGAGCCGTCCGATTTCGGGTTCTACATTCGGAACATCGAATTGCTGTTCCGTAACTGGATGGACGAGTCGTGTGTAGGCTTCATGGTCAGCAGTCTCAGGGTCTTCATCCGACATCGGTTGAAGCACACGCCGTCGAACGAGCAACAATCCCAACAAATGTGCCAGCGAGGATTGATCGGGGGCCTTGCAAAGCGCTTCGAGACGTTCGATCAAAATCGGATTGGGCGTCGGAATCAATTGCTTAGGTTTGGGCGGATCCATAACGCCTTGCCACCATCCGACGGCTTCGGCCGGCGGACCATTCCACTCCGACGCAGCAACGTCATAGCGAACAATCTCGCCACCTTTGGTAACGGCAACTGAATAGAATCGCTCCCCTGGTTGCAGTGGTCGATCTAAGACCCGGCATCGTCGCGAACATCGTCCAATCGAGTATTCATTCATAGCTGGGAAGTTAGGGAATTTTCGCCTTAAAGCATAGAGCGTTTCTGAGTTGGAAAGAAGATAAGCAGCATTGAGATGCTTTCAACGTCGATATCTAATCTGAACGAGGGGCTACCTTCCGAACGCGCGCGTTAGACCGGATGATTTCTTGGACCAGTCAATCGGTCCTGAGGCGTTTTTCTGAGTGTTGCTGCTGCGATCTTCACGCGGTTCGAATAGGTCATCCATTTTGCTACCGGTTTTAACAGGAATGGCTGCCGAAGCGGATACCACCGGAACACGTGGCGGCTTGGGCGACGATTCTGCGGAAATGCTATCGCTTCCACTCGGAGATGGCTTGTGGAACACGGTATTCTTTTCGGCCGATTCCATGGCAATTTGATATTCTCCGCGAACGATCTCAAGATGCTCGACAAGTATACGTCGGACTTCGAGAATCGATCGCGGCTTGCGATGGATGTCTTTGTGTTTGGATTCGACGACGATTTCACGCTCGACATCGTCCATGTGGGCACTGGCTAAATCGACGACTCCGTCACTTCCCTGCGAAAGCCGATTGAAAAAGCCATCGTCAGGCACGACCCCGACAATGTTGTTGTAACGCACCCAAGGGGCTCGAGCGGCTCGCAGCATAGCTGGGAAAATTGGCGATTCAGGCGTTAGTGAATCGATACTCGTGGTTACGGTCAGCAGTTCGGTGTCGCGAAAGACATTCGGATTCTGTTGGACGATTCGATTCCCCGCGTCGGTCAACGATTGTGGAAGCTTAATGATTTTGCGTCCAAGCCAGCGAGTGGTATTGTTAGCAAATTCGCTTCCTCGGTGCGGTGTGCCGATCGTGACTACGCGACGAATCGAACGATTCGGTTCGAAGTAGAGTGCGTTTCTGAGCGACGCTACCTCTTCTGGACTACCTTGGATTTCGTCGAACGGTTTGTCGCTCAAAACACGCCAGAATTCGTCACCGCTTTGATACGTCTGCAATCGGCTAACCAGTCCTCCCATGCTGTGTCCCACCAAAACCATTTGGTCGAGCATCATCGCTTGATTCTTCGGATCGAGCCTTTGCCTCAAGTCGACAAGATCGTTTCGCATCTGAGTTGCGCTAATCCAAAAAGGTTGCCCCGTAGGATATTGGTAGAACCAGAACTGATAATTTTTCCGAAGTTCCTCAAAGCTGCGAAGATCGTTAAACATCGGCATCCAGGTGAGAGGACTGGAGGCTAAGCCGTGTACCATCACGACTGGAATTCGATTTGGATCGAATGGTTCCAACATGTAGATCCCGCGATTCTTCTGCGTCTGGTTCGGATTCAACAGCCCTAACGTAGGATTGGTCTTTTCGCGAAACTGCGGGTTGTCGAGAAAAAAGCCGAGCGGAGTACTGAGGTCTGTTTGCAGTGGCACGCGGCGATTGGCGAAATGAACATCATTGGAAACCAACGGATCATGAAGTTCGAGGACGCACGGATATCGATGCGACGACGAACTCTCGGGATGTATCGAAGGCGACGAGACTCTCAGTAGTGCTGTTACAGGAAATGAAAGCCCGTCGGGATAGTACCGGTCGGCAGCCTCTTCGTTGGTGCGTTTCTTACGAACTGCGATGAGCGGAACGCCGATTCCATAATCGATGTTGGTAGAATCCAACCCTTCTACTTTGTAGTCGCTACAGAATTCAAATCGTTCAAAGTCTTCTTCACTCCAACTGCCACGTGCAACGACTTGGACGCCATACTCTCGCTCTTTCGTTTCTATCCGATAGGTGTTTCCCGGCTTCAAATTGCCTCGTCGGTTAACCAACCGCAGCGTCGATTCGAGAGCGCTGTTGTAGACATCGCATGCACCGCGAAACTGTGGGTCGTAGGGATTTCGCGAGACATCCAATTCTGGACAAAATAGATAGATGTAGGCATTGCTGACCGAAACCGAAAACATGTCTAAGGCTTTGCCAAAATTCTTGGTGCTTTCTGCGCGCAAGCCTAGGATGTAGGCGAGTTCGGCAACGGCGTAGATCTTCTCGCCGCCTTTTTCCGTCGAGGTCAAGTCCTGAAGTTCTGCTAAACAAGCATCGGGCTCACGATGATATTTATCTTGTAATGCATAGTGGCGCAGTAGGATCTTCGTTCGATCGCTTACTTGCGGCCCTGACTTCGACACCAGATGCAATTGATTGGCGAGCGGGTTGAGAGGAATCGATCGCAAGCTAACAAATTTTTGAGAAGCGCAGCCTGACCAGCAGACCAACCAAACCGCGAGTAGACAAATACGCGCGGCCGTGTCGAACACTGCCGAAGCTTCCCGCTCCTTGATTGCGTATCTGCTTCCTTGCATATATCTTTCCACCCCAATGTTTATGGAGTGAGCCGAGAAAACGCCGACTAAAATGGATCTCCGAGAAAATTCCGGCTGGGAGAGTATCAAGAATGCCGCTATCAGCTCAACGTCAATTGGCGGCGATTGGCTAGCTAACGAATGATCGATAAATAAGTATCCAGTACCTTTTGCCGGCACGGCCTTTCGGGTGCTTTGCACAAAAGGTACCGGACACCGCCTTATCGAACGATCCTAACGTTGATTTGGATTCGGTCGGACAATCTTCATTGGCTGGGTCGCTTGGACATTGGAGCCTTTGCCATACGACGATTTCATTTCGGCCTTGTCGGGATTCAAGTCGACTCGCAAAGTAATGGCGCCTACTTGGACAATCGAGCCCGGCATAAGTACGGCTGTTTTAATGCGTTCGTCACCGACGTAAGTTCCATTCATGGAACCGAGATCGCGAACCGTGAGTGCGCCTTCGGCATTTAACGCGAATTGGCAATGCTCACGACTGATCGACGAATGACCAATACAAACCTCCAGATCCTGACCTCGCCCAAGTGTTGCTGGCAATCGCAAGGTCCATTCGAGCTGTTCGAAACCTTCAGATGTGTTCAAGAGAACGATTTTGTATTGCATGGTAGAGCAACCTGAATTGAGAATAGATGAACTCTATTGTAACTCAAGTTCGCCGCTATTTGCCACAGTAGTCGATCGTTTGCGCAATTTCTGTCTTGAGTCGGCTGCGATCGACAATTCGGTCGATGTAACCATGTTCGAGCAGGAATTCGCTTGTCTGGAAGCCTAGCGGTAACTCGATCTTCATCGTTGCCTTGATCGTTCTCGGTCCGGCAAATCCGATCAGCGCCTTGGGTTCGGCAAAAACGAGATCTCCCAGCGACGCAAAGCTGGCAGCGACACCACCCATCGTTGGGTTCGTCAAAACGCTAATATAGAGCCCTTTCCTTTGATGGTATCGAGCCAATGCGGCCGAGACCTTAGCCATCTGCATCAGCGATAAAATCCCTTCGTGCATTCTCGCTCCGCCGCCACTGGCACTGATAATAATCAGCGGCATCGTCTGTTCGGTCGCTCGTTCAATTAAACGCGTCAAGCGTTCACCGACGACCGACCCCATACTGCCCATGATAAAGGCCGAGTCAGTGATGCCGATCGCAACTCGTCGCGCACGGATCATCCCGGAACCGGTAATTACGGCATCCGACAGGCCCGTCCGCTTCTGTTCTCCTTGAAGTCGTTCTGCGTAAGCTTTCTTGTCCGAGAATAGAAGCGGGTCGGTCGGCAGTACGTCTTCATCCCACGGTTCAAACGTCCCTTCGTCAAGGACATGCGTCAATCGCTCGCGCGCCGAAACGTAGAGATGAAACCGACATTTCGGGCAAACGTTTAATTTGGACTCGGCTTCTTTTCGATAGATCGAACTCGAACAACCAGGGCACTTGATCCATAGTCCTTCGGGTACACCGCGTTTCTTGACCACTTCAACAACATTAGTGATGTCGGCGACGCTCGCGACTACTTGTTCGTTCATCGAATGCTCTCAAACTAATATGAATTGATGTGAATCAACGGCAATCATTTCCCACGAGCCAAAGTCTTTTTCGGCTTTCCATAAATCGCCCAGCTCACCCGCAACTAAAAGCTGGCGAGCCAAGCTGGCTAATGGATCGGGAACGACTAAAGCGATAAACCCGTTTCGGTGCTTCTTTACCAGTTTACTCAGCGATTTTCGGATACGCGATTGTGCATCGTCGAGCGTTTCACCACCTGGCGGCGAAAAGGCTTCGGGATCATCTTGGATTTGCCGATAAACCTTGGGCTGGAGTCGACGTACATCGTCGATCAATTTTCCTTGCCAAAGCCCATGATTGACGTTCACCATACAATCGACAGTTCTCAATCTTGATCGACAAACGTCGGCGATGATCTCGGCAGTCGCCTGAGCCGACTGGCAAGGGCCGGCATATACGGCAGCCAAAGGCGGCTGATTCGTCGCAAAACCAATTTGAGTTGCAAGTTCGCTTGCAACCTGGCGAGCCTGCTTTCGGCCACACTCGCTCAATGGGATATCGAGACATCCCTTGATTCGTCCCTCTTCGTCAAAGGCTGTAGAGCCCGGGCGAATCAACGCAATCCTAATCATACCAATTTTATCCGAGGACCTATAAAATCGAAGACCAACTTGCAACTGCCAGTTATGCCTTCGTCAACCGCATCTCGCGATGCAGTTTCGTCATTGCCTGATCGTAGTCGTCTTCGCGAAAGATCGCGGATCCGACTACCAGCAGGTCGGCACCGGCCTGCTTGCATGAGCTGATGGTGGAGGTATTCACTCCGCCGTCTATTTCCAACAAGATGTCCGATCCTAAAGTCTGCCTCAACTGTTCCAGGCGGCTGAGCGCGATCGGATTGAATTTTTGCCCACCAAATCCCGCTTCTACACTCATCACCAAAATCAAATCGCAGTTTTGGATAGAAGGTAGCAACCGCTCCATCGGAGTCGACGGATTAATCGCTAAACCGGCCGCAACACCCATGGAGCGGATCGTATTCAAAAGTTCCGTCGGTTCAGGATCGGCTTCAATGTGAAACGTAATCATATCCGCGCCGGCGTCGATGAAAGCCTGAGCATATTTCGCCGGCTCTTTGATCATCAAATGGACATCGATCGGCATTTTGGTCAACTTGCTAATCGCTTCCACGATCGGCATACCGTACGTCATGTTCGGAACGAAATTGCCGTCCATTACGTCCAGATGCAAGGCTTCGACACCAGCTTGTTCAAGTTTTTCGACTTCTCGCTCTAAGTTGCCAAAGTCGCAAAGAAGCATCGACGGCAAAATGATCGGTCGAGCACTTCTGAGCTTGCTCAGAAGATCGAGAGTATCTGCAGAGTGGTTGCTTGTCGATTGAGACGACATAAAGTTAAAGGAGGCTACTTAAAAAATCGGACTGCCCGAAAAATGCAAAACAACCACAATAGCCGCCCTGTGAGTTTGCAATCAAGAGGCTAAATCCTAAAGCTGGTCGATCCAATGGTCCGAAAATTGCCAAAACCCAGCCCCAGTAAGCACTTCCGACGTCGAAAATAGTTGTATCTTGTGAACCTGAAGGCCCACCCAAACGGGTGCGGCAGCGTGCAGAAATCATTTCAGGGTAAGGCTTAATTTCCTGTGCGACCCGGCACAGCCACCCTTCCTCAAAGTTTTTGGATTCAGTCAAACTGGGCGACTTCTCATAGCCGAAGGGGATTCGAACACAATGTCGCGGATCGGGAAAAAGCGGTGAAAATTAGGGATCAGGCCTACCCAATTTTCGAAAAAGCGAGTATTTACCTAGGTTCCACGAATAGCGTTGTGGATACCATCGAGCTGTCCGGATCGTAAAATCTGTCCGGGGAGGCTCGAATAGTCCAATAAAAAGAAATTGCAAAGCACTAAGGGAATTGCGAAATGGCACCCACAGACGATGAAGTCTTTACAAAGGTACAAGCGGCGTTGGTCGATGCGTTGGGCGTTGACGATGACGAAGTGACGCCGGAAGCGACGATGGTTGGCGATCTTGGTGCCGAATCGATCGATTTCTTGGATATTGTTTTTAAACTAGAAAAAGCCTTCGGAATCAAGGTTCCTCGCGAAGAACTTTTCCCAGAAGACATTCTTACCAATGCGAGTTTCGTCAAGGACGGTAAGGTTACCGACACGGGAATTAGCGAGCTAAAAACGCGAATGCCTTGGGCCGACCTAAGCAAATTTGAAGCGAACCCAAGAGTTCAGGATTTCGGCGACGTTTTGACCGTCGGCGACTTGTGCCGCTATGTTCAGGCCAAGCTGGCTGCTTAACCTTTCTACAGTCGCTGAATCTGAAAATGCGCTGGTTTTGGATCGATCGCTTTGAAGAATTTGTCCGCGGCCAGCATGCCGTCACGTTGAAGAACGTGACGTTTGGTGAAGAGCCGCTGGATAACTACATGCCCGGCCATCCGCACTATCCACATTCGCTGATTATCGAAGGCATGGCGCAGACCGGCGGGCTTCTCATCGCTGAACCAGACGGGTTTCAGAATCGAGTCGTTCTGGCCAAGGTTGGTAAAGCGATCTTTCATCGCTTGGCTCTGCCCGGCGACCAGCTCCGATTTCGCGCGGAAATTCAAAGTGTGCAGTCTGCCGGTGCGATCGTTCATGGCACGGTCACCGTCGACGGCGAGCCGCAAGCTGACCTCGAGCTATGGTTTGCATTTTTAGACGAGCGATTCGGCAAAGGCTCACTCTTTCCGCCCGCCGATTTGCTGCGAGTCCTTCGCGTTCTTCGGCTTTACGACGTCGCCGTCGATCAAGAAGGGCATCGGATCAACCCACCCGAGCACTTGTTAGTCGCCGAAAAATCCGCGTAACAACCCTAGCGAAATTCGCGCGGAGTCTCGCTTTCACCAAGCTATTGGATTCTGGTTGATCAACATGAAGCTTAAGAGCCAGCCAGATGACTTTATCGTCGAAGAACTCACCGATTTCCAAGCGAGCAGCGGTATGTTCGCCCTCTATCGATTGGAAAAACGCTCGCTCGGAACGCCCGAGGCTGCGCAAGCGATCGTGGGACAGTGGAATTTGTCTCGCGATGCCGTCCATCATGGAGGGCTAAAAGATCGACACGCATCGACAACGCAATACGTCACTATCCATCGAGGACCGCGAACCGATTTGGTCGATCGTTCGTTTAAACTGTTCTATCTAGGACAAGTGCCTCGTCAGTTCACCGCCAAAGATATTCGAAGCAATCGGTTTGAAATCACACTCCGCAATCTATCGAAGACCGCAGTTGACGCCGCCATGTCGCGGTTGAATTCGCTGGCGACCGGAGGGCTTGTCAACTATTTCGACGATCAACGCTTTGGTTCTTTAGGTGTGTCAGGTACGTTCATTGCTCATCCTTGGTGCATGGGCGACTACGAACGAGCCCTATATCTGGCAATTGCAGAACCCAATGTTCACGATCGTCCTCGCGAAAAAGAGCAAAAGGCAATCCTTCGCGAATTTTGGGGACGTTGGATGGAATGCAAAGATCGTCTCGACCGTTCGCATCGACGCAGCATCGTGACCTATCTCTGCGATCATCCAACCAATTTCAAACGTGCGATCGCTCTGCTGCGTCCAGACTTGCGAAGCATCTACCTGTCTGCCTTTCAAAGTTTTCTTTGGAATCGCTGGCTCAGCGCCATCATCGAAGCTCGAATCGACCCATCGCAACGCTCGACGATCGAGAGTGATTGCGGACCGCTATGGGTTCCAGCGATCCAAGCCGCTGGCCAGGCCATTGAAACTGACTGGCTGGAAAAACTCGAGTTGCCTTTACCGTCCGCTCGTCAGCATGATTGGCCGGAACACGATTTTCCCCATTTGGAAAAGATCCTCAACAACCTCGAAATGCAGGTGACCGAGATCCGACTTAAATTCCCTCGCGATACGTTCTTTTCAAGAGGCTTTCGCAATGCTTGGCTGCGCGTTGAGAATCTTCAATTCGACTTTGATACCGACGACCAGTCGCCAGAACGCACGAAATTGCGTTTGCAATTCACACTTCCTCGCGGAGCTTACGCAACCATGATCGTCAAGTACGTTTCGGCGAGCAGCAGTTCAGAATCTGCCACGTAGCAACGTCTCTCCGAGACGCTGTGCGAGTCTCGGAGAGACTCGCCTACGTGAAATACCGACGATCACTTTGCTTTGTGACCCTTGGGTTTTTTCGCATTCTTAGTCGGTGTTGCTTTGCCGTCCAAGGATGCTAGATAAGCGACAAGGTCTCGCAGCTCTCTGCGATTCAAATACTTCAGCAAATCGTTCGGCATCGACGACAATCCTTTCTTGGTCTGCTCGATCGATTCTTCGTCGATCGAAACCAGGACGCCATCGGATTTCAAGATCGTCATCTTCCCTTCCTCTTTGCTCTTTACGATCCCGGAGATTACTTCTCCATCATCGGTTTGCACGATGATTGTCTCAAACCCTTCGGCCAGTTTGGCATTGGGGGCCACGATCGCTTCGAGCAGATAGTCGGGACTTTTCTTAATTCCAATTTCGGTCAACTTGGGACCGACATCGCCGCCATCGTCGCCAACCTCATGGCAACGCAGACAGGAAAGCTGCGAGCGTTCGAAGAATAATACCCGCCCTTTGGCAACGTCACCGCCGATAGCGCAGTCAGCGTAAGGAGCTGTCGGCTCCTGCGCGGATTTTGTAAACAACTCGAGTTCGCGCTGCTCCAATTTTTTTTGAAGTTCAACACTCAAACGATCTTGGCAAGCTTCCTTTACGTTCAGCCAGCAGTCTTGCGAAAGCTGTCCATCTAGATATCGTTTTGCAGCTTCGTTTAAGAAAGCGTCGATAACAGGCGATTGAATGCTACCAAGAACGTCCCATGCACTTTGTCGCTCGAAAACGACGTCAGATTGCGTTCGCTTCTTTGCAGCAAGCGTTGCCGCTTCGCTATCGATCGTTGCAAGAATCTTCGTCGCCGTGACACGAACGATCGGAGAAAGATCCTCGACCAATGTCTTCGTCATACTTGGTAGTTCTGCGAATTCCAATTGCGCTACGCTCTCCAACGCCGCTGCGCGCTCGATTCCGGGAGCATTTTTATCTTGAATGACCTTTATCAACTCGGGGATGATGGCTTTAATGCCAAGTTCGGAAGCGACACTCCGCGCTAGCTTGCGAATATCGCTTTCACTCGCAAGCAGTTTTTCTAAAACCGCCGTTACGGCTTCTTTAACCGGCAGCGATTGGCGGGGCTCAAGCGGCGCGTACCTATTCATGACACGATCTAAATCGCCAGGCTTGGCCCACGTCTGAAGCATCTTCAATGCTTCCATTCGCATCGCGGTAGGACGCGTTGAGCTTGCGGCAAAACTCGTAAGCGCACGCATATTCTGTTCAGTTCCCAATCGAAAATGAGCGTTCAAAACACGGCGAAGGATCGCTTCGTTTTGCGTTGGCTTTTCAATCGTAGCTGCCAATTTTCCCAAACCAGCATGAAGTGCAGGTACATCGTGAAGAGCTCGGGTCGCTTCCAAACGCACACGCTCAGAGCTATCGTCAAGAAAGACCGTAAGCTTGTCTGAATTTCGCTTTCGCAGCGCGACCACAGCCGCAACTCGGACGCTCTCAGACGGGTGTGTCGATAGGTTGGCTATTTTATCGAGATCCTGAATTCCGGTCATCGCCATGATCGATGCATGCCGCAATATCGGATCTTGATCTTTATTTTTTTCTAACAATGCTATCGTCGCTGGCAAGGCAGCATCTAAATGCAATCGCCATGCAGCCATAGCGGCAGCAACCTGGACACGAGGCTCGCTGTGCCCGAGCAATTCTACAATCTGACCTTCAACATTCTTTCGCTCGTTAGGAATCCTGTCCAAGCGCTCGGCCGCATCGCCAAGTGCGGTGAGTAACGCGACGAACAACTCTTTCGGCGGCGATTGTGCATCGAGGGTTTTAACGAGCAAGGCCGTTAGTCGCTGGAGTGCGTCGTTCGAATCGGTGGATCGTCTAGCGATTTGCCCGAGTCCCCAAATTGCATGAACACGGCTCATCTCACTCGCCGAGGAATCCGATGCTACTTCATCGAGTGAATTGATCGCACCTCGCGAGGCCAATTCCCACTGAGCTTCCAATCGAACTCGACGATCGGGATGGGCAAGCCATTGACACAGTCCACGTTCGCTGACTTGCTTCATGCCTCGCTGCAAAATGGCATGAGTCGTCAAGGCGTCATTACTTCGTCGGGCTGACTCGTCGTAAAAACGATAGACACGACCTTTCCCTTCGCCGTTCCATCCGTTGACCCAGTCGCTGACATAGAGGGATCCGTCTGGGCCAAACGCAATATCGGTTGCGAGGATATTCCATATCGGTTGCTCTTCGTCCTTCATTTCAAAGAACGCGCCCTTGGCAATGAGCTTGGTCGATCGAACGCCGCTGTTCGAAGCTTGGCCGCGAAAATCACAGAGGAAAAACGTTCCTTTGTATTCATCGCCGAGCCCCGTTCCGGGATAGTAAGTCAACCCAGACGGACCGTCGGCGAAATTGGCTATCGGAGGAACGATGTATGCCGGGCTTTCCGGATTAAATGGATGCCAAATGTCCTCTTGATTGAACGGACCCCGATCGGGAAAGTACTGGTACATCATCCGCCATCCGCTATCGCTTCCGGGAACGATCACCGTCCATCGAGCTTCGTCGCCGCTGTCGGAATTGTTATCACAAGTGAACCAGTTCCCGTAGTCATCGAACTCAAGCTCTTGAGGATTGCGAAGTCCCGTGGCAACGACCTCTAATTGACTTCCGTCTGGTTCACATCGAAAGACAGCACCGCTTTCTGGATCGGCCAATAGTCCATTGGGCGTTTCCACATGGTAACCGCGATCGCCGATCGAAAAATAGACTCGACCATCCGGACCCATGATCAAGCCATGCATATCGTGCCCGCGAAAGGCGACTCGAACACCAAAGCCATCGGCGAGAACCTTTTGGCTATCCGCGATTCCATCGAAGTCTTTGTCCTCCATCAACCACAGTTTGGGAATACAGGTGTAATAGACTTGTTGCCCGCGAACGAGTATCCCGGCACCGGTTCCCTCTTCGATACCATTAAAGCCACTGACGAAGACTTTCGATTCGTCAGCCAGTCCATCTCGATCGTGATCGGTAAGAATGCGTATCCGATCGACATGCTTTTCGTAGTTTGCCGCTTCGGCCTCCAAAAGCTTTCGATGGTAGGCGATACGATCGGCAACCGTGTTCGACGCCAAGTCCGCCATCAGCCATTTTTTATCATGGTTGCGATTGTCAGTAACGCCTTGATTTTGGCGAAACGATTCACAGACAAAGACGCGGCCTTGATTGTCGACGGTAAGCACCACCGGGTTCGCAACGTTCGGCTCGGCCGCAAAGACTTCGCAGGTCCACGCTTCAGGTTTCTTAAAACTTTGAATTTGCAACGCAGCATCGTTCGACGCTGCGGCGACAACGGGCTCGACGGTCGGCGGTCGTTGTGCAGGTGCTTCCGCCAGGAGACTGGATGCGACTACGCTAATCGTTAAACAAAAAACACCGCCCCAGCATTTGGACGTGAAACAACTGAAGTTGAAATTGAGCATATAGATGAAAGCGCCGGAGATCTGTATGAGTGAACGAGGCAGGCAGAAAATAAGTCTAACCAGCCCAACGACTTGCTTCAACCGAAAGCATGCGGAAAGCAGTGCAAGAAAGTTTTTGAAGCTACGCAATTAGCCGCAGAGCGTTAGCTCCGGTTTCCCCGTGAATACCGGGCCTAACGGACGTCGGCTAATTGTGCAAGATGTATTTCTGACTAGCCTGATGCAGGAAGCAGCATCGTAATTTGCTTTCTTGTATTATTCATCCGATCGGACTTGCCTCCGACGGCCTCGAACCAGTTACAATCTGCTTTTGTCCTCAAAGTTTTTTGCGCAACGGCCTATTTTGCTCTTATTGGCCGCAGCCCCACCTCAATTGCCAAAACCGAGCGTTAACCAGCAACCTTTGCTTGATCCGGCCGCTAGCCAGCGATAAGATGGCAATCCGTCGACTTATCGGTCGTTAGTAAAGCTTAAGAATAAGTTCGTCACAAAGGATTGAATCGCAATTCTCTAGCAGATTTCTTTCTATGGTATTACGACAATGGTCATTCAACGTTTTTCGCAACGCTCTTGTTCGCGGCTACACTTGCATAATCAGATGACCATCGAATGCAGTGACAAGCCATGCTTCAATGCTCTCGCGTTTCGACCTCGCGTGAAACGCAATGCTCACCTCAACCATCGCTCGATTTTAATCGTCAATCCAAGCTCTCACACTGATGCCGCTCCAATATGGAACGCAGCATCATGGCCAATTCGAATAACGAACGGAATATTATCAGGTTCGGCATCCCGAGCTGCCATCGCAGCCGCAAGAAACGTGGGTCCTACATAGTGACGGCGAGACGAGGTCACAATCGCTATGTACTGCCCAGGAAATTCTCGCTCCATGGACTCCTTGAGTTCTCTCTCGTACATCAACTTGGCATCTTCGGTTGTTGTTGGCATATCCACTCCTAGTTGAAGCTTAGAAATTGCACAGCTACAATTGTGGATAAACAAAACAATGAATTCAAGCCCGACGGGCATGGTTTTTTTGATGGATAGCAGCTTGGTTCGTGCTGAATGATCGTAGCCTTTCGTCCCAAAAGGACGTCGGAAGGGTGCGTAGTACCATTGAAGCGGGGTACATTGTGGTATCCGCGATTCACCCATTTAGACGATGCCTTTACGTGCAACTCGCGAACGCTTTTG
Source organism: Pirellulaceae bacterium (assembly GCA_034408855.1). Taxonomy (GTDB): domain Bacteria; phylum Planctomycetota; class Planctomycetia; order Pirellulales; family Pirellulaceae; genus JAIYDQ01. Next base: position 47,935 of record JAWXCK010000067.1, read on the forward strand.
CTGCCGGTCTTCATTCTGCATTGCGTCATGGCGAGAGATGCAGACTTCTTCTACGGAAAAGAGGACTGACTTGATTGAACTCACCCGCCCTGAGACTTCGAAGCGCGTGCTTAACTCGACCACGCCCTTCGAAGACTCAGGGCGTGCCACCCGATTTAGAAAAACCCGAAGTTATTTTTGATCCGTTCCTAACCCAATGGATTGATCGGGTCGTTTGACTTGCGCCACCACGGATCGCCGCGGTCGGTCGCTGCGGTTTCAATTGGAACTGCAGAGTCGCGAATCGAATTAATGATCGACGGTAACGCTTCTTCGACAAACGGCTCATCATCCCATGTCCAGGGCGGACTGGATGCGAGTTCTGGGAGTAACCCCGTATCGATAAACGAATCATCGGTGTTGCTGTCTGGCTCGTATTCATACCAAGCGTAGTCGATGGCTGGTTCCTTTTTGATTTCCGCAATCCGGCGATGCTTCCGTTGCGATCGTGGCCTCGGTACTTCTTTCTCCGATTCTTCAACTTCTTCAGTTTCTTCTGGTTCCACCACTCGCTCGAAACGCGTTTCGTAGACTATCGGTTGAACGGGGGCCTGAGCAACAGCGACGGGCATTTCAGGCGGTGTCTCCACAGCAGGTTCGTGGATTTCTTTAACTGTCTCAACAGTGGTTTGAAGAGGTGCCGAAAAGACCGGTGGTGAAATTGCGACTCGAGTCTCCGGAATATAAATCTCTGCATCACCGCTTTGACCGTGCGGCGGCAGTATGCGTACTTGAACGCCGATATCATAAAACATCCGCATGATATGTTCGTGGCAAGTAAACATAATCGATTGATGCCCAAGTGCCGAAAAATCCCGAAGGACGCGAGCTGCACTATGTGCGCGTGCGATATCAAAATTGACCAACACGTCATCCAGTACCAGCGGCAACGTGACGCCTCGACGCGCGTAGGCGGCGGCCAGCGACAAACGCAAGGCAATGAAAACGGCTTCGCGCGTTCCTCGGCTTAGAACATCTAGCGGCAAGCTCTGTTGCTTTTCATTGTCGATCTGCAGCGCGTTCTTTCCCAGCGGCGTCCAAACGCGAGTATACTTGCCATCGGTGAGCTGCTTGAGAAATGCTGACGCCTCGCGAAGTGTTTCGGGCTGGCGTTCGGTCTCGTAGATTTCGCAAACCTTTTCGAGCAGATTGCTCGTCACGGCTAAAGTTCGCCAATGCTCGGCAGAGAGTTCGAGCTGCTTGTCGATGGTCGCCAATTCGAGTTTCACTTCGGCGAGGCGCCGATCGGCGGCCAACGTCTTCATCTCTTGAGCCGTTTCGCCTTGTCGCTGCTGCAACTGCGATATGCGTTCCTTCGTCTGCTGGATTCGTTGTTCGACGGCATCCCATCGCTTCTCTAGTTCCGCCCCAGCGTTGGGGCTTTCCAACTGACGTTGGACCGCTTCGTAGCCCACCGAACCGCCAAGAATCGCGCGGATTCGATGCTCTTGCTCTTCGACTTGAGCTAGCAACTGAAGATGCTTTTGTTTGGTATCCCAAAGCTGATCCAGTTGACTTGAGCTTTCGACTGCCAGTTCCGCCAAGAGTGCTTGTCGCGAGCGAATGATTTTATCGATGGTTCGCTGAATCGTTTTTTGCTTGCGTGAAAGCTCTTCGTCATCCGACCGAAGTTGCTTTCGTTGCGTGATGTATTGTCTTTGCTGAGCAAGTAATCCAGTCAATTCTTGAAGCTTGACGACCGGACCATCGACGGAAACACTATCGGCAACACCATTCGTCGATCCGCTCGAGCTGTTGCTTGTCGCCGTCCGGACAAGATTCAGTCGAGGGTCATTCGATCGTTGTTCTGAACGATGTTCAGAACGACGAGCATCACGAGATCGATCATCGCGACCGGTAATGCTATCGTCATCGCGACGCTTATCGCGACGCAATCCTCGAGCGGCGTCCGTTTCGTCATCGGTTTCCTTAGCGACATTGATCTGACGAGCTAAACCTTCAATACGTTGCAGCAAGGTTGTCATTTCGAGTCGGCGTTGGTCAAGCTCGGACTGCTGGGTTTTCAAGCGTCGTCGAGATGTGACTAACGACTCATAGCCTTCCGCCATAATTCGAAGGCTCTTGGGAGAAAGCGATTCAGCCAGCCCCATTTGGTTCAACGTCCGCTTCCATTGCGACCTTGCTGTCTTCAAAGCTTCGGAAGCCGTGTGTCCTTGTTTGCGAGCCGATTGATATCGCTGAAGAGCCGCCTGATGGTTGTGAGCGGTTGGCAGCAATGCCTCCATTTGACTGAGCTCATATTCGGCCTCTTTGAGACGTTGTTCGAGCGAACCGCCTTGTTCTGGCAATTGCTTGAGCATCTCATCGCGTTCGGCTTCGGTTTTTCGAATCTGATGGACGAGGGCATCAAGCTGGCTTTCGCAATCGTTGAGATCGCCGTTGATCCCGCGCTCATCAAACTGTCTCATCAGATAGCCAAAGATAATGGCGACGATACCGAAGAACGAATACAGCACACCCGAACTTTGCGTGCCATAAAAGGCGATGTTCAGGATGCGAGCCAGCCCGAACAAAAAGGACGAGCCGCCAGCAATAAAAAGAAGATGTTGGAAGGAGGCTTGCTGAATCGGCAAGGCTTCTTGGCTAGCTAACTCGACTGCTTCGCCATCCAATTCCTTTCGATGCTTGATAAGTTTTTCAAGGCGTTCTTCGAGTTGCTCTTGTTGGCGAAGCGATCCGATAAGATCGTTCTGCTTTGCGATCGCTTGATGCAGATCGGTTTGCTGCCGAATGACGAGGAATTCGTCGATTTGTTCGGCGAGGCGATCGACTTCTTTTTTATCGATCCCAGCGCGTTCTTTGGCTTGCTTCAATCGCGTTGTTTGAATTCGTACTTCGCGAGCAGGACCAGCCAACTGCGAAATAGCTTGCCCAGAAAGATCGGGGATGCTCGCCAGGCGCTTATCGTTGAGCAAAAGCTGCTGGTCTTCGTCGTTCAGCCCGAGTCGCTTAGCGTCCTCTAAAAGCTGTTCGGTGGTGTTCGAGACTTGCGATTCTAGTTGCAGGATTTGCTTTTGTAAGGAACCGATCCACGGACCTTGTTCGGCGGCGACTTCGATCTTGCTTGAAAGCCCCAGAATGCCTTTGCGGAGCGGCAAACCCCGCGATTTTTCGCGAAGTTCACGACGTTGTTTTTTGATCTCCTGCAGCGAAAGCTTCTTTTCGTCGAGTGCCGTTTGCAACCGCTTGAGTCGTTCGCGAGCATCGTCGGGAAGATCGGTACGAGCTGCGAGATCTCGAACGGCAATTCGTAGTCGATCGCGTTCGAGCCACGGTTGACGGACTTGGATTGCTGTTTCAACAATCTTCGACTCTAACGCAGCTTGCTCGCCGCGCTGTTGAAGATCTCCGATTTCATCTCTTTGCGATTTTTGAAGAGCGGCCAATTCAGACCATCGGCGTCCTCGATTGGTAAGCTGTTCGAGTTCATCGCGGAACTTTTCGCGGCGCAGTAAGATCGCCTGGATTTGTCCAGCTTCAGGTGTCGGTCCAGCGATTTGATTTCGAGCTGCTCGCAATTGACGCATAACGTCGACCAGCGAAACGCGATCCAAGCCGCTCGAGAGCTTGTAGAGTTCGTCGGCAGCGGTGGTGTCGTCGAGCGTGCTGAGTTCTTGTAGCTCGCGAAGCCCGATGGCAAAGACGTTAGTAAAGATTGATTCGTCGATGCTGCCCAACAAGGTCGTCAAACGATGTTGCCCCTGAGTAACACCGTCGCTGCTGGTGACAGCGACTTGACCGATCAGGCTCGGGTCATCGATCTGAGTTCGTCGAGTGATTTCATAGCCGCCGCCTGGCCCAGTGACTCGCATCGCACCGCCAGGTTTCCCGCCGAAGACGGGCGGCAAGTAGCGTTGTCGGCGTTCCGGAGTAAACCCATAGAACATCGTGCGCAAGAACTGCATCAACGTCGTCTTACCGGCTTCGTTGGGTCCGTAAAAAACCGTCATCCCATCGGGAAGCGAATCGACCGACAGTCCAGACCAAACGCCAAAGCCATCGATTTGTATGTCTTTAATCTTCATGACCACTGGTCTCCTGCAGCAATGCCGCCAAAACGGCGCGTACACGATAGCAAGTCGACTTTGTGACCGCGTAACAAATCGACGCCAAGCAACGTTGAAAGATCGATCAAACTATCGGGACGGCCGGCTTCGATCGGTAACAAAGCCGCTTGCCAAGTCGCACCGCCAGGCGTTTCGTTCTCGACGTAACCTTCGAGATTGATCGGTGGCGCGGTCCCTTTCCGTTGTTCCATCGTCGTCCGCAGAAAATCACCGAGGATGGTATCTTCTTCTTGCCATTTCTTGGGTAATGACTTAGGCGGCAAAACATCAATGTCTGTCGACCAAGTCGCGGGTGTGCTGTATCCAAATTCACGACGCAGCCACACGATCAATTCTTCTAAGGCCGCTGGTCCAACGACACTTGCATTCTCTAAATCCATTTGAATTCGCCAACGCACCAGTGTGTGGCGGCCATTGGCTTCCGATTGGAGTCGATTGATACGCTTGGTCATCAGTTGTCGGATATCGCGACCGATGGCCATGTCATCAGCGTCGATGGTCTGATCGCTGTATCGAAAGAGATCGACGTCGATCGCATGGATTTTCGTCTTCCGATCGCTGCCTACTTCAACTAAGTAACAGCCGTGGGTACCTTGTTCCTCCATCGATCGCCCCTGAGGTGAACCGCAATAACGCATCTGTTGCCCCTCGTCCTTAATCACCGTTCGGTCATGCTTGCCGCCCAATGCCCAATAGTCGAGCCGTTCACTTGATAGCGACTCGGAATCCGCTTCGCCAACTCCGACGGCGATACGATAGTTATCATCGATGTCGTGGTGATACTCGGCAGCCCGAATCGACTGACGTCCGTCGCTTGATCGACCAAGAATCGTTGCGATGGGTGCCCCACCGCGACGATGTATGACCGGCTCGATGCGTTTAGGAAATCGATAAACATTCGAAGGAAGGGCAACGGCTTCAGGCCATCGATCAAGATCGTCGGCGACGCCGCCGGACCAGTAGACTTGAATGTCGCGCTGGCGCAACAATTCAAATTGTTCGATCAAGAAAGCTGGGCCGCAAGCACCCGATGAAATCGGATTGAGAAGATCTCCGCAGAGAATGACGAAATCAACATTCTCGACGATCGCATGCTCGAAGACGGCTTCGGCAGCTTTCCACGGTGCTTCGACCAATGCAGGGCGCAGGTGGTCTGGTAGGTCCGGCAGGTCGTGCATCGGACGCTCGAGATGAAAATCGCTAGCGTGTAAGAATCTAAAGGACTCCATTCCCATATCCGATCAACCTCCCTAAATATAGCTAGACTGGATTGGAGAGCGTAGTCTAGTGTAAATGGCTAGGCTGTGCCAATGTCGATTTCTTTGCTATCAAAGACTATGCTAGCTAACTCCAAGGATCGCGTTGCTCGCGTTTGAGCATTTGGTTGGCCCCGTCATTATCAAGGAATTCTTCTTTGGACGCATCCCATTTGGCAACTGTGCCAGGTCCGGTTTTCGGAAAGAGCCGAATCATCGCATTGGCTATATGGCAAAGCATCGAGGAAGCGTGGCCAAGCTCGACAGGTGCACGCGGTTCGGCCCGCGATTTGACGCACTCGATAAAATTGGCTTGATGCAATGTATGAGCATCCATTTTGCCAGTCCCTTTTTCCGGCAGTCCAACCAACAAGCTCGGGTCCGACGCGGTCGTTCCTCTGTATCCAGTCTGCAACCAACCCTCTGTGCCTTCGAATCGAGTCTGAACCTGTTCTTCCCCGCTCTCGCAAATCAATTCCATACCGTTAGCATATTTGCAGCGATATCGAGTTTCGGTCGCCGTATTAAAGAGACTGCCTTCGGGTAAAAACTGAGCATCGAGGCATTCGATTTCGACAGGGCCGTCGGTCCCGATTCCCATTCCCCAATGGGCCATGTCATTGCAGTGGGCACCGAAATTCGTGATTTGGCCACCCGAGTAATCGTAGTTAAAGCGAAACCGATAGAGGCATCGATCATCGTGATACGGTTGCTGGGGGGCTGGTCCAAGCCAAGCCCGGTAGTCGAGTTTGGCCGGTACGGGCATCGGCGACCAGCCAGGTCCCGGTCCTACTTTATTGTTGTAACCAATCTTGGTGATCGCTCGCTGGATCTTGCCGATCTTCCCAGTCCTGGCCGCTTCGCAAATAAATTGAGACACGACATTCGAACGTTCGTGGCTACCGGTTTGGAGTATACATTTGGCCTTTCGAACCGCGTCGATCATCTGCCGACCATCGGCAACCGAAAACGTAAGCGGCTTTTCACAGTAGATATCTTTGCCCGCTTGAGCTGCCATCACCGTCATAATGCGATGCCAATGATCGGGAACGACAATGACGACCGCGTCGATATCTTTGCGATCGAGAACTTTGCGAAAGTCGCTGTAAGCCGAACACTCGGCTAAGTTCCCCTTCTGTTTTTTGGCTGCTTCATCGACCGACGCTTTCGCTGGTTCGCGTCCATAAAAATGTTCGGGTTCTTTGTATCCATAGCTTCCTTGATTCACATCGCAAACAGCGACAACATTTCCAAGATCAGCCGCCAAGAATCGCTTGAGCATCCCCATCCCTTGGTTGCCCGTCCCAATAAAACCGACATTCACTCGATTGCTAGGCGCGTCCACACCAAGCACCGATCGAGAGGCGATCATAGGAGCTGAAAACAAAGCCGATGTTTTTAGAAAACTGCGTCGAGAGTTCATGATAAAAGAATCCTTGTAAGCGGATTGGGTTTCGGGCTCTACCAGTATTGTAAACTCTTTGCGAAGTAAATGGCGTATGTCTATCAACACAGGTGGTTGCTGAGCCAACTTAGCTCGCGGTCATGATCGGTTTTGCGGAAGACACTCCAAAATAGATCGTCGCCTGGATAGGGCAACGATAAAAAACTGGGAATCGGTGTTGCTGCGATCGATGCGATACGACCGAAGGTCGATGACTTAGAAATATGGCGCAGCAAGGACTTCGCATGTCCTGCGTTGATCCAGCGAAATGATCGAGCAGAATAGACTTCTGTCATTCCGAGCGTTGTCATCATTTGGTTTAGCGAGCGCTTCGAAAACCAATGCAAGACGCTTGGTGGTGAATACTCATGTCAGCCTTTACCAGCGAACGTTGCAAAATAACTCGATCGATCCCATGTCTCGATTAGAAGCATGCCGTCTGGTTTTAGAATCGAGTTTGCTTTCTGGATCGCTGAGACGGGATCGATGAGATGCGGCAGTACCTGAAGCATTGCGACGCAATCGACCGAATTGGGAGCTAGATCTTCGATCGATTCAAATGTATTACATCGGACATCCACGCGATTGACTTCGCGACCATACCGGGCCATCGTTGCATTCGGCTCAACGCCATATCCAGTCCATCCGGCATCGAACCATCCTTGCAGTAGGAAACCGGCTGCAGCTCCGACATCGACAACCGTGCCAGTTTTTCCGGTGAGTTTTTTGATCCTTTTTGCGTACTGTCGTCCGCGTTTTCGAAGCATGGTTCCTTCGGACAAATAGTTTGAATAGCCGGCACCGCCGCCTTCGAAGTAGTCATCTGAATAAACATGCGCTAGGTGACAATCGCTGAGCAGCGGAAGGCCGAATCGATGGTCACAATGGGCACCTTGAAGAATGTCGTGACCCAACTGATTCCACAGCACGTGACTGGATCCATTGCATCGCGGACATTTGCTCAAGGCGGCCTGATGAAAATGTGTATTCCGTTGTGCTTTCATTTCCCTAGAGCTTGTTCGAAAAATCTTTGGTAGGTAATTCACTTCTTGGATGCCATTATCTTAACAAGGTAACCTCTAACCGATGACTTTACGAATCACGCCATCGCTTCCAGCGCTGGCCCGCGTTGCGGAATCGCTCACTATTCCGCTGGCAACACTGCTCGAAGGGCTGGATGCGAAACCAAGGATCGTATTGACCAAGAAGCGAGACCGACGCACCATTGAGCGCGATCCTCAAAACTCGAATATCGAGTATCACACGCTAACAAATGGTCCGGCGAACCGTCGGATGAATCCATTTATACTAGACATACCTCCCCTCGGCGGCCGCAGCGTCTTGCGACCGCATCCAGGTGAAGAATTTCTCATCGTCGTGCGCGGCAAGGTTACGCTTGAGTATGGCAAGGAGGCCTTTGCGCTCGATGAAGGCGACTCGCTTTATTTCGATGCGAATACTCCGCACCGGCTCTTTAACTCGAATAAAAAGGCCGCTCAAGTGATGTGCGTGTTCTTGGAGGAACGGTAACTTGTTTCAACGCGCCTAGGGATCTTTAACAAGATCCACTGCCTAAAACTGCTTCGTTGAACGGTATTGTGGTTAATCTTGAGTAGTCGACGTCGGCGATCCGAAAAGTCGAATGAATTGCTCGCGAAGGTCGATAGCAAGGCTAAATAGCGTCGGGACCAGGATGAGCGTGAAGAGTGTCGAGACAATCAAGCCGCCAAGCACGACGCTACCAAGCCCTCGATAGAGTTCACTTCCTGCGCCAGGAAATAGCACCAGTGGCAACAGCCCAAGGACTGTCGTAGTCGTTGTCATGAAAATGGGACGAATGCGAGTGCGAACACTCTCCAAGATCGCTTGCTGCGGAAGCATGCCGTCCTCTCGCATGTGATTGAGCGATTGATGCACAATAAGGATAGGGTTGTTAACGACGGTTCCAATCAAAATGATGAACCCGAGCATGGTCAACACATCCAATGTTTGAAGATAGATCAAGTTGAGAGCTTGCAAGCCGAGAATTCCGCCTACGGCACCGAGCGGTACACTCAGGATGATGACCACCGGATAGATCCAGGATTCGAAAAGAGCAACCATCAACAAGTAAGTGATCAAAAGCGCCAAAACGATATTGAATCGCAGCGCCTTCCAAGTATCTCGCAATTTGTCAGCGGTGCCCGCAAGGTTGATACGATAGCCGGGGCCAAGCTGCCCACTTTCGATCAATGGCCCGACAATTTCCGACTGAATGCGGGTCATCGCATCTTCGAGCGCCATCTCAGGGGGCGGAGAAACTTCAATCGTGATCGCTCGTTCCCGCTCGCGATGATTGACTTGTTCCGGACCGCTGCTCAATCGAATGTCGGCGAGGGCTTCGAGCGGCACAAGCTCACCGACCGGTGTGTTAATTGCTAACGCGCGCACGTCTTGCGATCTCCCTGCATAATCCGACTTTCCAATGATCGTGAGATCGATCTTGTCGCCATGCAGGAAATAGTCGGTGGCGTATGCCCCGTCGACCAATGCGTTCACCGTATAGCCAAGATCGGCGCTTGTCATCCCCATTTGCGCTGCTTGAATGAGCTTTGGCTCAATATGCAGTTCGGGACTCGATAGATCCAGGCTAGGTATAGGTCGCGCTTGAACACCGGGGAACGTCTGCATCGTCTTGCCAAGGACTTGACCACCCAGCGCGACCAAACGTTCCAGTTCGGGCCCAGTGATCTCGATGTTGATCGTTCGACCAGCGCTGAGTCCTTGTTCAAACAGACTCGATTGTTTCCCAACAGCAAAGGTACCCGGTAAGCCGGCACCGACTTTCTGCACCAGTGGGACTAGGCGTGCAACCTGCGACGGATCGTGAGCTCGAAGCCCCATAAAGACTTGCCGACCACGCGCGACGAAGAAAAAATCACCGACGATGGGAAAATCGAGCTGCTTCGCGTCCGGACTATCCGGCTCGGCATCCCAATACGGTTTCAATCGCGACTCGACAAGTTCGCCCATTGCCATCAGTTCATCTAAGTTGTAACCGGGCGGTGGGAGCAGAATTCCAAAGACAAGATTTCGGTTGCCGGTGGGTAGGTATTCGACCTTTGGAAACAAAAGCCATGTAATCGCGATCGAGGTGCCGACTAAGATTGTCGTAACTGCTAATCGTCGGATGACGCCATATTGTATCCAGGCGTTGAGACCGACAACGGCCTCGATGAAGCTCTGTCCCATTCGTTCGAATAGTCGGATAAGGAATCTGGACTGGGACCGGCTTGATGCCGCTTCCTCTTGACGACTGCCAAACAATCGAGCCGAGGCCATTGGGATCAAGGTCATCGAGATGACAAGTGAAAGGGCGACGGCGGCGCTAATAGCCATCGCGATATCGCGAAAGAGTTGGCCGGCTTCTTCCTGAACGAAAACGATCGGCAAGAAAACAGCGATCGTTGTCAACGTCGACGAGACTACGGCACCCCAGACTTCGGTCGTACCGCGAACGGCAGCCGTGAACCCGCTTTCGCCCAAATCCCATCGACGATAAATGTTTTCGAGCACGACAATCGCATTGTCGACTAACATACCAACGGCAAACGCCAAGCCAGCCAGACTGATCACGTTCAACGATCGCCCGAGCATTCCGAGGACGAGAAAGGTTCCAACGATACTGGTCGGAATGGCCATGCCGACGACGAGCGCCCCGCGAGCAAACCAAAAGCCAGCGCCGATGATAAGTGCAATCGTAATCACAAAGAACCAAGGCGAAATATAAGCGGCCGCGAGCGATGAGGCTACGATCAAAGGAATAGCAATCAGCGTGCGAATACCAAGGTGCAAGAATAACATCAGCACGGTCATGGTCAGCGCAGCGCCAGTAAAAATATTTTCTTGTACCAGACTGACGGCAGAATAGATATATTCGGTCTCGTCGTAGACTTGAGTTAACTGCAACCCCTGTCGCTCGAGTATCCCCTTATTCAACTCGCGATTGACCGCTTGCAAGCCGGCCATCGCGTCGAGAACGTTCGCGCCCGTTTCGCGAAGCGCGTTGACCGCAATACTCGATTCACCGAAACGACGCACCAGGCCGTCGGCTTTCTTGTATCCGAGTTGCACTTCGCCGACGTCGCGAACATAGACTGGATTCCCATCGCGAATGGCTAGCAACTGCTGTTCGACTTGTTCAGGCGTGCGAAATTGCCCTAAGGTGCGGACGACCCATCGACGTTTGCCTTCCCAATAATCGCCGCCCGACGTATCTTTGTTTTGGCTTCGCAGTACGGTGCGAACGTCGCTGATGGTGAGCTGTCTTGAAGCAAGTTTTTCCGGATCGATAATGACTTGTAGCTCGTCTTCCAGTCCACCGATGACGTTGGATTGAGAGATTCCCGATACACGTTCGAAGCGAGCTTCAATTTCATCTTCCGCAAAGCGACGCAACTTGGTCACATCCATCTCGGGCGGTGGCAGTAAGGCATGAACCTCCGGATGATCCTTCGCCAACAATCGAAGTCGCATCATGCCTAGCCCTTCGTTGCTAGCCTTGCGGACTCGTTGCAATTCGGTCGCGAGCGCGGGGTGCTTCGATTCAAACTTCGTAAACTCGTCGTTTGTCGGATAACGTGAGCTTAGGATAAACCAAGCGATCGGACTGTTGTTCGCATTGGCTGTACTGATCACAGGCTTATCTGCGTCTTCAGGGTATTCGGGAACCTGTTCCAAGCGACCGATGACATCGACGACGGCTCGTTCCATCGGCGTACCGACGAGGAATTCAAGCGTAATTCTCCCGATCGAATCGGAGCTCTCCGATGACATCTTCGTCAGCCCTTCGACGCCTTTAAGCTGCTCCTCTTGCTCGACGACGATCTCTTGCTCGACTTCTTGCGGACTTGCTCCAGGCCATCGCGTCTCGACCGTAATCGTCGGTGTCTGGACTTCGGGCGTCAGTTGCATCGGCATTCGCAAAAGTGCAACCACACCGAACAACGCCATAAGCAGAACGCCGACAATTACTTTGGCCGGGTTTTTTACAAAAAAATCGATGAGTATCATGGATGCCTATGCCGCTTATTCTTCGCTCGATGCGATAGATTTCTTCATCCACGTTACGCGACTTGGTGGCATGCCAGGACGCGAGGGACGGATTCTTTCGTTGCCGCGAACGATTACATCCATTTGGGAATTGACATTTCCCAATACTTCGATCAGGTTGCCTACTTCTGCTCCGGTCTGTACCGGCACTGCCACAGCATTCGCTTCGACCATATTTCCGAGCCCTGGTTCGATCGACGCTCTGTCAATGGTCCAAACGACGGTCGTCGCTCCGTTGAGTACCAGCGCATCTTTATGGACTACGATTGCTTTGTGAGTTTCGTTCGTCGCCAGTGAAGCTCGCGCGAGCATTCCAGCTTTAAGAAGTGGCTCACCAGCGGCATTGAATTCGTTCTTAACACGCACTTTCACCGGAAAGGTTCGCGATCGAACGTCAGCTTCGGGCACGATCGCTTCGACGACACCGCTAAACTTGCGATCACCAAGCGCAGGCACGTCGAGAGTTACGACCTCGTTGACGTGAATAAATGGGATGTGTGCTTCAATGACCTTGGCCACCACAAAAACTTCGTCGAGAGCGATGATCTCGGCAACGGATTCACCACGTGCTAACCATTGTCCCACCTCGGTAAACTCGGCAGTCACATAGCCAGTGAATCGTGAATACATGGTATGCTTCGCGATTTGGTCGCGAAGTTTTTCGCAAATTGCTTGCGTCATGGCGACTCGCGCCTCCGCTTGCTTCAGTTTTTCTGGACGCGGGCCATCGACGGCAAGTTGATATGCCGATTTGGTCTCGATTTGACTTTGCTGTGCTTCGAGCCATTTTGAGAGTGCGTTCTCGAGTTCTGATAGCGAAACGGAGTTGCTTGCATCCAGCGCAGAAAGTCGCAGTTTTTCACGTTCGAGATACTGCACGACAATTCCGTTCGCTTCCATACGAGCCTTGGCCTGTACGATTTCTTCGGGTCGACTGCCGTTGCGAAGTTCGTCGAGCTCGTGATTGCGCAGTTCAAGCTCAGCATCTGCGGCTTCGAGTTCTAGTTCAATCGTTCGCGTGAGTAAGCTCGCAAGCGGTTGATCTTTTTGGACGAGATCGCCTTCTCGCACCAAAAACTCGACAACTCGCCCATCGACTGCCGAACCAATGACAGCTCGCTTGGTCGGCATGATGCTTCCGAGCGTGGCTTGGGTAGAAGCGATTTCAATCTCGGCTAACGGGGAGACCTCAACGACGGCTGGGCCCATTTGAGCCAAAGTGGCTTTCGCAGCAATCGCGAAAAACACAACTGCCTTCGCATGTATTTTGAATATGTTCATGTTGTACAATGACGTTCCTTAAAACAGTTCCACCTACCGATCATGATCGCTCCTCACTCAAGACTCAAGTTTCCGAGTACCCGCCGAAGCGTTTTTTAACATATTAACTTGTTTTGGTGCCTGACCTTCGACGGCACGAGCTCGGGAATGGAAAAGGTGTGCAACGCGAATGGCACTGCTGTGGATTTTTTTCGATTTTGGAGCAGCATCGAAGCCCGCAACGATGCTACGATTTGTTTCGGCAATTTTTTGTCGATGCGTGGCGATTGCGAAAGCCTCAGGTTCCGTAAACGCTGGGAATTCCTTGAATTTTCGGAGAGAACAACCGGCGGCTATTGCCGTACCGATCACATTTTATTACGTCCTGCCTACACCTGTCCAAATTCGAGCGTCGAAATTGGACAGTTCGTCGTTGACTGGTTAAGATTCGACTTCTATGGACAAATTTGCTTTCGTTTTTGATAGCCTTGAAGCGTCGGATCAATTCACGGTGCAGTGGGATCATTCCCTCACGCCGGCGGAGCGGATCTTACGCTGCTGTGAAATATCGGTTCGCGGTTGGCATTTGCACAATTCGACTTCGCCAATTATTCCATTAAGAGAAGACGCCCAGGTTTGCATTAGGTCTTTGGATACGGGCGATCTCAAAAATTCTTAGTCGCAATTATGGATGTCAACCACGATTGGATTGAACTCTTAACGATGTTGCTCGGTCATCCACCTTTTCGAATTGATTTACTTACTTCGATCGCAGGCGTTTCGTTCGACAAAGCTTATAAGCATCGAGAGACTTTTCATTTCGGCAGCATTCAAGTGCCGTTTATTGGTTATGCGCAGCTCGTCGCCAAGAAGAAGGCAGCTGGTCGCCCCAAGGATTTAGGAGACATCGGCGAACTTGAACTGCGTCGTCGCCAGGACAACCCGAAAACAAAGAAAGACTAAAAGAGAAAAGTAGCCACAACAGTTTCACTCGATTCGGTCGCCTTTTGCACTTCTTAGCGTCGTTCCAATTTGTTCTTCAAAAGAATCTCGCGGATCAATGCGATTTTCTGATCGCGCAAATAGTGCTGTTCTGCAAAAACGTCGTTCAAAACGATGCGACCTTCCGGATCAAGCAAGAGGTAGCCTGGATATCCGACAATGCCAAGCTTGTAGAACTCTTTGCGAATCTCTTGATCGACTCCATCGACGACGATTGGATATTCCATCTTATGCTGCGCGGCAAATTCTCGCACGTTGTCGACCGTCGAATTCCAAGCATGCACGCTCACGATCGCAAATTTATTCTTATCAAACAGATCATCGACGAGTTTGACTTGCGGCATCTCTGCCATACATGACCCGCAGCCGATAAACCAAAAATCCAACAACCCATACTTTCCTCGAAATTCGGCAAGGCTCTTCGCATCCGAATTCAGCCAAACGCCATTGGAAAGATCTGGAGTACGCGAACCGATCGCACCGGCCGAATATCTCGCTCGCTCTTCTTCTCGATTTTTCGCTTCGATATCGGAATCGATCCAACTCTCTCGGCCAACCATAGTTTCCAAGACCCATTCGATCGGCTTTTCTTCGGTGTGAATTTGAATCGCGTCTAGATCTTGCGATCCTAGCAGATCGACTTCTACTGCCCCAGCCATCCGACCTAAGGGATCAAACGCAATCAATTGAAAATCGAACTTAGGCTCATGAGAATCGCGCGACGAAGGAAGGCCTACTATTGTTAGATCGAAGCGTCCTTCCTGGTCGGTCATCGTTCGAGACACACTTTGATTCGAGGGAGACCATGATTGAACCATGAATCGAGCAATTGGCCGATTATCCTTTCCAACTACGTGCCCTCGCAATCGAGGCAACTTGCGAAGTTCGATGTCGACGATTCCGGAGTTTTTTACCGACTCACCCAAAAAATGTTGGTGCAGATTTGGCATATAGTACCCCTCTTTTTCCGAGACGCCGATCCAGTTCTTGCCGTCGACGAAATCGATTTCATACCAGCCATCTTTGTCTGTGTATCCTCCGTGACCACAGCTTACTGAACTCTCCGATGGATGAAGGGTTACTGCTCCGGTCACCGCATCAACAACGAGGTTTTCGCAAGAGCTATAGACGTAAGCGTTCGAAACACCGACACCTTGCCCATCGACGATTCTTCCACGCGTCTTCCATGTCGGGCGCACAACCATTTGAAACGATCGAAGCGTTGAATCTGTGAAATCGAGTAAAGCCGCCTCGTCTCGATTGTGTGCAATCAACGGTGGGGTAAAAACAACTGCTTCGCCTTCAAGAACGAGACTCGTGTAGTTGGAACTAGGAACGGTGAAGCCAACCGAACCAGAAGTTAGCTCAAATCCAGCTATCATCGTCTTCTGTACGCCTTCAATTTCGCCTTCACCCAAGAGATTTAATTCGATTTCAGTTTTGAGTGATAGTACCGGTTTACCGTAAGCATCGGCGAATCCAATTTCAATTTTTGTGCCGCCCTTGGCAAGCTGTATCACGCATAACTCGCCCGACGCTGCAATCAGGTCCGAAGCTTTGCCGATGAAAAAATCTGGATGAAACAATCTGACATTGATTTTCGCATCTTTCGGCAAATTATCGCAACGAATGACGCCGTGAACATCACTACGTTGAATACGTTGCGTCCATGTACCGCGTTTGATTGAAGCATAACCAGTCTCTTCGCCGGTAGCTTGTGTAGCGCCCATCAAATATACGTCGACACCTTCAAGCGGGTTTCCAGTTTCATCCTTGACGCGAATGGTTGAATCGACAGGCCGATGAAGATGATGTTTCAGTCGACGTGCTTCACCCGGCGAGAGTTCGACGCTTTGCTCGGTAGTTACAAAATCTGGCTCTTCCGCAGAATCTGTGGGGCAAAATTAACTATTTATCGTTACGAATAGAAAACCGAAGTTTCAACGGATGCCCGTTTCGCATTGGATTTTTGA
>JAWXCK010000068.1:0-28057 GCA_034408855.1 Pirellulaceae bacterium
TGGTTTTTGCAATCACTCAGTCGAGTGTTTTCCTTGTATTTCACGGCTAAAATCGATTGCGGATCACGAAAACCACCCACAGTTTCTGCGGAAGAGCCAAATAAACGAAGATCGTTCGGCCAATGACTGAGAGAATGAGGTTAGCCGAGATCAGCAAATACCTTATCGACGTTTTCGTTGATCCTGCCTGGAAATTGCGTTTCGATTCTCATAGATACACTACGAGCTTGTCGAGCATTACCGAGTTCAATTCTTCTTCGCGAAGACTGATTGCGATGCATGGCTAACCGTTCGATGATTAAAGATGGAATGGAATCCACGTCCATGCGACGGAAAGCCATAGCAAATATCGGGTATTCGATGCTGAGAACTGGAGCGACTAAATTGGGGACGCTCATCGCTGTAGTCATTGCTGAAGAAGTCGTTGAAATCGCATGCGATGTCGCATCAGTAGTTGTAGTCGAGGTCATTACCAGCGAGTGTTGTAGACTCACCGGAGCCGTAAACGCACCTAGGATTCGATTCAATTCATTTTGTCGGACCAAGGCCATGTCGATCGGATTCACGACGCCGTCTTTGTTAATGTCATGTATATTGTCGACGCCCACACTACTACTGGATGGAGATAGGTTTTGACGAACAGCAGCATAATCAGAACTGTTAGTGGAAATGGTAACGGGCGTTCCCACATTTCCTATATCGACATCGCCGACCGCATTGCCAAAGTAGAATACGCTGGTAGCCAAAAGACCCGTATTGGCGTTTGCCAACAGCGTGACTCGCAACCACGTGTTTCGAATGGCATTGTCAGCGAATTCAATTTTTACGCGACTTGCGCCACTCGTTCCGCCGCCAGCGAAAGTGCTAATCGTTGCTTGGGAGGCCAGCGGAAGGAATCCAACTGCATCGAATCCATTCCAAATCGCGAATTGAAAATCCGCCGACGATGGAATTTCTGCCAGGTTAGCCACGTCAACGATCAGACCATTGAGGCCTTTCGTATAGTTCGAGTAGCTATTGAACGAGCTCGTCTGTCCAGGCAATAGAACCGACTTCGACGTATCGATCGCATTGATGGGGTTCCCCGACCCATCGCCAAAAGCAGTACTTGGTGATCGATTGTAGAAAACTTGCCGATTTACGACCGACGATGCAACCAGCGTGATCGTCGTCGAGAGAGAATTGCTGAGATTATTCAATGGACTGCCGTCATTAGCTTGTGCGGTCAGAGTCACGCTGCTGCCGCTGATGGGGGCCGTGAATGTCAAAGTGGCTAAAGCGGCATTCAGTTGGCTGATACCGCCGCTGAGGGTGAGCGCCGCACTGTTGTTCGCACCAACAATAATCGTTGAGCCACCAGCGAGTGGTCCGCTCAGATCGACATTCAGCATTCCGCCTGTGACGGAAAGTGCGACCCTCTCGGTCGTTGCCGCATCGATATCGGTGACAGATATTTTATTTCCTGATGTGAAATTCAACGTCCCGCCAACAGCGATTGAAGCGACGTTTGGACCGTTTACGACCGGAGCGGTATTGTTGGCAATATCGAATTGAACCGTCACCGCCCCATCGCCATTCGTGTTGTTAACTCGTCCTGAATTGACGGCGCCATAAAACTGACGTCCGATAAAATCGGGAAACGCTGGAGTTCCGGCGGCATCGATCGGCAAAAAATATGCGTACGTACCGTTAGGAAACTCTGGCGTTTTCGTGAATCGACCATTGTATTGATCCAAAGTGCTCAACCCCACCACAAACTGGTAGTCTTCACCATACTTGCCAAGTGGATTGGCTGCATTGATGGCTGGTCCATATTGGTTTGCGGCCAGCGAATAGACGCCATCTAACGCAACTCCAGAGGTCGGGAAACTGATTTGAGCAGCCCAACCTGGAAGAGTCGTTCGATTGCTAACAGTTCTTAGTGTGAAACTCGATTCAATACGTTGGATCGGACTATTGGAATCGTTTGGATTCGAATAGCCGTAAGGCCCGTAAATCGGGAATCCGTCGAATGCCCAACCCAAAATTGGAGAGTGATGAAGGTTCGTCGTGCGTTCGCGGTAAGACTTGTCGGCACCCTCGCCAAGATGCAGAGCGGCGTCCGGGTCATAGGGAAAGAAGTTCGTCGTTCCGATATAATCGATGTTGTCGTTGAGCTGCGCACGCAAGGCAGTTGGGTTTACATGATTATGAGCCTGCCCTTGCGCCGGTTGATGGGCTCTCGCGTGATCAAAAGTCACCGCCTCAGCGAACTGCGCCCGTCGGAACCAAATTCTGTCCCCTGGGTTTGCGTCGGCACCTGTGGCATTCGTGTACGTGAAAGCATCTCCATTGTTGAAAACCGAACCGCCATTGACGAGAATTCCAACCGCGCCATTACCCGCCGTTCCATGCGTAGCACTCGGATAGACTCCGTCTCGAATGCGATAGAGGGCGTTTTGATTGGTCGGGAAATTCATGAAGGTTTGACCCATTGCGTTAAACCAAGGGCCCATCACGTAGCTGGAAAAGTCGGTTGTATTTACGTAGACATAGTTCGTCGAACTGCTGACTTTGGAAATATCACCCAGAGCGGGCGTCGCGTTTCCTCCGTTATAGGTGGCACCGACTGGCACATTCGTTGGCCATGTGGTGCTTGGACCGGCCGCGACGTTGTAACCACTGATCACTTGAGCGAACTGGTTTTGTCCGGCCAGAAACCATGAATTGAGAAGCGGAACCGAAACAGCGAACAAGCAACGTGATTCTAGGATCTCGAATTGCAAGCGTCGTTCAACTCCTTGGTGAACCTTGGCTTTCCTCGCCATTTTTCGTCTCGTTGGGCTCTTCATTGCAGTCGTTATTTTTCCATTTTTCCAAAAATGTTAGCCGTCGAAAACTCCTACACCACACTCGCAGTCCAAAAACTAAGGATTGCCAATGCTCTCCACCTATAACGAAAAACTCGAATAAAATCTACAAACAAATGTCGAGCCTCTTTCAGTAAAACACGAACTCTTGAACTTCTTGCGTACCGTTTGTGTCCGGTGAAATGGTAAACAATCTTCTGGATCGAGTTTGCGGAGCTTCGACATTGACGAACAGAGAAAACGCATAAGAATCTTTGCCCAACAGGGCTCGCAAACGCTGGCGTTGTCTTGCCCCAGCCACTTCTTCGTCAATAATCGCTCGAAGGTCAAAATCGCGAGACTGTCGAATCGATTTCAAAATGCTTTTGGCACCTGCGGCAGGAACCAACGCTTCCAATTGAATCAGAATCGATGCGTCCGGCGCGCGAAGGGCGTTGATTTGTCCTGACCCCCAAAGCGTGAACGTTTTCGTAAAGTCTAGCGGCAGAGTTCGTTCTGAGTTTTGACCGAATAGGGCTCCGAAATTAAAAACTTCTCCCCAACTTCGAAATGCTGGAATCATTACATCGTCTTCCGGACCGTCAAATGCTTCTCCGATCGCGACAATCCCTTCATTTTCAGGATCTATCGAATCGTCAGCCGATATGTCGTCGGGCTTCCTAGTCTTCTTGGGCGGCAACGCATTAGACCGGTTTGCGGCGGCTGATGGTTGCAAAGCGATGGCTTGCCTAAATCGCACAGGCAAGCCACGTCTAAGCAACTGATCGGTTTTGTCTGGACCGGTATGGAAATAAGTCGCGTTAAGATTTACTTTCGAGTTTTCGTCGGACAGAATCAAGTCAAAGCGTTGTCCGCCTAGTACAATGCTGTCCATCCAAATGTAAATGCCGTCTGTCGAAGGCGGCTCGAAACCGTTAGAGCGTCGCTTGTCGATTTCCTTGAAGACAAAGAATGCTTTTTCCAAAAAGGTATTGCGGCAACTTTCAATCCCGACACGCTGCTGGAGCTGAGTTACGGCAATCACGGCATCTTGCGTCGCATTCATGCTACGCGTCGCGATACTCGTCAATGCCGTCGTGAGGACGACGAGCAAAATCAAGACCATCAGCAGTACGTAGCCGCTTCGCTTCCGCATCGTTTTAATTGCTCAATGCAAGCAGTCTCGCTCGCAAACTGTCGAGATTCGTCTGCTCTGACGGTGTAAGCGTTCGCAGTAAGATATTCGATGCCTCTTGAGCATCCACTTGAAGGTCGTAGAATTCCTCAGAAGTGACGCCCGCATTGTTCGTGAGCCTCACTAGCTTGTAGCGATCGTTCCTAACGGCGCGACTAAAGTTAGTGGCGTTCGCGCGAATTTCCCCGAAGGATGTCGTTCGAGGAGCGGTGTGGACAACATTCTTTACATAGGGGAGGAAACTAACGGTGTCTTGAATCCGACCTTCGTTAACGGTTGCTAAATTGATGCCGTGCACGTCCATGACCGTCGCGAAAATATCGGTTGAATTGACGAGTTGATCAACATTTCGATTCGGATTCGCCACTAAAGCACCGCTTACCACCAACGGGACACGCAAGCCACCATCATACACATTCCCTTTTGAACCGCGAAATCCACCGCTCTTCACCGCCGAGGGCGTCCCATTGTCGCCGATAAAAATGATCATTGTCTTGTTTTTTACGTCAGTTGGAATACTTGATAGCAATCGTCCCATTTCTGTATCGAGTGATTCACACATCGCTTCATAGTAACTGCGGTCCGGTGCACCTGTGGCCGCAAGAGCATCATAGCTGTGTAACTCATTTGACGGCTTGTGAAAGGGTGAGTGAGGGGCGTTCAACGCTACCCAACAAAACCAGTTCTGATTTCCCTGCCGATTGATCCAACTGACTGCTTGATTGACAACATCGGTCGTCGCATAGGTCGTGCTTGTAGTAAGACGTTCGACCAACGTTGTATTGTTAACGTATCTCGACCAATTGCTATAGTTGGGTACCTGCCCCATTAGATTTCCAATGTACCGGCTAAACCCCATCAGAATCGGATGATCCGGTGGCGAATCAGGAGCGGCTGCATCCTGTCGAGCAACATGCCACTTCCCGAACGCCGTCGAAGCGATATTGACTTGTGTTTGAAGGGCGCGAGGAATCGATGGCTCGGATATCGATACCCCGATCGTGTTCGCAGGCATGCTAACGTTCTGAACACCGGTGCGAAAACCGTAACGACCGGTTAGTATCGTTGCTCGGGTCGGCGAACAAACCGGATTGGCCCATACATTCCTGAAGGTAACTCCGTTGGCTTGAAGTCCCTGCAAAACGGGCATTGGAGGCTTATTTGTGCCCTCACTATACCCAGGAGCTACATCCGAACCCATGTCGTCGGCAATCACCAGCAGGATATTGTTGTCCGCCGCCATACAAACCTGAAGCTGCGACAAAGCCACCATCGAGAAAATCGCATTCAAACACCAGCGTACCGATCGGATATTTCGCATAGGAATAGTTTCTGTTGAGTTAGGTGTTTGCTAGGAAAATCAGGATAAGTAATCGTTTCATCAAAGCGCAGTGTCTGCATTTTGAGAACTGGCGTTCGTCATTCGGATATACAAGGGGACTTTCGGCTACGAAATCGTAAAGCCGTTCCAAAGACGACCGAGAGCAACCACAAAGAAGAGGGCTCCGGAACGGCCGCTACGGTAACAAAGTCATCGAGATTGTAATTGAACGCCCCACCCCCACCATTGGTTGTAAGAGTGGCAGACGTAAACGACGCTCCATCGTTCGATTGAACGCCGAGAAACCACGCTAATCCGCCCGCGCCAAGATTAATCTGACTCGCTGATGACAACAGTGATGCGGTCTTCCCGTTGACCGTGAGATCTAAATCACCATCTAAGAGCGCATCACGACTGATAATGTAGAGTCCAAAGCCAGTTTGCGGTGCAAAGCTAAATTGTATGTTGTCTCCGTCCAGCAGCATATCTCGATCGGTTGTTCCCAAAGACTTTGTCCCAGAAGTCGTCGTGATGCTATTGACCACACTCAGGCTGACGCTGCCCAATGAATACGTAAAGGAAATCCCTTCGAGCGGCGATCCAGATGGAACATTTGCGACGGGAAAAGCTTCCAAATCGACTGTAGATATACTTGAACTCGCAGCCCCTACAAATGCGTTGCGCGACGAGTAGGTAATCAAGTCAGCGTCTGCATGCAGCGATGCGGACAGAATAAATAGCCATGCAAGAATTGTCGATCGAAATTTAACGGTCGTTGACAAATTAGGACTCTTTAAAAAGTGGCGGTAACCGTTCACTAGCTGGTAACGAAACTCGTCACGAGTTTCGGTTTTCGACGGAAATGGCCGAATTCCCCAGGAAACGCATTCTTCGATCGATAGCTCTAGGACTGTAACGGGGATGCGAGCTAAAATCTACAAAAATTAAAGTCATAAACGTTTGGATTTTGGCTCGCCACAAGATTTCTTCATCTTGAATTCAGGTAACAGACGCTAAGCTAGAGAATGCCTGAATAGCCTGTAAATCTTTGCAAAACGTGCGCAGGCCAGATTTTTATGAATTGAGGGGTAAATTCGATGTCGTGAATTCTTGTGCTGCGATTTGCGTAGGTTTGCCGTGACTTTAGACGTATCTCAAAACATCCGCCAACGATTGCTGAATGGCGATCGAACCGTGTTGGCAGAAGCCTTTGAAATGGAGCATGCCCGGCTTTGGCACTTAGTTCACTTTCGAATGGATGCACGTCTGCGTGCACGTCTTGATCCAGACGATATTTTGCAGGAAGCGTATTTGGCAACGGCTTCTAGGGTAGCTCATTTCCTCAGCTCCGACGTTTCGTTCATGGTTTGGTTGCGATCGATCGTAATGCAGACGCTTATCGACCTTCATCGCCGGCACCTGGGTACACAGCAACGCAGCGCCACGCTCGACATCTCGCTTCACAACCGCCAATCGCATGACGACACGTCCTGTTGCTTGGTCTCGGCTCTTTCGGGAGGATTCACGTCGCCAAGTCAAGCCGCCATTCGAAATGAGGCTGAAGCTGCTCTTTTGAGAGGCTTGCAACAACTCAATGAACGAGACAGAGAGATTATCGCTCTTCGGCATTTTGAGCTGCTCAACAATACCGAAGTCGCTGAGGTGCTCGGTATCCAACCTAAAAACGCGAGTATTCGATACGTGCGGGCGATGAGTAGTCTCAAGAATATTTTAGAGTCGTCAGGCATGGCGTTGAATGGCAATGCTTCACTCAATCTCGTTCCCTAAAGAGTTTTAAGATGAGCTTCGCTGAAGAGGATCTTGAAGAAGATAGCGAGATGGAACGAGACCTATCTTTGGATCACCTGGCGACCGATTTCGCGCAACGACTGCGAAACGGAACGGTCGGTTCGATCGAGGAATATATGGATGAAAATCCCGAGTTAGCCGATTCGATCGCAAGTATCTTTTCGGTAGTTGCGACCGTCGAACAACTTCGGGAACAACGAACGTTTGCGTCGGGCGGACCGATGGCCGGCATAAGTCTTCCTGAAAAGCTAGGAGATCTTCGAATACTTCGCGAGGTAGGTCGAGGAGGGATGGGAGTCGTCTTTGAAGCCGAACAAGAAGCCCTTGGTCGGCGTGTGGCTGTCAAGATATTACCGCGTGCAGCACTGTGGGACACCAAAGCAATACAACAATTTCGCCGCGAATCGGTCACCGCTGCTCGGCTCCATCATTCGCACATCGTACCCGTCTTCAGCGTCGGGCAACATGATGGCTGTCACTACTACGTGATGCAATTTATCAAGGGCGAAAACTTGGCTTCGATGATTGATCGTCTTCGCAAGGGATCGCCAATCACCTCATTGGATCAGTTTGGTACGCTGCTCTACTGGCGACAAATTGCATCGATCGTAAAGAACCTGGCAAAGGCTTTGGACTACGCTCACCATCAAGGAACATTGCATCGCGATATCAAGCCATCGAACATTCTGATCGATGGCAATGGTCACGTTTGGATTACCGATTTTGGCTTAGCGAGTTCCTGCTCCGACGCGAACACTGGATTCAGTACCCGCAATGTCGCAGGAACTCGCTCGTATATGGCCCCAGAACAGCAAGTGGGAGAGACTGACGCTCGGAGCGATATCTATAGCTTAGGTCTAGTGTTGTTTGAACTGCTAACTCTGCGCGCTTCGCCTACCGCTCGGCAGGTCGTTGATGCACCTCAATCGCCAGCCTCACCGCGTTCAATGGTTCGATCTATTCCACGCGATCTCGATACGATTGTGCGTAAGGCGACGGCGACGAAGTCCTCACATCGATATCAGACGGCCTCGGATTTCGCCGATGATTTAGATCGATTCCTCAAGGACGTACCGATTCAGGCTCGACGGATAAATGTTGTCGAGCGAATTTGTCGGTGGTCTCGCAAAAATCCGCTAGTCGCTGGATTGTCTTGGCTCAGTTTGTCATTACTGCTCGCGGTAGTTGGGATTTTAGCGATTTCCAATCTTCGAATTCGGGAGGCTTATGACCAATCCGAACGCGCCGCTCGCTCGGAATCCGAGCAACGCGAACGCGCGGTCCGCAGCGCCGACATTGCTTGGCTATCGCTTGAACGCATCCTCCAGCAGACGTCGCGAGAAGGTGCGATTTTGCGTGAAGTATCCCAGAATGCCTCCATAAACGCGAGTATCGTTGCGACGTTGCCAATGTCGAAAAGCACCGTAAATTTGCTCAACGAACTCCTCGTTGCGTATCAACACTTAGCCGAACAAGATGCTGACTCAATCAGTCGCGAACGCGTCATCATTGCTCAACATCGAATTGCTTCCATTCAATACGACCTTGGATTGCTTGACCAATCGCGAGCTACCTTCGAATCGGTTCTTAAGCTTTGCGAGCAATTCCTTAGTGATGATTCGGATATTGCCCGAATCGAATCGATGCAGCTTCGACAGCTTGAAATCTTAAATGACCTTGGAAAAATCGCACACGAATCTCTCGATTTCGACTTCGCAACATCAGTCCACCAGCGAGCCGCTTCGATGGCTCGACAATTTCTCGCAGATCAAAGCCAGATACGGTCGGAATCAGCAATCGCCTCGGCAAATATGGAATTGGGGCGAGCCCTATATTCCTTGGGATGTTATCATCGGTCACGCTTGATCGGTGGTACTGCCGCCATCGATCGATTAATTGTAGACCGACAAGCCGCTTTTGAACGCCTGGATGAAGCTCGTGTTGCATTCGCGGCATTTGAAAGTCATTCATCGGACGTAGCGGAGTCTCGGATGCTGTCGGCTCTTTGTTTGAAAGAACAGGCATCGCTGCTTCGACGTGACAGACCCGGCGCAGCGCGCGACTTAACAATCGCAGCTACGCGGTTACTCGAACAATTGGTAACTGAATATCCAGAAAATGCGTCGATGCGTTACGCACTTTCAGTCTCGCTTGCTATCGGCATCGCGCGCAATCCGACATCGAGCACTAACGAAATGCAAAGGGTCGAATCGCGACTGTTCGAAGCTATCGAGCACGCAGCCATTCTCGTTCGACGACACCCCAACAACCCTGCATTCCAATTAAACCTCGCTGAACTCTATCAAAAATGGGGAACGATTCTACAACAACAAGGCAAACCGGATGAAGCGGAAAAATCGTTCGCTTCCGCATACGAGATGACCAAGCAGCTCAACCAAACTTACCCAAATCAAACCGTTTTTCAATTGCGACACGCTTATATTGGGCAGACCTGGGCTCGGCAATTGAGCAACCAGCAGAATTTTAGGGACGATGCGAAAACAATCGAATTCGCCTTGAAGCTACTCGAATCCAGTAGATCGATTCTATTGAACCTAGTCCCCAAACATGAGACGCTGACGACGAAGCTCACGCAAGTCGAGCAACTGATCGATCGCATCTCGAAGATGGCCAGCCAACCATCTTCGATCGAACAGAGCCTCGTGCCTACGCAAACTGTATCACAATAGCATGAATTCCAAGCTATCGTGCAATGTGATTGCGACGACGATTGCGATAGATTGCGGATGCAAAAAGCGGGACCAAGGCGAGCGCAAAACTGGTTGGCTCCGGTACGGCAACTCCAAGGGCAATGTCGTTGAGAATCAAACCGGCCCCGATTTCTCCGACCAGCGATGCGGCACCAGTCTGCAAGTTAATGCTGAATAGATTCGAAAAGGTAGGTGCACCGCCCGTATTCACCGTCGATGCGAATGCATTTCCAGTCAAACCAGAAATGTCAAAACCGAGTGTAGTGGCGAAATCGGCACCAAGTGCTCCTACCGTGCCGAGCGATCCAGCATTCGCAGGATTTTGCGTCGTGAGAATATCCAATGAAGCGTCGATGTCAAACAGCGTCGTCGACAGTGCGCCCGCGACATTGTTGCTATAAGCTGCGCCGACGATATTCGGAGTTGCACCAAAATTGGGATCACCCGCCAAATATGCCAGCGGCGTATCGGTGGATACCAGCGCACCGGTGTCAGGGTGATATCGAAAATTCTGACCGTTGTCCGTTACGATTCGTATTCGATCAACCATTGGGTTAAAATCAAAGCCAACGTTGGTTACGCCTGAAAAAGTAATATCGGATCCTACTTTCGTCGCGACCGCCGTTGTCGGGTCAATCCGATAGAGTCGATAAATGCTTCCGGGGGCATTGCCTAGAGCATATAACTGCCCTGTCGCAGGGCGATAATCGAGGCCCAGAATTGACTCGAATTGGGCGGGACCAGTAATCGGCACGTTGCTGAGCACTGAGCCAGGTGCCGCGCTATCGAAGCTTATCAATTCTCGAAAGACCGTTACACCCCGCACCAACTCAGCATCGGCTCGTCGAGCGGTCATTGGCACCACAACAAGTATCAGCGCGAGAAATTTCTTGAACGACATAATCGTGTAACTTTCTAAGTAGCGGGTCTAGACGTAGCACTCATGTAAACTGACCAAACTGTCAAAATAGTGCTGAAATAGTTTTTTGCAAGCTTTTTTACGGTAGATTGCGAAAAATCTTAAAAAAATGGCGAATCCAACCCTAGAGTAGAAGAATGATACGAAGCTCCTTGGCGATTGCGCGACGGATATTGTTCTGTTGCTTTTGGTTTTCGGCCTCGCTGGCCCAGTCGACGGAACCATCTAAACCTAACGTTGTCCTTGTTCTTCTCGATAACGTCGGCCAAGAATGGTTTGGTTGTTACGGAAGCGAAGAGCAGTGTACGCCGAATATCGATCAACTGGCTCAGACCGGTGTACGAGTCGAGAATTGTTACACGCCACCGGTCTGCGGTCCAAGTCGCACGGTTCTGCTGACAGGACGCTACCCGCACAGCACGGGTTTTCGCCTCCATCACGATGCGGCTCTCTACAGCGGCGGCGGCCTCGATCCGAAGCGTGAGCTTGTTTTTCCGCGATTGCTTCGTGATGCAGGTTACGCGACTGCCATAACAGGTAAATGGCAGATCAATAACCTCTACGATGAACCCGATGCGCTGGCACGACATGGTTTCCAAGATTCAGTGGTTTGGCCAGGTAGCATCGATGCAACGAAGCTCTCAGCGACTGAAATGGCGCGATTCCACGACATCGTAAAGAGAGAAGCCTACGAAGAAGCGGTCGCTTTCAATCAGCACATCGAAAGCCGTTATTGGGATCCCGTTTTCTTTCGAAATGGACAGCGAGTCGAAGACAATCTAAATGGAGTGTTTGGCCCTGATGTCTCTCATTCATTCGCTATCGATTTTTTACAAAGGCATCAACACAAACCTTTCTTACTTTATCTTCCCATGGTCCTTACGCACGGTCGGTCCTTTACGCAAAACGTCGTGCCCACACCTCACAATCTCGATCCCGATCGTCCGCATCACGATATGTTTGCCGACATGCTTCGCTATGCCGACGGTCTTGTAGGCAAAGTTGTTTCCGAACTCGAAAGACTGGGACTTCGAGAAAACACGTACATCTTCGTCGCAAGCGATAACGGTACTGAAAAAAGTATGCAAGCGAGAAGAGATGGTCGCGTCGTTCAAGGCGATCTCTATTCATTGAGCGAATCCGGAGGGAACGTCGTGCTCCTAGCGAATTGTCCCCATCGAATTCCCGGAGGTAGAACAATCCCGTTGGCAGATTTTACCGATATCTACCCCACGGTATGCGAACTGACGAGTGTACCGCTCTCCGATCAGCATCGACCCGATGGAGTCTCGTTTGCCAGCTACTTATTGAACAAGCCGGGTGCTGCACCTCATCGCGAATGGATCCTCAACGAATATCATGAAACCCGAGTCGTCCGCGACAAGCAATTCAAACTGTATTCCGATGGTCGACTCTTTGATGCCAACAACGACCCCGCAGAACTGATTAACTTATCGGCTAGCGAAAACGTAAACATCGTCGATGCTAAGACACGGCTACAAAAAGTCCTGGATGCGTTGCCAGCCGATACGCCACCACCTTTTCCACTGCGCAGTCTATCGGCTTTCAAAATCCGCGAAGCCACAACGACGGTATCGATATCCAATGAGAAGTGGTTGATAAACGGTCAACTTACCAATCGCGGAACCCAGGCTGAAGGATTGCTGATGAATGTGCGAATGGTCAACGCGACTTTCGAAGACTCGTCTGGAAAGAAGCCAGATTTCGATGCCAATGCCAACACCGAAAACTTCATCGCTCGCATCCCTGAGTATGCGGCCAACGGTGTGAATGCCTTTACACTTTGTCTTCAAGGCGGGATGCCAGGCTATGAAGGGGCGGTCAATACAGCTTTTCGGTCCGACGGCTCGCTGAATCCTGCATATTTGCAGCGCGTCGAACGAGTCATTCGGGCATGCGCTAAAGATGGCGTCGTTGTCATCCTTGGGTGCTACTACCAACGTCAATCAAAACGTCTTCAAGACGAAGACGCCGTGCGAACCGGATTAATCGAAGTCGTCAAATGGATTCGTTCGAACAGCTTTCGCAATGTGGTGCTCGAAGTCGCCAATGAGTACCCTCATCCAGGTTTCTCGCACGAGCTCATTCGAAGCGAGAAAGGGCAAGCGAGTCTGATTCGGCTTGTGAAAGCGACGATGCCAGATTTACTAGTTACCGCCAGCGGCTACGGTGACGGCAAGATCCATCGCGAAGTCGCCGAAGTTTGCGACTTTCTCACGCCGCATTGGAACGGCACGAACGTCGAAGATATTCCAGCTCGTGTGGACTCATTGAAGCAATTCCATAAACCAATCGTCTGCAACGAAGACGACAAAGTCGGCTCACAAGCGGTAGCTGCGATGAATGCTTCTGTAAAAAGCGGTGCGGCTTATGGTTTGATGCTCAAGGACCACAATCAAACATTTCCTTTTCATTTCGACGGTGTTAGCGATGACACCGCATTTTACGCAGCACTGAAGGCAATCAGTCCGCGTCAATAGATTGCATCGTTAGTACAGAGGAAGCTTAGTCTTTCAAACTGCACCGATTAGCCGATGGCCGCAGGCCCGGTTCCCTCAACCCCCCGGTGCTATCGCTCATCGGCAGATATGGGATCACTAACGGTAAGTGGAAGCACGGTAGCGGTTACGATCAGTGGCAACGACGCGACGCTCAATAACTTTGGCACCATCAATCAAACGGGCACGGGACGAGCCGTTCGAGACAACATCGGTGTCAATAATCTCATCGTTACTAATATTATTGGGGCATTGATGCAAACGTCGGACGCAGATGTGATCCAAATGAATAAGACGCGTCTTGCCCAGATGTTTTTGTTCGTAGTCGGTCATAAGGGCTTTCGTTGGTGGGTTTCGACAGAAAGATTTTACGACAGAAAAATTGCAGGATCGGTTTTTTATCGTTCTGTCGTAAAATTTTTCTGTCGAACCCTATTCCTCATAAGCGTTCAACCTTGATATCTCACAGGCTTTCCAGCCGAGTTCCAACGGTTCGAGTTGTTCTTTGTGGGTGGCTGCCGGTGACAGTACTTGTCGAGAGCTACTCGATGCCATAGAGTCCGGCGGGCGGGATGACTTGTCCGCCCAAATTGCCAATTCCTTTAACCGAGAAGAACCGCGGTTCGAGATTGAAAAAGAACGAAGCGTTGTTTCGGCCCGAATCGATATTCACACCAACTTGCGTGAGAAATGATTCGCCGATTCGAGTTAAGCTTACCGACTGCCCAACGTTGCCGACTTCACCCAAATCGAAAGTGCTGCCACCACTAATCGTCCATTTCTCATTCATCCGGTAGTTGATATTACTATTGGCGACCAATGAATTGATAGGGCCACGCAACGACGTTAGGCCAACCGACCAATCCCCTCGGCCGGGGCGAGTAATCATCACTCCGCCGCTCAAAACTTTCAGGCCTTGATCGAAAAGGTCGGCATATCCGTCGCTTAGGATGGTGAATCGATCGCCGACGTGATAACGGAAATCATAATTGAGAGCGCCTACGGTTTCTCCAAAGTTATCACGGCTGGCTTTCGGAAAGAGGATTCCAGCGACATCGAATTCGAAAAGGTCGGCGATGCGTTCCTTGCCTGCCAATCCTCGCTTCGTCTGCCAACGCTGATCTAGTCCGAGTCGCACTTGCATTTGGTCTTCGACAACCTCAGCCGAGCTAGCCGTAACGTAGCGCTGTAAGCCTTGTCGCACAGCGTAGGCACGAGCGTCCAACTGCGGCGGCAACGTACCAGCGAATGTATTGAAAATGAGCCGACGTCGAAAATGCTCTTGAGAATTGTCGTCCAATGGATCATAGAGTGGAAGCTGCGATAAGTTTCGATTGGTATCGGCATAGAAAAACTCGGTGTTAAGCGAGGCTTTGTGGGCAATTCCATTGACGTTAAACAATCGGCTTTGAACTTCGGGAAAGAGCCGCCAGAAGGGAACAGACGAACGAAGACCAGCTTGACCGGTCAGCCTGGTGAGTGATTCTCCCGTCACATCTTCTCCCCAGGTCATGACTTCCCCATTCAAATACGGGACGATTTTGGCAGGGCCGAGATCGAACGGTAAATTCAACTCTTGTCGTGTACCTGCACGAATCCCTTCGGCGTCAACTTCCCACGGTTGCAACTGAAACTTGGCCGCTTCCGACGCATTGGTCGGTGTCGATGCAATGCGTTGGTGAGCGTACCCCACTTGACTATGTGCATACCAAGTCAGCCGATCGAATAGCGACTGGCCTAGGATATAGTGTTCAATCTTCGGAAGCCATTCAGTCTCGGTCACAAACTTGTTGAGCCTAGGTTGGCCAACGATATCGAGCATTCGATTGTCGGCGTAACGGCGCAATCGCAATGCCGTCGTATAATCCTTTTGTTCGTCCCACTCCTTCTCAAAGTATTGCTCCAAGAAGTTGCGATCGCTAATCAATCCAGCTTCGGCCCACAATTCAAGATCTCGCGTCAAATACTGGCGATGGCGATAAACCAAGCGACCGCGAGTATCGCGCTCAGGAACCAGATTGGATCGCTCGCGGCCAAGGTTGTCTAAACCTCGATCGTTCAGACCCCACGCGTCGAAGTAGCCAGTCGCTGGACCGGGCAACAAAGTCCGCGGAACATTGTAGCGATAGGTGGTTCCCAATGCGAATCCGCGATCGGAAAGGTAGTCGGTTGAAAGTCGCCAGTCGGTCCCGTCAGGTCCGTCAATTCCCAAGAGTTGGTATAGATCCCAATCAAGATAGACTTGCTGACCGAAGATCGTGTCATTCTTTATCTTTGCGCTACGAAGATAGAACGACGGAGCATCGACGTTCGATGTCATGATGGGCCAATACAAGACCGGGACACCACCGACGTAAACAAAGTTGTTGCGTGACGTCGCTTCCATACTTGTGGCACCGGTCCGCATTAGATTCGCTTCTTCACTTGGACTGGCTTGCGAACGAGTATCGTCGAGCCGCAATCGATCGGATTGCAACCAGTATCTGGGTACTCCGAGTCGACTGCTCGTCATGGCGGCATTGTAGGCCAAGAAACTTTGACGCGATCGTTGCTCGATCACATCTGCCTTGAGCCGAACGATCCCTTCGTACTGGGGTGCTGGTGTCAGAATTTCCGCCCCCAGCACCATCCCCGACTCGGACTGTACGTTGTAGTACATTCGGTCGGCATAGATTGTTCGCGGCCCTTGTTGGAAAACTACATTCCCCTCCAAGTAGACTTCGATTGGCGTCCCTTCAATATTGCTAGTCATTAACCGGTTGAAATCAGCGGTCCAAATCAGCGCTCGATCGGCTTCAATCAAAACAGTCCCGAGATCCATGACGCCGCTGCTGGTAGTCACGTTCGCTCCGCCGAACTTCAACCGGAGCCCACGCGAGATCGCGATGATCGAGTCGCCGTTTGGCTTTGGAATGGTGCGCAGTTGAGGATCAATGCCGCCTCGTCCACTGAACTCGAAAGTCTTTGCACCGACGCGAGGTGATTGGGGGATGGCTGTCGGTGTCATCGGAAGGCCAGGACTGCCCGGCGGTACTACTTGAGGTACCAATCCACTGGGCGGTTGAAGGGAGGTGGTTTCGGTAGAAGCGTTCATCGATGGCATATCGCCTTCGATGACGATCCCTCCCATCGGCATTCCCGATTGCCCCAGCGTCCCGAATTCTCCCGGTTGAAATTGAGCAGATGGTGGAAGCACCGTAGGTCTCAACTCTTCCGGTTGAGGAATCAGACCTCCGTTGGTTGGCTTGGGAAGCGGAAGAAACTGAGCGGGTTGTACTGGGGCGGATTGCTCAGCGTTGCTTGTTCGACCACTCACGGCTTCCCATTGAAGCGGCGTAGGAGAAGTCCCATTGTCACCTTGCCAAGCGCGGGCTTCGATGTAGGGTGAACGGTGACTGTAAAGCCTTCCAACCCACTTGCTATCCTGGATACGTTGCTCGCTATCCCAACGCGCATCGACGTTTCCCTCGACCTGGATGATCGCTTTGTACATGGCGCGAGCAGGTTCATTCGTCGGACGATCTGAATGCGGCTCTTCATCAAAGAGCGAAGCATCAAAGCGATCGATCCAAACTTGCATACGATCTCCAACGACCGTGAAGCTACCTTGTTCAATCCGGCACTCACCTGACAATTCATAAACGTCGTACGAACCTTTGGAACTTCGCGATGCCGATTGCGCCGAAATGGAAATAGGCAGCCGCGGTTCGACAAGTGGAAACGCGATATCGGCTGAATAACAACTCGGAAAACAGTCGCTCCAAACCCCCGATCCGATAACAAACAAAAACAGCAACAGGGCAGAACGTAGCCATCGGGCCGCACGAAAACGCAACGGACCGAAATCAATCAGCCGCACTGGATGCGTTCGTCGTGAGGTTCTCAGTTCCATTAAGACATGTCGTTAGCGCAGAAAATCCCTATCTAGCGTTGCGCGGAGTATAGAAAGCACAGCACGTAAGCTCAAGACGAACCAAGAGCTCTGCACGAACAAAGAGCTCAAAACGAACAAAGCCGAGCTTGATTAGCTAGCGTTATCGCTTCATGCGAAACAACGGGCCGCCGTAACGAGCTCCGTCGCCGAGTTCTTCTTCGATTCGGATGAGCTGGTTGTATTTGGCCATTCGATCGGATCGAGAAGCAGAACCGGTTTTGATCTGACCGGTCGACAGACCAACGGCCAGATCGGCAATGGTACTATCTTCCGTTTCACCGCTTCGATGGCTTGAGATGCTCGTGTATCCTGCTCGATGCGCTAACTGGATGGAATCGATCGTTTCGGTCAAAGTTCCGATTTGGTTGACTTTGATCAGAATGCTATTGGCGATTCCCGCGTCGATACCGCGCTGCAAGCGTTCGGTATTGGTAACAAAAAGATCGTCGCCAACCAGTTGAACCTTCTTGCCGACGCGATCGGTCAGCTTCTTCCAGGAATCCCAATCATCTTCCGAGCAACCATCTTCGATCGAGCAAATCGGATACTTGTCGACCCATGCAGCCAGGAAGTCGACCATCTGATCGCCAGAAAGTTTTTTGCCATCAATCGCGTAGGTCTTCGAATGCTCGTCGTAAAACTCCGTCGCCGCGACATCGAGAGCGATAAAAATTTGTTTGCCAGCTTCATAGCCAGCGCGTTTGATCGCTTCCATAATCAAATCGAGAGCTTCTTGATTGCTCCCTAGATCGGGAGCAAATCCACCTTCATCGCCGACGGCAGTATTAAGTTTCTTTTCGTTGAGAACTTTTTTAAGATGATGGAAAATCTCGGTCCCGGCGCGAAGTCCATCGCTGAATCGATCAAAACCAAGTGGCATGACCATGAATTCTTGAACGTCGACCGAGTTATCCGCATGCTGGCCGCCATTGACGATGTTCATCATCGGAGCTGG
This sequence comes from Pirellulaceae bacterium, assembly GCA_034408855.1. Classification (GTDB taxonomy): domain Bacteria; phylum Planctomycetota; class Planctomycetia; order Pirellulales; family Pirellulaceae; genus JAIYDQ01. The sequence goes on from JAWXCK010000068.1 coordinate 18,192, forward strand.
CAAAATATGTGCACCCGCACCACCTAAATAACGATAGAGCGGTTGGTTGGTAAATTGAGCTGCGGCTTTGGCAGTCGCCAGTGAAACGCCCAGCAAAGCGTTTGCGCCGAGGTTCTTCTTGTTAGGAGTACCATCTAATTCAATTAGGAGTTGGTCGACTCGTCGTTGATCGAGTGCGTCGTATCCGATGAGGTTTTCAGCGATCGTCGTATTAATGTTTTCGACCGCCTTTAAAACGCCTTTCCCCATATAGACGTTCTTATCACCATCGCGAAGTTCCCAAGCTTCATGAGCACCGGTACTCGCTCCACTTGGAACAGCGGCGCGGCCCAAGGCACCATCGACTAAGGTAACTTCGACTTCGACCGTAGGATTGCCTCGGGAATCGAGAATTTGACGACCATGAACATTTTCAATTAGGCTCATTAAAACTTCCTCTGGCAAATAGACTTCGCAATTTCTTTCGGACAGACGTCCACAAACGAGCGAGCATTCTGTACGATTTTCGTTGAGGCGCAAAGCCTTGTATGGCGGAACTTGCAATTGTTCGTCCCTGTTGCAGAAAAACTATCGTAATCGGACACTTCTTTGTAGGAAAAAAATCGCGGTCGGCCTGAATTCGTGGGGCGTTCGCTTAAAAGTGTCATGGATCTGAGCAACGTAAGATATTTTATTCAAAAATTCCCGAAGGTCGATTCTATGTTTACAGGTTTAATTGAAGGCGTTTCCAAACTGGTCGCTGTCGTTAGACAAGGTTCTGGGTTGAAGCTTTCATTCGACCTAGGACCACTTGCTGACGGCGTATCAATCGGCCATAGCATTGCGATCAGCGGCTGTTGTTTGACAGCGATCTCGGTGCAGGGAACCATCGTTGACTTCGAGGCGGGTGAAGAAACTCTCACTAAGACCGGTTTAGGGCGGCTTAAGACCAACGGCTTGGTAAATATCGAACGTTCACTAAGAGTTGGAGATAGGATGGGTGGGCATTTTGTGACCGGGCATGTCGACGGTCAAGGGGTACTTACAAAGCGCATCGAAGATGGCCCATGGGCCAATTTCCATTTTGCGGCCTCGGCACCGCTTCTTGGGCAGATGGCATCGAAAGGTTCCATTACAATAGATGGCGTCAGTTTGACGCTCGTCGAAGTTAACGACCAGGAATTTAGCGTAGCCTTGATTCCGCATACCCTGTCCGTGACTACACTCGGAAGTTTGACAGAAGGAGATTCGGTTAACCTCGAGACCGACATCCTTGCCAAGTACGCCCAGCGCATCTCCATTTTTCCGAATCGCCCATCGCATGTCTGAACGCCAAACGCTCTCATTTCTATCCCGTCGCTTCGAGCAGTTTGGTTTGCAACCGAAAACCAAATACGGTCAAAACTTCTTGATCGATCTGAATTTACTCGACATGCTTCACTCGACCGCTCGGCTTGACAACCATGATGTGGTTCTCGAGATCGGCACGGGGCTGGGCTCGTTGACTACTCGCATGGCACCGCGCGCTGGCTGGGTTGTTACGATTGAAATCGATTCCCAGCTTCAACAGATGGCCGGCCAAGAATTGCGTGAGTTTCAGAACATTACCTTGCTCACCTGCGACGCGCTTCGCAATAAAAACAATCTTCGGGAAGAGATTCTCGAAGAGGTCCGGCAACGAATGATCGCCATTCCAAACGCGAGATTCAAGTTGGTTGCAAACCTTCCTTACAACATTGCGACGCCGATTATCTCGAACTTGCTGATGGTCGATCCTCGTCCAGATTGCATGGTGGTGACGATTCAGAAAGAACTTGCTGAACGCATTGTTGCCGTTCCAAGCACTAAGGAATACAGCGCGCTGAGTATCTGGATGCAAAGCCAATGCGATTGTCGGATTGTTCGAGTCATGCCGCCTAGCGTTTTTTGGCCGCGCCCCAACGTCGACTCGGCCATTCTTGAAATCGTGCCCAACGCGAAGCTCCGCGAGCGAATCCAAGATCTAGGGTTTTTTCACAATCGCCTTCGAGCATTATTCTTTCATCGCAGAAAATTTATTCGAAGTCAGTTGGCAATCGCCTTTCAGGATATTCTGAGCAAACAACAAATCGACTCGATTCTATTAAGCCTCTCGATCGATCAAAATGTTCGAGCGGAACAGCTCCCCGTCGAACGAATCATCGAACTCTTGGAAGCATGCCGGCAAGCTTCCGTACAACAGATTTGATAAGGCCGTTTAATAGCAATGTGGACGGCGGCGGGGTACAGCGCTAGTCAGAAATATATATTGCGCCATTAGCCGACGGCCGCTAGGCCCGGTTTTCACAAGGAAACCGGAGCTAACGCTCTGCGGCTAATTGCGTAGCTTCAATAACTGACTTGCCCTGCGGCGGAGTTGGGTCTAATTGCTTGTGTGCAGCTCAAACTGTAGACTCGTATTGAACGTACGCTCTTTCTAACGTAGGGCAAACTGGGAGATTTGAATATGCAAATGATTCGATGTGTAGCAGCTTGTGGGTTGGTTTTCGCGATAGCGGCTTGCAGAAGCATTCATGCTGATGCGATGGTCGACAAAGCTTTATCGCAAATCGATGACCAACGAGGAGTCATTGCGGTACTTGGATTGCCCAAAGATAATCCGACTTTCGTCAATCAGCTTGCTCAAGCTCGTGAATTGACCATCTACTTCCAATCGGCTAATCCCGACGACGTTGCATCGGTGCGGAGTGCTGCCGAACAAGCGGGGCTGTTAGGGCAAAGCGTGTTTGCCGAATTGGGTGATTTAAAATCGATTCATCTCACGCATAATGTTGCGGATACGGTCGTTGTAGATCGATCGAGTATCGATCAGACGACGGAAGAAGAAATTCTTCGGGTGATGCGACCGCTCGCGAAGTCGCTTGTCGGCGATCGGCAACTTAACAAACCGATCCCCGAAGGATATGAAGACTGGAGTCATCCTTATCATGGCCCTGACAACAATCCTCAGTCCAATGATAAATTTGTCTTCGGCGAATTCGAGACACAGTTCATTGCCGATCCGAAATTTAGCCCGATGCCGGAACAAACGGTAGTCGGCGGTGGACGGATCTTTAAAGCGATGGGACACATTGCTCACAAAGCAAATCAGAATGATATGCTCAACACGTTGCTGTGTATCAATGCTTACAACGGTTCGTTGTTATGGCGACGCCCGTTGTCTGAAGGCTTTATGCTTCACCGAAATACGATGATCGCAACCGACGATGAGCTTTACATGGGAGATCACCAATCATGCAAAGTTATCGACTCTCTGTCAGGAAAAGTCCGACGCGAAATTACGATTCCAGCGGATATTACCGACGGTCCGGTCTGGAAGTGGATGGCCATGCACGATAATGTGCTCTATGCACTGATCGGAAATTTAGAAGTCCAAATCGAAACAGTACGATCGAGTAAGCCTGGGCTTGGTCATTGGCCTTGGGGAATGTGGCAAGGGCACGACTACAATGATCCTCGGACGGCTTTTGGATATGGCCGAACGCTCGTTGCCATCGATCGAAACAGCGGCAAACTACTTTGGCACTACCGAGACGAAGAATTCCTTGACGCCCGAACGCTGTGCATGAAAAATGGTCGGATTTATTGCCTTTGCCCTGAAAAATTCCTCGCCTGTATCGATACCAAAACCGGTAAGCCACTCTGGAAGAATTCCGATAAAGATTTGCTGGATGCGATCGGTCCCAATGAACGAGCTCAGCACTACATCACCGGCTACGCGACAACTTGCTACATGAAGTGCAGCGACGACTACGTCTTTTTCGCCGGACCACAGCGAAAGAAAATGGTCGTCGCCTCGACAAAAGACGGTTCGCTGCAATGGACCAACGATGTCGGAAATCTCCAGCTTGTTCTCCGCGACAATGGTGTTTATGCGGCAGGTCCTCAGAATACGAGCGGGATGCTTCTTGACTACGAAACGGGTTCGACGTTAGCCAGTCTCCCTGCGCGACGTGCTTGTACTCGTGCCACAGGCTGCCTCGACAGTATCTTTTTTCGAGCAACCGGCGGGACGGTTCGTTTAATGACCGAAGACAATCAAGCTCAACATATTGCGCCGATGCGTCCGCCATGCCAAGATGGCGTCATTATCTCGAACGGCCATCTCTACTGGGGACCGTGGATGTGCGGTTGCCAGCTTTCGCTCTACGGCAACATTGGTCTTCGTCCCATCGGCGACAGAATGCCAAGACAACGAAGCGGCTCTGACGTCGAACGCGAGGCATTAGTTGTCTTCCCGAACGCCGCCAAGGTTCAATCGATTGCAGTGCACGAAAACGACTGGACGACGTTTCGAAGCCGCAATGATCGATCGGACGCAACGAAAGCCAAGTTGCCAACCAATGTGAATTTGGCTTGGAGTTCCGATATTGTCAAAAACGACATACCGACTGCTCCCGTCGCAGCCAGCGGTTATGTTTTTGTAGCGGATCGAACGGGCGTTCTTCGTGCGTTGAATGCTGACGGCAAGCAAGTTTGGAAAGCCTATACGGCGGGCGCGATTTACTATCCGCCTGCGATTGCTCACGACCGAGTTTATGTCGGTTCAGCGGATGGAAAAGTCTATGCCTTCGAAGCGGCAACAGGTCGCGAACTTTGGACGTTTCGCGTAGCTCCCGAGGACCGATGGATTCCGATGTATGGCAAGCTCGTTTCGCGATGGCCAGTCGCAGGCGGCGTGGTTGTCGAAGGCGACAAAGTCTATGCGGCGGCCGGCATTACTCACTACGACGGCACGTTTGTCGTCGCCCTCGACGCGCGGACAGGAAAACTTCAGGCGCAAAACGATAGCTCGGGGAAACTTTCCGAAGCTGTTAACAGCGGGGTTAGTATGCAAGGCGAGCTCTCCATAGTCGATGGCGAGCTGCGATTTCCTGGAGGCGGCATTTATGAGGTCGCGCGCTATAAGCTCGATACGTTGGAGTGCCTCAACGAAGTGCGACATCAACTTTCTTCTGAATACCGGACAGCCTTCTATCCTTGGTATCCAACCTACGACAAATTCGTATCGATGGAGCACACCATGCCCGATGGCAACGTACTCTGTCACGACGCGAGTTACGATGGAAGTGTCTTTGGGAATCTGACTTTGGAAACTCCTCGACTCGCTGGCGCGCAGGGACGAGAGAAGAAAGATCTCGCTGGCGAATTTCTTAGGCGTCGAGGAAAAGAACCGCCGCCTACGAACCTCTGGACCGATAAAGATAACCGACGCTTTACAAGCTTCGCAGTTTGCAGTTCAACGTTGCTGACGACCGGATTCAATGAGAATGAACCTGACAAACCGTTTTTGTCTGCCATCCAAATCGCAGACGGAGTCGAACTATGGAAACAAAGTTTACCAGCGTCAGCCGTCAAAGGTGGCGTCGCCGTCGATGCGGCGGGCAATATTTTTGTCACGCTCGAAAATGGACAATTGCTCTGCTTTAGGTAAAGGCAAGCTGGAGGGATCGCCAGCTGGAAGCTTACGCCACTTTGATTGTGCAAGAGTAGCGCAACTCTGTTAACATACGTAGAACCATCCCGCCAAATCCCCTCCGGATCGCCTTCCATGAAAACATCGCATTTTACATTTGCTATTCTTGTGGCCTTAACCATTAGCAATTTCTGCCATGCCGCCGACTCACGTCCGAATATCATTTACCTGATGGTTGACGATATGGGTTGGGGCGATGCAGGTTGCTATGGTCAAAAGCATATCCTGACGCCCAATATCGATCGACTTGCTAGTGAGGGTACGCGATTCACCGACGTCTATTCCGGTGCGTCGGTTTGTGCACCTTCTCGAAGCGTGTTAATGACCGGCCAGCATCTCGGGCATACTCGCGTGCGTGGCAATGCTGGGATGGTCGGCGGGGTGAGCGAGCAGCGTAGGGTTCCGTTGGAAGCTGAAGATATAACTGTCGCTATGCTCCTCAAACAAGCTGGTTACGCTACTGGCATGACGGGAAAATGGGGACTCGGAGAACCTGAAACAACGGGCATACCGAACAAAAAAGGCTTCGATGAATGGTTCGGCTATCTGAATCAGAATCATGCTCACACGTATTACACCGACTATCTTTGGAAGAATACCGAGAAAGTCACGCTAGAAGGGAATCTCAATGGCCAGACGAATCAATACTCACATGATCTTTTCGCCGATTGGACGCTCGAATTTGTAAAGAAGCACAAAGACAAAGAATTCTTTCTCTATTTGCCTTGGACCATGCCGCACGGAAAGTATGTTGTGCCGAGCCTCGAATCGTATGCAGATAAAGATTGGCCCGACGATTACAAAGTTCATGCGGCGATGGTCACGCGGCTCGATCGCGATCTTGGTCGACTGATGGCGTTGCTCAAAGAGCTACATCTCGATGAAAAGACGATCGTCTTTTTTTGTTCGGATAACGGCGGCGTCGAACGACGCGATGGTGTGCTCGATAGCGTCGGGCCATTTCGCGGCAATAAGGGGCAGCAAACCGAAGGCGGTCTCCGCGTCCCAATGATCGTGCGATGGCCTGGAAAAATTGCGGCTGCCAAGGTAGACCATTCCGCTTGGTATTTCGCGGACGTACTACCGACACTCTGCGAGCTCACCGGCGTTAAGGTTACCAGCAAGATCGATGGCGTGAGCGTATTACCGACGCTGCTCGGAAAAGAGCAAAGCGAACTATCGACACGCATGCTCTATTGGGAGCAATATAGCGGCGGCTTCCAGCAGGCCGTTCGTTGGGGAGATTGGAAAGCACATTACATGGCAACGGGCGATAAATTGGAACTTTACGATTTGAGCAAAGACCCCATGGAAGAGCATAACGTTGCCAAACAGCATCCCGATGTCGTTCAAACTATTCGCGAGTTTATGATGAGCTCGCATGTGTCGTCGCCTAACTGGCTGGTGAATGCACCGGCAAAAAAAGCAACCGCCAAATAGCACTCGACACTTTGAAAACCGATGACCCCTGATCCGGTAGAGACTCAACCTATGCGAATTTCGCTCCTTATCCTTGCTTTGCTCACCGGGCTGCTCGCCGTCGATTGTCGAGCGAATGCCGAATCGAAACCGAACGTTTTGTTTGTCGCTGTCGATGATCTGCGCGACACATTGGGTTGCTATGGAAACGTCGCAGTGAAGACCCCGAACATCGATCGATTGGCTTCGCGTGGCGTGGTATTTCAAAAAGCGTTTGTCCAGTACCCGGTCTGTAATCCAAGTCGTTCGTCGTTCTTAACGGGTCTGCGACCCGACCAGACAGGCGTTACCGACAATGGCACACTTCTGCGAGATAAACTTCCAGACGTCGTAACCTTCCCGCAGTTACTCAAAGAGAATGGCTGGCACTCGGCGGCGTTCGGAAAGATTTTTCATCTTGGCGGAGGCCGCAATGCTGCGCTGAAGTCGAAATGGATGGATCTTCCTAAATCATGGCATAGTGCCGAAGCATTTCAGGCGACTGAAGTGGGTCAGAAGAAACTCGAAGGGCGCAATCTCACCGGCGGTAAACTGAACTGGTGTCATTGGGGGATGATGGATGGCGATGATGATGACCAGCCTGATGGCCAGATTGCAAGCCACGTCATTTCACAGATCGAGAAGCTTGGCGATCAGCCGTGGATCATCGGAGCCGGTTTTATGAAGCCGCACGACCCGTTCGTCGCTCCGAAGAAATATTTCGACCTCTATCCGGTTGACTCGCTACAACTTTATCGAGATCCGTCCGATCAAACGCTCGCTCCGCCATTGGCCGTCGGCTTCGGGGCCTTTGGCGAAGCCTTTGGGAAATTCACCGATGCAGAGCGCATCGAATTTCTTCGCGCATACTATGCTTGTACTTCGTACATGGATTCGCAGGTCGGCCGAGTACTCGATGCCCTTGATCGCTTGGATTTATGGGATCGTACGATGGTTATCTTTGTTGGCGATCATGGATATCACTTGGGCGAGCGAGATTGGTGGAATAAAAATACGCTTTTCGATCGCAGTTGCCGCGCGCCGCTGATCATCGCTGCGCCTCAAGTGAAGCCGGGCGTTGCCCATGGACTTGTCGAGTTCGTCGATTTGTATCCGACAATTGCAGAATTTTGCGAGTTAAAACCGCCCAGTAGTCTAGCGGGCCAAAGTCTTCGATTGTTGCTCGACGATCCATCCAAAGAGGGCAAGAAGGCAGCGTTCACAATTGTGACACGCGGCCCACAACTGCGCGGAGATAGCATTCGCACCGAGCGATGGCGATATACCCAATGGAGCGATGGGCAGCGCGAACTCTACGATCATCTATCTGATCCCGAGGAAACCAAGAACTTGTCCGCATCGCCTGAGCATGCCGACACCATCCAAATACTTAAGGCGCTGTCAAAAATAAAATCCGAAATTTGACACTTCTCGCTGATCGCCACCATCGAATGCTTCAATCTCGTACTCGATGAAATGGTATTCGTACACTCCAGAACCAAGACGCGGTTCAATATAATGGAGCTTCACTTTTTATTGACTATCAACGAAAATGGAATGTTAGTATTATTCATCCGACACCGAAAGGGCCTAGCCGTGACGCCGATTGAAGAACGAGTTTCTCGACTCGAACACGCAGTGTTCGGAGCGAAAGCGGAGCCGGCACGCGATGACTGGCAAAGGACAGTTGGCATGTTCCGAGGCGATCCTGTGATGAGAGAAATAATTGATGATGTTTGAAAAGCTCGTGAATGTGAGCGCGACGCAGCGCGTAAGTCGGACGACGATGCTCGATGATTATCTTGGACACCGATCACGTCTCGATTCTGCCAGGTCGATGGCGAGCGTTCCCCAACCAGAAACCGACGTCATCGAAGTCTACGCCCCCTGGACAATGTTTCCTGGCTTCCTTGATTGCTGATCGCTTGATGTAATCCAGCAAATCGTCGGTTAGCTCGATTTCCTGCGGTGATTCTTGTGTCATTCATACGCCCTCACCACGTTCAAGACGTTCGCGAACATCGTCGCTAAGCGTGAAGGTGATGATGGCGTCGTGACCGCCGACAAACTTGCCATCGGACCAATTCGCCACCGCGTGGCGGCATTCGATGCATGACGAACAGTTGATCGTCATCCCGGACATGGATGCCATATTTCGCAGATTCGCGTTCAGCCGCTTCACGCAGTGGTCGCAAAAATCCGGCGTAGCGGCAGCCAAGAACACGACACATTTCCGTGTAGGGAACGTACAGCCCGCATTCTTCGAAATGCTCGGCGGCGGCATCGACATCGGCTCGAGTCCAATTGTCACCATCCGCTACCGATACAGCTTTATTGTGCAGCATCATTTCGAGCGTAGCTGGCCGACAATCGTAGCCACTCGTTCGTAGGTGGTTCGCAGCATCATGCAGCGTCATCGGAAACGATTCGTCTCGGATTTTCTCAGCGGCTCGGTGATAAGCCCAACCCGCCGAGAGGGCATTCCAGCGATACTTTGGAAAGGTATTTCTTTATTGATGGCGTTTTACACAAGAGAATTGCCATTCATGTAGAAGTTCGCTGCGATCGCGGCTAAATTGGAGTCACGTTGGCAAGCTCTAACGACCGAATCGTGATTAAAGAAATCGCGGAAGGAAGTCCGGCAAAGAACTCCGGAATGCTCCGAATTGGAGACGAGGTATGTGCCATGATCGACATCGACGCAGAACGCATGCCACTAAAGACGTTTTCGCCGGACAAAGCGGAACAGTTCATACGGGGTCTCGTTGGCCAATCGGTCAAACTCATGATAAGATCACCGAACGATAAAGAAGAAGGCTCTTCCGCAGAAACTGTGGGTGGTTTTCGTGATCCGCAATCGATTTTAGCAGTGAAATACAAGGAAAACACTGGACTGAGTGATTGCAAAAACCAA
>JAWXCK010000069.1:0-52745 GCA_034408855.1 Pirellulaceae bacterium
GGTTTTTGCAATCACTCAGTCCAGTGTTTTCCTTGTATTTCACGGCTAAAATCGATTGCGGATCACGAAAACCACCCACAGTTTCTACCGGAAGAGCCTTTATTTCTTCGGTAATCTATCTAGCGTGGACCGTTTTTGTGCTTGTCACTGCCTTTTTGATCTATCCTGATCCGCAGTCGGGAATCGCTCTCTTGTTCATTCCGATCTATAGCTTGCCAGTCATGGCGATCGCTTGGCTTTTGGCACTATGGCCTGATGGCAGCCAGGTTGGGTAGAAGAATTGGGCTGGCGCCAACGATTTAGGCTAACTGGCCGATGAGCATCTTATCGAGCGCTCGCAATGCAATCGACCATTTCGGTCGTGTCTGCAGATAAGTTTCCCACCACGGCAACAGAACACTGGCGACGTCGTCGAGGGCTGGGATCGCAATTTGCCAATGCTCGATCGCTAACTGTATCGTCGCTTCGTCGCAACGACTGATTTCGAGGACTTCTGCGGCTGCCAACACCGCTGTTAACGACGCCAGCGCCGCGACCGGTTCCGCTCGATCCGCCCCCAATTCTTCGGTGAACATCGGTAAATCCGATTGCAATTGACTCACAAGCCAGGCGATGCGTACCACTTCTGGCAACTCTGCTAGCGGATTGGTGAGCACCGCTTCGATCGAAAAGCGATTCAGCGTCGGAAAGGCTTGGCCACCTCCACCCAAGACCGGATGGACCAGGATCGCGTCGGCGTCTGCCACCAACCAAGCCTCCTCGGTGAGGCGACGAAGATGCGCCATCAGGCCAACTCCATAACCTAGCCATTGCTCTTGCATCGGGCGACCGCGAAGCTGCAATTGTTCAAGCAATTTCGGGTAGAACAAAGTCATCGCTGCTTCGACATCGGAGATCGCACCTGCCAGTCTTGCCACGCGAGACGCTTCATTCGCCCCACCCGTTCGCAACCGTCGAATCCATTGTTCGGCTAACATTCGATTGACATCGATTCCAACGGACATCCCGACGAGCAATCGCCAGCCGCGTTTGGAATTCCCGCCAAGCCACTCGATTAAAATTGAATTGAGTTCACCGGCCGCTGGCGCTAACGATTCAGCCAGCCTCGGATCGGTCAAACGCTGATCCGCTGCAATCGCTTGCGCTGCGTGCAATGCACTGGCTGAAAAATTGGCTTTCCAAGTTAACTTCGTCATAGAGTCAACGATTGTCCAGCGACACGAGCATTCGTCAAGACGCTATACATCCGTGGCGTAAGCGTGCAGTTTGCGGTTTATTCTTTCAGCTAGCAGTTTATACTTTCGCAAGCTGGAAGCTTACGCCACATTGCTTTCGGCATTAAGGTGAAAGATTCAATCGCGGTTTTCTCGACCGAATCAATTCGCTCTCATAAGCCTCACGGACGACGGTCTGCTCGGCCGGTGACCCTTCTCGAAAAATATGCAGTTCGAGCGTTAAGTTACCTGGGTCATTTTTCGCCAGATAGTTCGCCAGATTCAACCGATCCGAGGCATCGAGATGCTTGGTTAGTCGCTCGCGAAGATTGTTCGACTGCCCAATGTAGACAAAGCCTTTCGTATCTCGAAAAATATAGATGCCAGGTCGACTTGGAAGTGTCTTAACTCTTCGCTTCGCTTCTTCAACCGACATTGTCATAATATCTTTTTTCCAGTCAGTTACCCGCAGTACCAACTCGGGTTTCAGTTGACGCGACTTCCGCAATCGCAAGGCAGCTTTGCGCACCGTATAAGGGTCCGATCGGTTGTCGATGGCTTGTGCGCATTCATCGAATCTTTTTAAAAGCACTGGGTCGATAAGAACTTGGTCGAATGTGACGTTTTGCTCATCTTGCATACGACGTGCTGCGATCTCAGCGACGGCCGTCGTTTCGCCATATTCGGTCGTCTCGCGGCGAGAAGTTTCCGCATCCAGCTTTCCGGATTTTCTCAACCGAACGAGCTCCTCCCAGATTTGCTTTTCGACTGCCGCCGGATCAGACTTTTTTACTTCGTCGACAACCGCTTTTCGTCGAGCATCGGAGAGCATCACTTCGTCTAAACTCCAGCCGTCATGGCTCGCGCGAAAGGCTTCTTGAAGCCTATCTTTCGAAAGTTGAATTGAATATTTTTCTTCGGTGAATCCTGGTCGAACGCCCGACTGCAAAAAAAACGGTAGACCAAGGGCCAATGATGCCGCAATGCGTATAGGTATCGTTCGATAAAAAAATGTCATTGAGAATACCCGCCCGATCTTGTAGCTATGTTTTGTGGGATTGTAGCCTTCGTCTTGCGATCATCCGGTCGATCCATTCGGGTTCAATGAATACTAAATTCGCCACAATCATCATCATACCAAACGTGATCATCCCTAAAAACAAAGCGATCCCGCCATGGACAGCGACGGCGATAGCTAAGAAATACGGTCGACTCCAACGCTGCCAAATCAAGACGCAATAAAACGTTTCCCAAAATACTGTCACGTGGGACAGGATGGCACCCATAAGCGAATAACGTCCCAGCCATGTCAAATCAAGCGACTGATACTCGTAGGCAACCGCCGAGAACCACATCGCCGTCCCATCCCACCACATCTCGCCGCGCAGTTTCGCTATGCCACCAAACAAATAGACAATGCACAAATGAATTTGAATCAATCGCGACGCGATTGTCGTCATCGAACTTGGTTCCGTAGATGGGAACAGCCATCGCAGCAATTTCATAGAATTCTCGCCGCGAGCAAGTCGACGTGAAAGCCACGCATCCACGCTCCATCTGCTGCCTGTTGGAGCCAATATCAGATACATCGCAAGCATCATCACGACTTGATCAAGCCCAAACAGAAAACCGGTCATGCGATGACAGACCATCAACGTCATGAACCAAATCATGGGTGATGCAAAACGTGTTAAGAAGCCGATGCACAGGCAAATCGCCAAAAGTATGGCAATCCCTTGATGTAACCAAAGTGTCGGCATATCACGGACGTCCCAAAGATAGCTCCATGCGAAATCATTTTGATGTAGCCGGCGGATGTGCTCATTGTCGATCAACGCATGATGCCCCATGAAATCGGATAACCGCAAGCACCAAACGGCATGGACGTAGGCCAGCATGGCTCCTGTCGCAATGCGGATCAAGGCAAGCGTACTGGCTGATCGTGGTCGAAACCAAAAGTCATTCCAACCATCTAGAATTCGATTCACGGGAACACGCATCACGGTGGCAGCAACCTTTCTGGCGAGGCAGATGCATCACCTTCGGGTAGCACGAGATAAAGACGTGGATCGGTCATTTTCCAGCGATCGACGAAAATCTGATATTCGCTCGGCAACGCATGTTCGACACGCCGCAGTGAAATCTCGTGATTCAAATGCTTTCCTTCGAGATTCGCTAAGATCGATTTTTGAAGCTGTTCATACATCCGTCTATCTTGCTTCCATTGCTCGACAATCGCCGTATCAAGCTTTGATTGTTCCGCAAGAGTCGCGGGGGCAAAGTGGGTATGATAAAACTCGGAAAGCATAAAAAACCGATGATAGAGCAAGCGAGGCCGATCTTGCCTTCGATCCGGGAAGACTCGCCAGCTTGATTTTTTGGAAAGCTCGCGACTAGAGTTTGCAAAGGCTGGACGATCCAACGGCGGCTCTGCTGCGAGATCGACGTTCGAGTTCGGTGCTATCTCGCACTCCAATAAATGCGATGGCCCTGGATTGGGTGCGAAAAAAGAATAGCCATGACTTAGATACATGAAATCGCTATAGCGCTGCGTAACCATGCGAAGCAATCGAGCATCTTCGGAAGCGAACTTGACCGGCGACGCGGAAAAGAATCGCAACGGCTCGGCCGCGACCGCCAGAAGATGCAAAACAACTGCAAAGCTTAAAAACACTCGCCAATTTCTTCCCATCATTGCGGCTTCGCCATCCTTGCTGCAATCTCGATCATCGAATCGGGTAAATCAGGTTGTTGCGATGCGCTCATCCCGCCGTCGACGTACAACGTTTGTCCATGTATATGCTCGGCGAAATCACTCATTAAAAAGACGGCCGCTCCACCGCAAACATCGGCTTCCGGTATTTGCCCATTGGGCGTATGGAGTTTCATCCATTCCATCGCGCCGTTGCTCTGAAGGGCAGGATTGGTAAGCGGAGTTCGAACGAGTCCCGGCGCCATCGCGTTGACTCGAATTCCATGCGGTGCCAGTGTAACGCAAAGCGATCGGACTAAACCGGCAACAGCGGCTTTGGACGCATCGTAAGCAGTATGCATCGGCTCGGACAACAGACCGTTGATGCTGCCAGTGAATAAAACTCGACCTCGCACGCTTTGATCGATCCAACGACGGGCAAAATGTTGCGTCAAAAAATAGCCAGCGGCGACATTCAGTCGCATCGTTCGATCAAAGGTCTCGTAGTCCATTTCGAGAAACGGTTTGTCGATATAGGCACCCGCATTATTAACCAACAAGTCGATCGACGGCTGGCAAGCGAGAGCCATTTCGAAAAGCTGATCTACTGCCGACGAGGTATCCGCCATCAAATCGCTGGTTACCAGATCGCTGCGAACGCCTGTCGACCGGCACGCTTGGAGCGTCTCTTGTGCCTGCTCGTCATCGCGAAGCCCGTGAAGAACGACATTCGAACCAGCCCGCGCCAACGCGACAGCGATTGCTGCCCCGACACCCTGCGTTCCACCAGTAATCAAAGCCGTACGGCCATCTAATCGCATCGAAAAAACCTTATGCAGACAGAAATCATTTGATGTAATATAACGATTATGAAAAATCCAACATTGCCCGGGATCGCCCAATTTCGACTAAATGAACGTGTTGCCATCGTCACCGGTGGTTCCAAGGGGCTTGGCTATGCCATGGCCGCCGGGCTTGCGTCGGCTGGTGCTCAGTTGATGCTCGTCAGTCGTCATGCCGACGAAGCCTCAGAAGCTGCCAACGACATTGCGGCTCAATATGGTACCAAAGCCATTGGATACGCCGCCGACGTCACCAGTGAAAGCGACTGTGCAGAAATGGTGCAGCATTGCGTCGACGAACTTGGACGCGTCGATATTCTCATCAACAATGCCGGAATCAACATTCGCGGCCCTATCGATCAGGTGAGCTTAGAAAATTTTCAACAGGTGATGAATACCAATGTCACCGGTTCATGGTTAGCCGCTCGAGCCGTCGTGCCGTTGATGAAAGCCAGTGGCTGGGGACGGATCATCAATCTCGCAAGCACCCTCGGCGTTGTTGGCCTCGCTAATCGAACACCGTATGCGAGCAGCAAAGGGGCTGTGGTTCAGATGACCCGAGCCCTCGCGCTGGAACTTGCTCCGAATGGAATCAACGTCAACGCGATATGCCCTGGCCCATTTTTGACAGAGATGAATGAGCCGATTGCCAACACCGAAGAAGCCAAGACGTTTATCTTAGGCGCGACGGCACTCAATCGTTGGGGAAAACTCGATGAGATCCAAGGGGCCGCCATCTTTCTCGCCAGCGACGCATCAAGCTACGTAACCGGCAGCCTGCTCATGGTCGACGGCGGCTGGACAACCCGCTAATTCTCTCTTCCGCTTCAGCGAGCCGTGACGTCGCAGACTGCTTCGTTCGGACTGCGTTTACGCGATCCAAACTATTTCGATTCGTTCCCCGATTCCAGAACGGCCATGAAAGCTTTTTGCGGAATGTCGACCGACCCGATCGACTTCATTCGCTTCTTTCCTTCTTTTTGCTTGGCCCAAAGTTTCTTCTTTCGCGAGATATCGCCGCCATAGCATTTAGCCGTCACGTTCTTACGCATCGCCGGAACGGTTTCACGAGCGATGATGCGAGATCCGATCGCGGCTTGCACCGCAACTTCGAACATGTGTCGGTCGATTTCTTCCTTGAGCTTTTTCACAACCGCTCGACCGCGTCGCTCCGAATCGCGACGATCGCAGATGACACTCAATGCGTCGACGCGCTTGCCGTTGACCAGCATATCCAAACGCACGAGATCCGCCGGCTCGAAGCCGATGATTTCGTAGTCCATGGTTCCATATCCACGAGTCACACTCTTCAATTTATCGTGCAGGTCATAAATCACTTCGGCCAGCGGCAAATCGTAGGAAACCAACGCCCTCGTCGCTGAAAGGTATTCATTGCTCTTCAAAACCCCGCGTCGATCCTGGCACAACGTCATCACGGTACCGATGTATTCAGTCGGCAAAACAAAATTGACGCGGACGATCGGCTGGAGGAATTCTTCGATTTCACCGGCATCGGGAACTTCTTGCGGGCGATGGATTTCAATCTCTTCGCCAGTTTTCGTAATCACTTTGTAGGTTACATTGGGCGCGGTTTGAACGAGATCCAGATCGCATTCATTTTCGAGTCGTTGCTGGACAATTTCCATGTGTAAAAGCCCAAGAAAGCCGCAGCGAAAACCGAAGCCTAGAGCTTCGCTTGTCTCGGGTGCGAATTCGAAACTCGGGTCGTTGATCGCCAGTCGATCCAAGGCATCGCGAACGTCGCTGAATTCTTGTCCGTCGCTCGGATAGAGTCCGCAATAGACCATCCGCTTGGGCGGTTGGTAGCCAGGCAAGGCTTCGACATCCACATCGCTTGCCATCGCCACTGTGTCGCCGACGTGAACATCTTTGAGCGATTTAATGTTGCAAATCAAATAGCCGACTTGGCCAGCCTGCAATCGATGCGACGGTTTTCGCTCGGGGACAAAGTGACCAAGTTCCAAACACTCGTGCGTTTTGCCACCGCGGATGAAGCGAATCTTTTGCCCTTTCTCAATCGAGCCTTGCATGAGCCTCACGTAGGTGATCGCGCCACGATAATCATCGTAGTGAGAATCGAAAACCATCGCTTTGAGGGGTTTTTCGGATTCGCCGGTCGGAGCCGGAATGCGAGTCACAATCGCTTCGAGCAATTCTTCGATGCCGAGTCCCGCTTTGCCGCTGCACTTAACAATCTCGAACGGATCGATCCCCAAAATCTGTTCCATCTCTTCGGTTACTTCATCGACGCGGGCATGCATCAGATCGATCTTATTGATGACCGGAATGATTTTGAGATTGTGATCCATCGCTGCATACGCATTGGCAACCGTCTGGGCTTCGACGCCTTGGAACGCATCGACGAGCAGCAGGGCCCCTTCGCAACACGAAAGCGATCGAGAAACTTCATATTGAAAGTCGACGTGACCAGGTGTATCGATCAAGTTTAGCTCGTACTCTTCGCCTTTGAATACATAGCGAAGGGTGACCGCTTTAGCTTTGATCGTGATACCTCGTTCGCGTTCGAGATCCATCGCGTCGAGAAGCTGCGCTTTCATCTTCCGGAGTTCGACAGTCCCGGTTCGTTCTAGCAAACGATCTGCCAACGTGCTCTTGCCGTGGTCAATGTGAGCGATGATGCAAAAATTGCGAATATGCGAGCGCGGAATATCTGCCATACTAAGTAGCTGATGCTGTCTTTCGTGGAAAGGTATACTCGGCCTGGGCAATTCCCGCCGCGCCGAGATATCCGGCATCGCCACCGAGCGATGCAAAATCGATTTTGGTTCCAGCGGCTACATATTCAAAACTTCGCGAACGAAATACGGAACGAATTCTGTCGAGAAAACGCCGACCGACCGATGACTGATTCCCGCCAAAATTCATAGCACCGCCAAGAACCACTAAACCCGGATCGAGAATATGAACCATCGAAGTGATCCCGAGCGCCAAATAGTCGGCTGTCGAGTCAATCAGTTCGAGTGAAAAGGTGTCGCCCGCTTCAGCGGCTTCGAATAGTTGTCGCGAAGTAACCTCTTCGATATTCGACGATAGCGAACTCACCGCGCCCGCGGTCAGTAATTCTTTGGCTCGCTGCGCAACGGCGCTGGCACTCGCATAAGCTTCGAGATGTCCACGACCACCTCCCCATACACATAATCGAGCCTCGGGATGGAAATCGACAATCATATGCCCGACCTCACCGCCGAAGCTGTTATGACCGACGACCAACTGATTATCGATGATGATCCCGCCGCCGACGCCAGTTCCGAGTGTCAGTAGGATCATGCTCGAATCCATCGCACCCGAACCAATCCAAAACTCTCCCCAAGCCGCCGCGTTCGCATCGTTAGCATACGAAACCTTCAACCCGATCGCCTTCTCAAGACAAGCGACAATAGGAAAGTTATGCCAGTGCGGATGATTGGGCGGTGCAATCAGCATGCCTCGTGGAATATCCTGGCTTCCCGGCGTCCCGAGACCGACGCGCGCGATCTGCGACAGCGATACACCGGTCGGTGCGAGCATCGATTTGGTTGCTTGAACGACACGCTGCATCGCATCTTCTGGCCCACGCGGTTCTTCAGTCTCGATCGTAGTATAAGCTAGCGTTTGGCCAATATTGTCGACCAAACCGATCTTTATGTTGGTTCCGCCGACATCGATCCCCAGAAAGAGCGGCTGTTTGGCTTCCTGGATCGATCGGATAGGTTGTTGAGTCGTCATGCTTGAAGTTGTTGCAATGTCGAACTTCGTCGAGCGCGATAGGGTCTATGGAAAAACCCCAGTATAAGGGACAATCCGGACCATCCATAGTCGAAAAGGGACTTCATGACCGAACAAAGAATACTAGTCACGGCTGCCTTGCCGTACGCCAATGGGCCGATCCATATCGGGCATTTGCTCGAATACATCCAGACCGATATCTGGGTGCGATTCCAGAAGTTGGCTGGTAAAAAGGCTGTTTTCATCTGCGCCGACGATACGCACGGAACGGCCATTATGATCCGAGCCAAGCGCGAAGGGATCACGGAACTGGATCTCATTCAATCGATGCAGGCCGATCACCTTCGAGATTTCACCGGTTTCGATATCGCTTTCGATCACTACGGCAGCACCAATAGCCGCGAAAACTATGACCTTTGCTGTGAGTTTTGGGCGGCCCTTCGCTCCCAAGGCTTGATCGCCGAACGCGACGTTAGCCAGCTATTTGATCCCGTAGCCGGTACGTTCTTGGCTGATCGCTTCGTCAAAGGAACCTGTCCAAAGTGCAAATCCGAAGATCAGTACGGCGACAGTTGTGAAAAGTGCGGAGAGACTTATTCGCCGACCGAATTGATCGATCCGCGAAGCATGCACTCCGGTGCCGTTCCTGAGATCCGCACCGCCCCGCACCTTTTTGTGCAGCTCGAAAAGATGCACACCTTTCTCGACGAATGGACGCAATCCGGCAACCATTTGCAAAGCGAAGTCGCCAACTACCTCAAAGGCCATTTCTTATGCCATCCGCTACGCGACTGGGACATCTCGCGCCCGGCTCCGTATTTTGGTTTTGAGATCCCCGACGCGCCCGGCAATTTTTGGTACGTCTGGTTCGATGCTCCGATCGGTTACATCGCATCAACCCATCAATGGTGCAAAGCCAACGATCAACTACTGGATGATTGGTGGAAGAGCAAGTCGGTCGAGATCCATCACTTCATCGGTAAAGATATCCAGTATTTTCATACGCTCTTTTGGCCCGGCATGTTGAAAGCTGCCGGCTACTCGCTTCCCGAACAAGTTCACATCCACGGATTCTTGACGGTCGCTGGCGAAAAAATGTCGAAGAGCAAAGGGACGTTTGTCAAAGCCGAAACATATCTCCAGCATCTCGATCCTTCGCACCTGAGATACTATTACGCCAGCAAGTTGGCTACTCGTTCGGATGATATCGATCTGAACATCGAAGAGTTCGTCAACAAAGCGAATTCCGATCTTGTCGGCAAAGTAGTCAACCTTGCCAGTCGCACTGCGCGTTTTATCGAGACGCTCGGTCTCTCGCCAACGTATCCACACGACGGTGGACTTTTCAAAGCCGCGGCCGTCGCTGGTCAGCAGATTGCCGATGCCTATTCTGAAACAGACTATGCACGAGCCATGCGAACGATCATGGCTTTGGCTGATGCTGCCAACGGCTTTGTTGAAAACGCCGCCCCCTGGTCCCTTAAGAAAGAGCCATCACAATCGGTCAAGCTGCAAGAAGTTTGTACCATCGTCTTGAATCTCTTCCGCCAGTTGGCAATCTACCTAGCACCGGTCCTCCCGCGCTTGGCAGACCAATGCGGGCAATTGCTTGGTGACCCCATCACCGATTGGAAACAAAGCCAGACTCCGTTGGTCGGACGTCCGGTCGCCAAATTTGAACACATGCTACAACGTATAAAATTAGAGGATGTAGAAGCCATGATCGAGTCAGGAAAAGAAGAAGTTACGCTCGCCGCCAACCCTGTCGAAGCAGTCGAATCGGCCAGCGCAGCCAACACAGAAAACGTCTCGAAGTGGTCCGACAGCGATGAAGCGCTGAAGGCTGAACCGTTAGCGGAGACATGCTCGATCGAAGACTTCGCCAAGATCGACTTACGAGTCGCACGAGTACTGGCTGCTGAACACGTACCCGACGCAAAGAAACTACTCAAGTTAACGCTCAGTCTCGGTGGAGACGACCAGCGAACAGTTTTCGCAGGAATCAAAGCGGCGTACGAACCAGAAAAGCTCGTCGGTCGATTGGTAATCATGGTAGCGAACTTAGCCCCACGTCAAATGAAATTTGGACTCAGCCAAGGCATGGTAGCCGCCGCCGGTGCCGGAGGCGTAGAAGTCTATCTTCTCTCGCCAGACGAAGGCGCAAAACCAGGCCACCGTGTTCATTGATAGACACGAACGCCTCACGAGAAAGACACTGAGCAAATTTGCGCTCGGAAGACTTTGTTGTCAGCTCGCATCAGGCTTGTCCCGTCACGAGCTTGTTTGGGGCGTCCTAGAGTGGGTCGCTCCGCAACACTTTCGCTTTTCAGATAGACGACCGCAACGCGAGGATTATCTCAGCCTTGTATACGAACGAGCCAAGCACTTGACAGATGTTTGGAAAGTTTGGATTTCCGGGTACAATCGTAGCATGAAAAAGGGACAACCGAGAGTGGTAACGCTTACGAAGTCGAGTCTGGCAGAGTCGTCTGATCATGGGTATATGGATGGAACCCACGTCGAACGACTCAATTTTGCATGTGCGCTAAGTGAAGAAGTATGGTCCCTCATTCCAAACCAAAATGTTGAACGACGACTTCAAAGAGATGTTGCAGTGCTTGTCCGAAGAGAACGTGCGGTACTTGCTCGTGGGAGGGTATGCGATGGCCGCACACGGTTACCCTCGTGCGACGAAGGACATTGATCTTTGGGTAGCCTAGTCCAGGACGCCAAAACTACTTCGCACGGGGACAAGTCCCGCACAAAATTGAGGAAAAAATGCTTCACTGCGTTGCCCGTCAGACTTAGATCATTTGAAAACAGTCGGACCTGAATAGAAGGCCAACCAACGCTTGCCGTCGAACTCCATCGACGAATTGATGATTTGACTCGCAATGGGATCTAATTCTTGCGCATCGTCGATGTCACACTGCAGTTGCCAACGTCCTTCAAGTCGGTCAAATCGAATGGATAGCGATTGTCCGGTCTCTCCGCATGGACTCGTGCTCCCTTTTTGCCACATCAACGCAGGAGTCTGATTTTTCGACAATCCAAAAACGACCAACCGAAAATCTGAGTCGGGTAACTCGCTAGGGATCACTGCAAGGAACGCATCGAAATCGAAATGCGAAATGGCATCAGACGAGGCAACAGCCGTTAATTTTTCCAAAAGTTCTGAATGTTCCGACCATGCCTTTCGTTCTCTTGCGAGATTTTCGAAAAGCAATCGCCAAGGTATATCGTCCGATTCGGCTACCAATGATGGCGAATAGTCGACGAAAAGCTTCCATGTTCCGTTTGATTTTGTTTCTGATATATCGTTCCGAAATGCGCCTATTGGTATCTCGTTGTCGGCAATCTTTTCCGACTCCGAAATCGGTAGCCGATATAGGATGTTGCCAAATTCGGATCGCAATTCGACAATCGCATTTTTACCAATCGCATTTTTGGAAGCCAATAGAATATCGATAGATGCATCCAAAGAATCCCAAATAATTACGGTCGTTGGATTTGATTGGACACCTCCGGAACGAAGAATGGTTGTGTTGACTTCAATTCCGATCGGAGACTCGATCTGAATTTCATATCGAGGATCAGGTGCTTCAGGTACTCGTATCGTATCGGGCGTAAGGCGATGATCGTTCCAGGCGAAAATCGAACTGCTTCCCAAGACTCGCATCCAATTTTTAGAAATTTCAGATGACTCGCTAGGTACAATGCCAACGATTCGAATGCTACTGGCCCATTGAACAGGCGCACGATCTAGTAAATCGCCATCCGTTAGAACAACCGCCGCAACTTGTTCGATTCTATGTTGAACTTGAAGCTTTTCGATTTCTTCTAATACGGGACGAATTAGAGACCCTGAGTGTATGGCAATGTCGGCTTCTTGACGATTGTTGATCCATTTTGAGAGTGAGATGCTTCCATGAACGAGATGCTCGACACGATCATCTTTCGGGTTGTTGAGCGGCGTTTTGCAACTCAATCGAAAAATCCAAAGTGCTGTCTCACGCGGAAATCCGCTAAACATTGTTGAAATTCTTGATGCTAGCTGTTGAAGGTTGCGACTTGACTCCGATAAATCCAAAACAATTGCAATAGCGAAGATTGGACGCATTCGCTTCAGCCTGACAAATAGGCAGCAGCTACCGTCATCGGTCGGAATCGATGCTGTAAATAACTTAGGTCGTTTCGTCATGCAAATTTAAGTCGTTATCGATTGGCTTCAGAATTAATCCTTGGCGTTCAAGAGATTCTGAGAAAGACTTTTGAAACTCACGATTTGGAAACCCCGTTAGCCGTACTTGATTTTGATCTAACGATATTTGAACGTCATGAATACGATCTGTTGAAACTTCGACAAAACTCCCGTCGTCGCACCGCTTAAGTAGTCGCTGGTTCGCCGAACCCTTATATTGCAGCGGCCCCATGTGCTCTTGACGAAATTCACCATCGATCAACCAATCAAGCCGTTCTAACAGGCATCCAAAGCGCGGTCGATCCGCTTCCAAAGCATCCAGTCGATAGCCAGAATAGGCAAGTACACTAAGTCCGTTGACTTTGAGGATTCGGCTGAGATTCGCTAACGGCAACGGCTGTTCAAAGGGTTCCCCTCCGGAGAATGTCACCCCAGAAATGGACTGGCAGTTCAATATTATTTCGGCCAACTCTTCAATCGCGATCATCTTTCCAACGTCGAACGAAAGGTATTCCGGTTTGATACAGCCCGGACATCGGCGATTGCAACCGGTGACCCATATTACAGCCCGTATCCCAGGACCTGCTACCGAGGAATAGGTTTGTATGGCTCCGACTCTCAGTACATTTTCGGATTGCGGGCGATAGTCTCGACTACTCAGCAAAAAAGTAACATCAGTCATCATTCGCAAGCCACTCATATTCGAGTGCGGATTTTTCGAAAGGTTCTTCGGCGATGCGATCGACCGCTTTTTTATAGTCGACTCGAAAGATCCTTCCGTGACATTTTTCGGGCTCAAGAAAAACTTGCTCCGACAACGGATTGATCACGAGTTTTTCAAGAAGGTTCCGAACACCTCTAGCTCCATTTCGATTGAACCCGCTTGGATGTGTCATCAGCAACCGCTTGAAAGCATTGGTACAATAGATCTTCGCGGAAAATTTGGATTGAAGAGTATCGTTGAGTTCCCTAAGATCCCGATCGATAATCTGCATTTTCGCGTCTTCGTTTTGCAAGAAATTGAAGACCAGAATATTGTCTTCGCCTATTCTATTGAGGATTTCGGGCCTACCAAGCGTATTGACAAAGTACTGCTTGACGGCCGATCGAAAGTGATCGCATAAATCGGGGTAACTCAATTCCGCTAATCGCTGGTAAACATCTTCGACATTTCGTTGCGATTCTCCAATTTGCTCGGTAAGTGTTTTGCTTTCAGGCATCGCGATCGGACCGGTTCTCGGCGAAGTTCCAATATTCGAAGTGAATACGAGTATTGCCTCGGAGAAATAGACCGTACGTCCCATTCCGTCGGTGAGTCGGCCATCGTCAAGAACTTGTAAGAATTTATCGAGAATTCGGCCGTGAGCTTTCTCAATCTCATCGAATAGAATCACGCTAAACGGTCGTTCGAGGATGGCGTTAGTCAACTGGCCTCCTTGATCGAACCCAACGTAACCCGGAGGCGCACCGACGAGCCGCGCTTGTTGATGTTCTTCCGAGTACTCACTCATGTCGAATCGTATAAGTGCTTTTTCGTCACCGAAAATAAGCTCCGCAATCGATTTAGCAAGTTCAGTTTTTCCGACGCCTGTCGGTCCGACAAAAAAGAACGCGCCTCGAGGTTTTGAAGAGTGCTTGCTCTTCGAAAGGTCACTCATGCCCAACTTTGCGCGTATCAAAACGGGAATGACTTCGTCGATGACTTCGTCTTGGCCCTTGACTCGCACTTGGAGGCTAGCTTTGGCATTGCGAAGCGTTTCGGATTTGACTTTGAGCCATGCATTCTCGCGGTTGCCAAAACGGAATCGATCCAATAGATTCTTAAATTGCTTTTTGCCCAGCCCGATGCGTTCCCGTCGACTCAATTCGATCATACTCAATAGGTCATGCATTTTGAGTCCCTCGGCACTATTGGCAACGATACTCAAATGTTCCGAATCCGACTCCGGTTGAAATCGGTCATCTGGATCTCCTTGATAAAAATGCTTGGCTGCAAATCGGAAAAACTCCTCTCGTGCTTCGACCGTCGGTGATGGTATCAGAACAGATCGCGCAAACGGGCATTGGATATTCAGTTCCTGTGGAATTTCGCCTTCCGTATTGAAAATCAAGATCAGACGTGACTGCGGGCAGTTCCCGGTGACCGCCGGTGGTATGCAAGAAACTGCTTTTTGGACCAACAGTGAGAGAATTTTGTCTTCATCGGCTTGACGATCCGAATAGCTCAAATAGCGATCAGTAAAACGACTTATCGCGGCTAACCCTGCATCTCGAACTGGAAAAACGTTACTGTACAATGTACGCAAGTATACTGCTGGGGCTTGCATGACATCCCAACGCGCCATCCAACCGTTGCGATCACTCGTTCTTTGTTCGGGGGAATCGGTGGTCGCTTTTGGAAGGGATCGCTTCGAAGTAATTTCAGTTTGGCCGCTAGTGGACACCGGGACGTTTCCCGAAGCCAAGGCTACGAAAGATTCTCGCATCGAATTGCGAAGAAAGACTACGCCATCGATTGGATCGTAAAGCGTGACAATAGGATACCCGAGCCGCTCTAACTCGAGTGCTAACCAGATATCGAAATTGACAAACGGAGTATCCTGGTATTGCTCTGGTAATCTCGCTACGGCAGCCGGTTCGACGGCATATAAGTCTTTGATGTTGCCATGAATCAGCACGAGTTGGTCCAAGAGAAGGGCATCTCGCAAGTTGTTTTTCCATATCGCGTCGCTCATCAGCTCTCCATCAACTGTAGTTTTGTTTCGATTTGGGCAAGCTTTTTGCACCCCGTTGTTTAAGTATTGGCCGATTTTCCAAACCGTCCGTCTTTGGCTTAACTTCGAGCCCTTTCGCTTCCATTGCGTCGATATAACTAAAAAACGTTGACTTGCAATGCTCGGCTTCGATGTCATTCCAAACCGATCTGATTTCTTGATCAAGATCGATCGTCGCTTTCATGAATTCGGTACCCCGTGAAGCATGTACGTGTACTGGTTGATCGGGTTGAGCAGCGTCTTCGTAGTACGGATCGCGGACAACGAAGCCAATTTCCTTGAGCGAAGCGATGATGCTAGCCAGGATTTCATTTCGAATCTGAAGTTTCGACTCAATTTCATTGGCCGATTCAAAGATCGATTTCGCGTCTTGAATTAGCTTCTCTGTATCCAAAAGCCTTTTGGCATCATCGCTCGAATTCGAATGCTCAATCTCGTCTTTCAATACTTGAAGCCAACGATCGCGTTCAGCATTTTGAAAATCGGTGACATTTTCATCTTGGGTTAACTCGAATTTCCAATTCATCAATTCCGTCAAGCGTTCTTGAATCAATTTTGCATCGATTGACCGTAAAGGAGTCGGAATCGCATCTTTCAACTCTGTTGGCGAGCTGGAGAGTATTTCGGTTTCTTCAAATACGCTGTCGAAACCAGACGATGTCCTTTCATCGACGTCGGGTTCTAGCAATTCATCACTACCCTTTTTTAAAACTTCGTCGAATTCTATTTGCCGTCGGGCCAATGCATCACGATTTCGTGACGCTTTCTCAGCGAGAAGTTTGTTAATCGAAGTTCTCGCAGCTTGATCGACGTCTGCAAGCCTAGATTCGGCCATCGAGATTTGTTGGTTGCGAGCAGCCAGTAATTGCCGACGTTGCTCCTCCATTCTGGCGACTTGTGCCGCGAGCCGCTGACGATTCTCTTCCGCTCTACGTCGGAGCTGTTCGTCGCGCGCTCGACGCTGTGCGGCTTGACTAGCTGCGATGGCAGCTCGCCTAGCTGCGTTTATTGATATCGAGTAATCCTTCGGGCCACTCATGAGAAGATTCCTGTTTTTGTGTTGATCGTTACTTTTCTAATTTTATTGAAATGCGTCCTAGAAAACATCCTGTCCAACGATTCGCTTCTCTATCGAGTCGGCAAGTCTTGCGACAGATTCAATTGCAAACAGCAAATCGGGAATTTGTACCCCTTCCGCGACAACACTATGCACGACGTCGAGCACCGGTGGGTTTGTTTCGGTGTTCAACGAGAGGCTTCCAAGTTCAAGGCCACGGTTCGTCGTTAACGCTGAACGAATGAGCCTATGATCATTTGCTGGACAAGCTCTTGAAACTAAGCGAACGAAAGCTCCGCCTGCCGCTTTTGACGATCCCAATGAAACTCTGACGCTCTGTTTTCTCGATCCCAGCGTCACCTCGATCAAGATTTCCTTTTCGCCTACGTGTACTTGAATCGGTAAATCATGGTGACCTGACGCTAATTTCTTAGCAAGCTGTCCAATAAATTCGCTCATGCAAGCATCCTCTTGGCCAAAATCGTATTTGAGTCAGCGACCAGACTCCGAATAATTTTGCTCAACTCGTCAGGGCGAATATCGTTATACGAGCGCCGTTCTTCAATTGTAAAAAATTCCTGTTCGCCATCTTTCGAAAGGGCGATTCGGCCAAACGCGAGTTTACCATTGAATTGCATCGCCTGCGCAAATTTTTGCCGCTCTGCGATCCCTAATCTACGTGACAGGCAAAGTATCGCGACGTGCGCCGCGTTGAAATCGATCGATATGTTTACGATATTTTCATCTGAGCCATCGAGCGACAACAAGTAGCCGTTTTCCGAAATCTCGATGGAGGCGTTGAGGATTTTCCCGACACTTGGGATGAGACATCGCGTATCACCTATATGAACGTTCCCCGATCGAACCGCTTGCAGATATTTTCGATCGACAGGCGGCGTATAGTCAGCGATGGCGTTGACAAGGTGATAACTAAGTCGCTTTATGCCGCCAAGCAAACTTTGTTTTTTGACCGCCCCTTGCTCGGAGAAAACTCGATTGTGAATGCCTCCAACAATGACTCGCTTGGATTCGTTACGATATTGGTAACCAACGGAGTACAAGTAGCCTCCCACAACTCGCAATCGAATACCCGTCGCTTGCTCGCTCGCTGAGATCGCCGCTTTGCTTCTGGCGAGTTCTTGTCTCGCGAAATGCAGAAGCGGAACTATCAATTCTGGGGGTAGCCATTTTTGAATCGAGGCTTGCGACAAAGAAATATCGGGCCAAAGAGCGGATTCCAGGCCCAGTTCGTCCGATTCATTCGCGAGTACGCTGACTTCAAGGGGCCAAGGTTCATTCGTCCTGCCTAGACTTGCCCGACCAACCCGGACTGTCGATTTGACTTGGAAGTAGTTGTGCAAGTTGCCGTGTCCCTGACATGGTTCGCAAGTTTGCGTTCCCGCTCCACTACAGCTTCCGCAAGTAATCTGCCCGCCAGTACAACGATGGCAGCGTTGGGTTTGACGACCGTGACATACTTGACAATTGATTAAATGACCTCGCGCGCCGAGATGTTGCCCGAGACCCAAACATCGAGGACAATTTACGCGCTGCGTGCCATTGCAATCAGGACAAGTTACTCTTCCACCACTGCAGTGATTGCAGGGCACGTCTCCGGCTCCATTGCAAGAATAACATTCCCGAATTTCTTCTCCACCGTCGACTCGATACGTCGTCAAGCTCTCTTGTCTTGGAAACACCCCTGCCTCGATTGGAATCAATTCAAATGGATCGTGGGATGACAATGGACGTTGATCAACCTCAAAACCCGAGTAGGGCTGTTGTAACTGGACCAACTCTCGACGATTAATCTCGATCTCGTTTACAAAAATCGAATAAGGCTGTCGCGAAAGTTCAGTGACTTCGACCTCATCGACAAATGTGGGAGGAAGGTCCGTTCGCTCAAAGGACCACAAGCGAAGAATGTTCGTCATGTACAAAATAGCCGCTGGGTCTTCGGAATGCATCATCGACTCAGTTAGCCCACCGACAGCAAAGACTGGCTGAATGGCCAACGCGCGGGATGTTTTGAATGAGTCAGGTGTGTACATAAGCGTAAAATCAACCATCAAAACTTACTCCCCCTCGCGCGTTTTTATAGCGAAGGGGGTTGAGGGGAGAGGGTATTGAGCCGCAAAATATTGAAAAGCATATTAAGCCAAACACGCTCTCCAGAATGCTTAAACGAGGAGCTATGATCAATCAGAAGAAATAGAACAGAAGCGACGAAGATAATTACAGCAATCATCAGAGTGGCGTTCTGCAGGACGAAATTGGGCAATCCCGAATCCTGTGGTCTATCGTTTAACCTTTTCGAACTCCACATGCTCGTTACTCCCAACGCTGTAACGCCAAACGGAATAAGTATCCGCAACGGAACTTTTTGAAATGCCTTCCCGCCCCAATTATGGTGCAATGCGATCGCCAACAGATAACATCCAGCCGCTACTAATGCCGCGATCCAAGTCCTCGGCACGGTGAGTCTCCGCCAGTAATCGACCGTACGCGGTCTTCGAATACCAACCGGTGCATTGAGGAATTCGTAAGCAGACGATGGACGCCCTTCATCGGGATGAACTTGAACTCCGCGAATCGTCGGCGGACTAGCTACAAAAAGTTCGCTGAATGTCGTTTGAAGCCAATCGCGATGTGGACTGGAATAGGAAATTGCGATGATCTGCTTCTGCAATGCATCGCTATCTGGCTTTTGCAGTTCCTCACGCAACAATGGAACAATCCCTTCAAGGAAATCACAGCGATTTTGTTTCGCAGCCGTTTCAAGAATCGCTTCGCACAGTAGTTTACTTTGAGTGCGAGGGAGCTGCTGGGACAACCTCGTAAGAACATTCACGCGAGCTATAGAGTGTTCATCTTTCGCGATTCCGCTGATGAGCTTGTCGATACCGCCGCACTGCAATCGTTCGACTAATTTCGACTCCATTGCCGATTCAACAGCCTTGAGCTTTGATTTCCCGCTGATTTTTGGCAGCCAATGGAGGATTTGCGACGCCGTGATTTTTGGTAAGCCCAAAAGCTCCTTGGCGATCTGTAACCCACTCTCGAAGTCATCGGATTTTTGAAGGAATTTAACCGTCGCAGCCCAAAACGCTGTAGGATTGATCGACATGCCATGAATCAATCGATCGATAGCGATCGATTCCAGCTTCCTACTTTGTTCTCGTTTGTGCAGAGCATCGAGCCCTTCCATCTCGTACGAGTTGCAGAAGTGTTTTGCAGCAGCATCAATCGCGACATTTGGCCATTTTTTCGTTTCCAACAAATCAATTAAGTCAGCATTGCCTCTATCGTCAGTTCGCTGAACCATCGAATGGACCCAATCGACACAAGCCTTATCGATTTTGGATCTCGCTTGCTCAGGGATATTGTGAAGTCCTGCCAATTTTGCGTCGATCGACCATACGCATTCGGGCACTTGGTTCTTCGCAATGGTAAGTGCGTTTAGCACATCGACGACTTCGCCGAAGGAAACGGATGTTGCAACTGTAAAGCCGCCCGATTCCCAAATCTCTTGAAGTCGCTTCACATCATCAAGGTTTCCATTTCCTGCAGCTTTCGCGACATGATTCGCGTACGGTGAGTTCTGCGACTGCGAGGTTGCCGAACTATTTGTGAGCTCAACGAGGATAGGACGACGCGGATCATGCCTCGAAACGGCTTGCTTGTGAAACTCAGTGCCGGGGTAAGTAATGCCCAATGCAGAGCCCCGTACGAAGTCTGAATTTGTTAAAAGATGAGTCGACGCGATAGTACTTGTTTGGACTGATTTGGGTAGCAAAGCAAGGATGTCGTAAAGCATCAACGCCGATTGTTGCGAATCCTCAATCGGCACGACCAGAACAATTGGTCGCTCTACTTTCTCGAATTTC
The DNA here is from genome assembly GCA_034408855.1 of Pirellulaceae bacterium. Taxonomy (GTDB): domain Bacteria; phylum Planctomycetota; class Planctomycetia; order Pirellulales; family Pirellulaceae; genus JAIYDQ01. The sequence goes on from JAWXCK010000069.1 coordinate 20,415, forward strand.
ATCATGGCATCAACAACATCGCTGTAGAAACGTGTCATATTTTCTTCGCTAAGATATTTACGCCAAATGTCAGAACTTGGCCATTGCTCTAAAGAATCGGATGTATCAACTTTCGGTTTGGGGTCAAGATACTTGGGGTGCTCAGACCAAGGCGAAATTTTCGTGGCTACGTGCGCCAAGAGTTGAGCCGGCGTACCGCAATTCGACTTGAACGCATCGATAGTCGTTGTCGCGAGATGAACTGTCGGTGTTGTTCTTCCCGAATAGTCGGCACCAAAGTAACGAGCTACGATTACTGAGTATCTATCTTTGTCACCTATCGATCCGACAATAATTCGAGGCGGGTGTTTTTCGGCTTGATCGAGCGAAAGTTCGGGAAGGAACGTGTAGTATCGGAAGATTGATAGATCACGGGTTACGCTTGCCGGAAAACTGCGGGTTTTGGCAACAACTCCTAGACCACTGCTGGATTGTTCAAGAAGTGACTCTGCCGAAGTGTAAATCTCAAGTTCATATTCCATAATTCTGCCTCACATGATCTATTTTTTGAACCAACCTCGTTTGGCCGGTTGCGGAGCAGGAGGTTGAAGCTTCAACGAATGCATCGGCGCTACGCTTTTGACTGGCTCGGACTTTCGCGTTTGGTCGGATGAGCTGGACTCGGTATCAACTTCAATTTTCGGTATCCAAACAAATTGTTCTGAGTAGGGGTCGACAATTACCATTTCCGAGTATTCAAGATCAAGCATTAGAATTCTCTTGCTTGGCAATGTCACACGCATCTTTCCACTCCGTCGATCGAACGAAGCTACCGCATGAGGTATGTTAGTCGGCATGGCTCGCTTATTGAGTGGACGAATGAGCTTCCATCGCAATAGCAGCCACAGCACTGGATGCGTCACTCGAAAGGGAGCGATTTTGTTCGGTCGTACTTTCAAAGCTTCTCGTACATATCCCAACTTCATTACAACGTCTTCATCTACTTCAGGACTTGTGCCCAGAGCACTGACGGGGAAGTATCGAACGGTTTGAAAATTGGATTCGGCAAGTTCGACAAACGTCGGATCGCTATCCTCTAAGAATGCGCGAACCAGTAGGCCGATTCGATTTATCTCGTCGATATCCAAGCCAGCGATGCCTAGTTTCTCCGAGAACACGACCGAAGAATCGTCGACGATATCCGTTACCGTTCCATTCTTCGAGATGATCTTGGAACATGGCATCAAAGACTTCCAGATATCGTACTTTTGAACACAAACCAGTAGCGGTGCTGGAATCAAATGAGAACTTGGTAGTCCGCGCTGTCTTCGAATGCGATTGATTAACTCAGTCAGTAAGGTTTCTTGTCGGTGAGGTTTGACGAACGTTTCTTGTCCGCCATTTCTGATTGGAGGGACTCGATTGATTGGTGAGACTTGCGGGTCGTCGGATTCAGATTGCAATTTTTGACGAGTACTCGCATCAAGTGCAGGATCGAAAATAAAAAAAATTGCTTCGCTCTTGCTGAGATGTTGTGTGACTCTCGATCCGGTCTTTTTTTCTTCAAGAAATTCAAATGACTCACCAGCATTGTCATAGAGTACGATCGGAACCTGTAGTGTCCGGCTGAGCCTTTTATCAGGATTGCTCAACGACGGTGAAAGCGAAAACATAAGCGGCTTTGGAAGCTGGAAGTCTTTACCATTTATTTTTACGATGTTGTATTGACTACCTGCTTCAAATGTTTTGCTAAGTTGTGTGAGGTTGTCCGGGGCGGACGACGCAAAGAGTGTCGATTCGAAATCTAAAAAGACTTTGACCTCATGGCTATCGCTATCGCGAAGTGTCAATCCAAATTTCTGCACGAGCTCCCGTCGCAATTCGTGCAACATGCTCGTCAGAAAATACGTTTTTCCTGAAGCAGGAGCCCCAACCATTGAAAGAATTTTACCGGCTTGAATCAAAAGTTCGGGAGGAATCTGAAGATGGCAGGTAGGGCATGCTCGCTCGGTCATTGTGCCGCCCATCGGATCCTTCGCAATACCCGTACGATCTTTTTGAACCTGCGATGGCGCGTACCTTGTGTTCTCATTTTGCCCGAGCACATCGTCTCCATATAGTTCCGGATGAGTTGCGATATAAAGGGCTTGATCAGGATAGAATTGATGCCAACAGTGCGGGCATAGGACTTGTTTTTCGTTGAGTGAATTGGACATGGTTGGAATCACAAAACCTGCGTTTTACTGATTGAAAAAACGGACTGAAACTTTAGGGTCTTGATCCCAAGCAACTCGAAATCCTCGTTGCGGATGGGATTTAGTGGGATCACCGCCTCGTCGATAGCATGGATGCCGATGTAGTTCGTTCGAACAGTGCCCGCGTATTGTAACATTAGAACTCATTCCTTCGTGCCAAGGAGTTCCCCTTTTGCGAAAATCAGCCCGCCAGTATTTGGGGGCGAATGCATCAGCCGTCCATTCTTGAAGGGGCAGTTCTCTTCTCTTTGAAGTTTGATTTAAACTTCCAGTCGACTTTGTTTCGCTTCGGACCAAGATCTCCCATTCGACCTCAGTTGGTAATCGACCACCAAGTAGTCGAGCCAAATAATCGGATTCGAACCAAGTAAGGCCAGTCAAAGGCAAGTCGATCATCGATTGCTGACTCCATGGTAGAAGTACTTCCATCGCAGTGGACGCTTCTAGGTATTGACGAATTCGCGTGTCTCTACAACAAGACTTCAAGTCTAAATCGAGCAGCTTCGAATTTGACGACTCGACAAGGATCGCGTCCTCGAACAATTTCCAACTGAACGGAATCGCCAAGATCCAAAACGGCGTTCCGATGAATCGCGAGTGCTTTGGGGATGCATTCGGGACGCCGTCGTCGCCGATTTCGTATTGGCCCGCGGCGATTGATTCGATCTTCATGTTAGCTTCCGATGGCACGCCCTACGATTAAGCAGATGCCGAGGATGAAGGCGGCCATGACAATGGCGGCTGCCATATTGCCCTTTTTGATCTCATCAGCGAAATCAATTCGCCACTCGACAAGATCGAACAGGAAGTATCCTACTACCGATAGGATGATACCGATCAATCCGTAAATTGCCGCCAATCCCATGCCAATCCAAACGCCCATGTCCATGTTGATGCTTTCTAGCTGAGTAATGAATGAACTTGCAGCGGTTTGATGTGCGCACTATGCGCATCGACCGCTGAATGAAAAAAACCACCACAGTCCTGACGCGCCTCGCAGCCTTCGCAGATCGGTAGATAAATGTTCTTCCAGTCCGAAATACTCTTCACCGCAAAAGGCCATAGCGACTCTGGCAGTATGCATCGTTGATGGTTGTAAATGGATACCGCTATTCCCTGCTGAACCAGCCATTGCACGGCCCGTTTCAGCGGTTCGTGGTATTCAACTGGATCAACCCATAGCGAGCGCAAATTTGTCCGCCCAAATCCAATCGGCTCATATCCCATGAGCGCGACGTGTGCGGCAAATGGAAAATTCCGGGCGATAAACTGTGCGAGTTCGAGAAGCCGTTCCAGCGTAAGCCGATGTAAAACAACGCGAATCTCCACCGCTACACCTACCCGAGCCAAGTTGAGTATACCGCGCACCGTCTGGTCAAACGAATGCGGCGCCTGCACCACATGATCGTGTCGCCAGCCAATATCGGAATAAAGTGGAATCCCAACGATTAGATCGTTATGTTTCACCGACGCGACGGCTTCGGCAAAGCTCAGATAGGCGAATAAGCGGCCATTGCTGAGCACATGAATTGCAGCCTTTGGTAGGCAGTCGCGCGCAAGGGTAAGCAGCTTTATGAATCGATCGCCGAGCAATGTTGGCTCTCCTCCGGTGAAGCCGAGCTCCGGCGTAAGCGGGTCCATGAAGGGGATGGCCTGCTCCCAAGCATCTGCCAAGTTTACGCTGTCACGTGGCTTAGGAGGCTGCGAACACATAACACACCAGCTATTGCAGCGCTCGGTGACAAATACCGAATGGGTACGGGCGTTTACGCGATACATTACCCATACGTCCCCGCTTCTTGGACTGATACGTAGTATGTCACCTTCATCAAGATAGCCAAATGCGTCCGGGAGCGTGAACCGCATCGGAACGGAGGTACTCAGATTCCATTGATATGAAAGAGTTGCCCCGAATGCGACACTGTTCGCCTGTTTTTCTGTCGAAAGGAGTGCGTGGCGATCCGGCTGATTGACATCTGCATTCCTCGTCACTCGAAGCACACACGGTTCGCGATCGTAGCGTTCAGAAAATTTTGCATGTAAAACAGTGGCCTCCGTCTTCATTTGCATCAGCGAATCCATGATCGCAATACCTCCGCCGATGAAGGATCATCTTCCATTAGCGTAAGAAGATGCCGGATCACCTCCATATTCTTACGGCAAAAACCGCTTCGCGGCTTGTGGCCAATGGCATCGCCTTGCGTCGCATGATGATAGACAGGATCGCTACCACAATAGGGCTGTACTCCGCATTCATGGCATATCGGAACACTTTCCGACATGGTGTCACCCAGCAGGCGAATCAGCCGATCGGAACCCACAACGGACGCGAGGCTATCGTGCTCGACATGCCCGAGTTGAAACGTCGTATCCTTCATCTCCGCCAGCATACGCGATTCATCCGATGCATAGATGTTGCCATCATAATTAAACGCAAGGCACGCAAGCCCGATGCCCGCTGGGGATTGCAAGTCGACGTAATGAGTCGGAAAAGGCGTCAGTGCCTTCCGCAGAATTAGGGCCGCGTAGTCTTCGCGGATCGCCACTCCTTGGCGGCAGCGCTCAATGATATGGGCCAACGCCCGACGATAAAAGATGAGCCACTCCTCGATCGAGTAGCTGCCAACGGCTCCAGTCTTAACCGCAAACCCGAATGGACTTAGGCAGCGAAGAAAAATCGATGTAAAACCGCGTGTGATATATTCATCGACAATCGCTTCCGGTTGCGCAAGGCTCAAACGTGTCGTGGTCATGAGCGCCGCAACACTGTCGCCGCCAAGCCGATAGCGCACTCGTTCGATGCCAGCAACGGTCCGCTCGTAACTATCATTCCCCGGCCTAGGCCTGTTGGCATTGTGCAGTTCCCTTGGCCCATCAAGGCTGGTTGAAATGAACACCCCGTAGTCCGCGCAGAATTCCAATATCTCATCGTTGATCAGCGCGAGATTGGTCGTAATAACGAAACTCACCGATTTCTGGCTGTCACGATTACGCGCCACGACCCGTTCGACGATCCAGCGGATCAGTTCAAAATTAAGTAGTGGTTCTCCGCCCTGGAATTCGACTTTGATTGCAGGCGATGGCGTTTCAAACATCAACTCGATAGCTCGCTCGGCATGAGCTGTCTGCATATCAAATGCCTTGCGATCCTGCGATTGCCGTGACACCTGACAATAGGGACAGCTATGTTCGCAGCGAAGCGTGACTACGAACATGAACAAGCTGGTAAGCTGTGATAGGAGGCTGTGTTTGGTGCGATATTTACAGGCGAGCAAATCCAGCGCGATGCGAGAGTCAGCATCGAGAAGAAAATGTCGCGACTTAAGAAGTTCATAGGCCGGATCATCCGATGACAGTTCATGACGAACGTAGCGATGAAGGGTGGCCTTGTCGACGATGACATACTCCGCCGCCATATTGGTCATGACATAGCGCGACGCGTCCAGTTTTAGGAATCGCATTGGCAACAGGGCGTACTCTTTACCAGCTTGCGATTGGAACGCCGCTTCGCTCTGAAAAGTGGTACCGTGAAGCGGCAAGAGAACACGCTTCATGGGTGTGCCTTCCCCTCGGTTCGAACCTTCCTGTTTGGACCTCCAATACCGAGCGGATCATCTCTGAAATCCGATGTCTCCGTCTCAGGATCAACCAGAGCCATTGCCGAGAAGGCTTGTGCCAGCAACAACTCGCGAACGCTCTTGGTTTCCAGTGCGACCCGCTCACGTAGTTCTTGTTCCAGTACATCCGCATCAAACTGACGAGCATCAAGTGGATGAAGCGGCGATGAATCGCGCGGACGCAGTATGACACTTACGCGCGACGCCCCGTTGGACTCGATCGCAACATGATAGTGACCACTATATCGCAACGCAGTGGTCTTAATTACATACATGGAATGAACTAACAAGTCAAAATGAAACAATACCACTCCCGTCGTCGCTTGTTCCATTCGTTCATTCCTCTCTTGCTTTGATAACGAGAATTTCTAGTGCTGTATCCTTGATCGTGATCTCTTGATCGGCTGAATTCAGCGAGATGATGACAGCCGATCCGACCGTATCGAATATCCCTCGCATTATTAAGACGTTCTCGTCTTTATCAAGAATCTCCGCCATAACGAACCCATTGAGGTGCTGATGGACCTTTATCAAGACAAAGCGATTGGCAGCGACCTCAACGCCAGGCGGTGGTGGCACAACTTGCGAGGACGCTGGTAGCACAACGGGCGCGGACGCAGGTGGGTTGTACGTGTCGCGTTCCCGCGCCGCCGTCCGCCCCGACGATGGCGCGATTCGAATATCGCGAGTTGTTTGCACGCTCGACGAAAAATGTGAGCTATGCGACGATACGGATGGAAGCTTATAGCTCGATCGTGAACTCGCCGAGTGGTGTGAGCTATGAGAAGTATGTGATCGTTGCCAACCTGAACTGCCTGAATGGTGTGAGCTATGCGATGAGTGCGAACGGTGTCCAATCAAAAAGAAGTTCTCATTAGATGGTGTAAGAATAAGCGGAGGGACAGCTTTTTGCCGTTGTTTTAGCTGCGCCCCCGCACTTTCCAATGCCGTACGTAACACCGGCTTCACCACAGCCGAGCCTTGCGCAGAAAATGGATAGGCAAGGAAAGCCGCCGCTACCGCCGCCGTCGATCCGAGTTCTCGCAATTTTGCCAGTAATGAAATCGCTTTCATTTAAGCCCCAAAAATGTATTCGGTAAAATCTCTCTTGGTGACTATTGTAAGCTAAGGTTGCAACCAGTCAAATATACGTTTACGTTAATTTGACTTCTTCCGATATGCCGCAGATTATGAGCGCCTCTTTTCAGAAAGTTTGGGCTTGTTTGCTCGTCGGTTGACTATGATCCCATGATGTGTACAAGCAATGGCAGCCCGGCGCAAACGCTCCCCATACCTAACCATTATCCTTGCCTTTCTCATCCTGCCTTGGATCTTTTGCGGTATCCCCTATTCCCTTATCTTCGGCCCGGCACGAACCTCGAATTCGGAAATACTGTCAACTCCCTTGGCGAACAACCAAATCCTCGTCGAAGACAGGCCTGTTGTCCCAGCCCCGATTGAGCCGACCGCAACCGAAGTAATTAGCAACGTAGCGATTCCTTTTGATTCCGATTACAAGTCCACATCGCCTCCACCACCGTCTCTGACCAGCCCCTCTGTCGAGCCAAGCCCTCGCCTCGCCTATAAAGTGCGACCCCACGCTACTCTGCGGGAATGGAACGCGCTGGTAGGCGGCTTCAAGACAGAAGCGATGCTTGTTGGATTTGTCGATGGCCTCGTCGAGCTGGAAAAGCCGGACGGTAAACAAGTCAAAGTGCCAATAGAAAAGTTGTCCCGCAACGACTGGAACTATGTTCACGGTATGATCCGTGAAGTCGAGGAGTCATTTGTCTTCATCGGTAAAGTCCAATCCATTGTCGATGGCGATACGTTTGTAGCGATCGACGAGGAACAAAAGTCGCGGACTATTCATCTACTAGGAGTCGATGCGCCAGAACTCGATCAAGATCACGGCACGGCGGCCCACGATGCCTTGAGTGCACTGCTTTCGGGAAAATCGCCCTGGATCGAATGGAAAACCTCCGATGGCAAAGGCGATTTTCTTGGGATAGTATTCTTGAACGGCACGTTGATCAACAGTGAAATAATAAGTAACGGGCATGCTTGGTATGAAGAGACATTCGGAACTGATGAACGATTCAAGAACGCCTTCGTTTTCGCTCAAAAGGAAAGGACGGGGCTCTGGAAAGCGCTGACACCCTCCCGCCCCTCGGACTTTCGCACTGTCCGATCGTTGAAATGACATCGCGAATACTTCTCGTAAGACCTTGAGAATGAAAGGAACAGTCGTACGGGGACACAGACGAGTCGTACGGGGACACACGTCTTTTTGCACCTTATGGACGAGTCGTACGGGGACACACGTCTTTTTGCACCTTAAGCGAACAATGTAGAGTTTGCGCGTTCGAATGGCGATTTCCCACACATTCGGAACGACCTCGCCAACAATGTGCTGTGTCCCCGCTGACCCTCCCTCACTATTTGAACCAGCGACGGACGCAATTTTTTTGTTCCCACCGCAGTTCGCAGTTACTACAATATTGAATGGTCAAACTACGGAGCATTAAATGACAACAACACAAGTGATTAATAGCGACGAAGGACAACTCGTACGCGTTCCCGCCGAGTTCAGACTTGACGGTTCGGAAGTGTCCATTCGCCGAGAGGGGAACAGCTTGGTGCTCGAACCGGTGTTGAGCCATTCATCCGATTGGCCAGTCGGCTTCTTTGAAGAAATTCGTATCGACGACCCCGCATTCAAGCGACCGCCTCAGGGTGAACCACCAAATATCTCAATTTGATTGGTCGAGGGCAAACCATGAAGTTTCTACTTGATACCGATGTTTGTATTGCGGTTATGAAAGGGAAACCCAAAGCCGTCGAGCATCTTTCGTTCATTCCACGTGAGCAGCTATTCGTATCGTCCATTACCGTTTACGAACTATTCACCGGAATCGCCAAATGCAGTCGTCCACACGAAGAACAAGAGAAAGTCGAGAAGCTCATTTCCTTGCTGCAAGTCGTCGCATTTGATAGCGATTCGGCAAAAATTGCCGCCGCGATTCGTGCGAAGCTCGAATCACGAGGCGAAATGATCGGTCCATACGATGTACTAATCGCGGCTCAAGCGATCTCGTGCGATTTGACCGTCGCGACTCGCAACGCGCGCGAGTTTTTTCGTGTGGAAAACCTACAGATTGCTGACTGGACTTCGTGATCTACTAATACCTATTCAAGGAGGATTTATTAACTAACCAACTCGATTAAGACTTCATCATGACCGCCATCCAAGATCCGTGCTCGATCGCCGTTGTTGAATATCCGCTTCGCGTGATGTCGCTTCATGCGCTGCTCTACTGCGAGCTGCTGTGTCGGGGAAGAAATCCCACGATACGCGACTTGTTGCGGCCATGCTTCGTCATGGTATTGATCGGATCATTACTTTCAATACTGCCGATTTTACACGGTTTCTTGCGATCACTGCGACCGCACCGGAAGATGTCTAAGCTCGCAACGCGCTGCGGGTGCAAATCGAAAGATTGACTTTGAGGCGAATCAAAGGGGACGCAGTTCTTTTCGACGGCCTACATTTATGGAACGGCCAACGCTCGCGTCCGGTCTCCTAGCAATTCGAGCGAACCGGTGCTAACGCACTCCGGCTGATGAATAATCCAGGCTCGCGCCGTGCCGCTCACTTCCTCATCAGGTTAGGTCGGGGGTGTGGTTATCACTCGGCTATGTGTCCGTAGCGATGGCGGGTTCTGGAGATACTTTGTTCGCGTAGCCAGCGGGGTAGTTCGATTCGACCATTGGATACTAAGGGTGCGTTGATCCAGTTGAGATTGGCGGCGTGAGCGGCTCGCAATACTTCGTCGTTGGGTGATCGAATCGTTCGGAGAAATTCGGCATTTGCCGCTAGCTGGGGAAGCCGTGCGATGAACTGCGAGTCGCTCTCCTGGGCGCGGAGACTGATCGTTAGCGGTGTGCCGGTGAGCTGTGCGGCAAGCTTTGCTCGCTCGATGCTCCAACGGTCGCTTGTATCGAGCCGCAAGATCACGCCGCGAGATGGTCGATAGCGAAAGAGGTTGCTCTCAGCTCGCAATGCTGATGGATCATGCTCGATGGCGAAGTAACTACTCCATGTTTGGCGATAGTCAGCTTCAATATCTTCGATATCACTCGTGTCGCTCAGTGAATAGAAAATCGATACGTAGTTTGGACCGCCCGCTTTGGCTCCCGGCCCGATGCAGGAACGCTTCCAGCCGCCGAACGGTTGCCGCTGAACGATCGCACCGGTGATCGGACGATTGATATAAAGATTACCTGCTTGAACTCGATCGCGCCACCAAGCGATTTCATCCGAATCGAGCGAGTGCAAGCCGGCGGTGAGTCCAAAGTCGGTGCCATTCTGCCACTCGGTCGCCTGCTGAAGCGATTCGGCTCGCATCATTCCAAGCACTGGACCAAAGCATTCGGTTCGGTGAAACCATGATCCGGGTCTTACACCCAGTTTGATACTGGGCGTCCATAAACAACGATCGTCGCCGAGCTGACGCGGTTCGAGTAACCATTGTTCGCCATCGTCAAGGGTTGTCAACGCGCGGTGAAGATTCTCACTTGGCTTGATTACTAGCGGTGTCACGACGCTTCGCGGATCGGTAGCTGGGCCAACATGCAGGCTGGCGGCGGCATCGCGAAGCTGTCGTTGGAAGATTGGATCGTCGTAGACTTCGGCTTCCAAAATAGCGAGACTTGCGGCACTGCATTTTTGTCCCGAATGACCAAAGGCGGATCGCACAAGATCTTTAATAGCCAATTCACGGTCAGCTTGAGCCGTGATGACGATCGCGTTCTTTCCGCTCGTCTCGGCGAACAGCGGCAGCGACGGTCGCCATTGTTGGAACTTGCGAGCCGTCTCGTAACCGCCGGTCAAGATCACACACTGAATGCGCGAATCGGTAATGAGAGCTTGACCAATCGTGTTATCGCACGGAAAAAAATGGAGCACGTCTCGAGGCACGCCCGCTTCCCAAAGTTGGCGAGCCAAGAGCCAAGCGATCTGCAAGGTTGCTCGGGCGGGTTTTAAGATCACACTGTTGCCAGCCATCAACGCGGCCAGTACGCCACCGGCAGGAATGGCATATGGAAAATTCCACGGAGCGACGACCGCGACTACGCCGAGCGATTTCGTGGTGATATCGTGCGGAGTATCGGCGGTTCGCGAATAGTAGCGAGCGAAATCGATCGCTTCAGAAACTTCGCCGTCACCTTCGGAGATTGCTTTCTTACCATCGGCTTGTAGACAAGCAAGTGCGATGAATCGTTGCGAGCTCATAATCTCGGCGACGCGATTGATAATCTTGGCGCGCTGCGAAACTCCCATCGCTTCCCAAGCAGTCTGTGCGGTCACGGCGGTACGCAACATCGAATCGAGGTCTGGCAACTGTGGCAACGGCTCTGGCTGCCAAGTTTGAATGGCGTCGCCTAGTTGCGTTCGTATCGCCGACTGTGTCCAATCGGAGTCGGGCTCGTTTTGAAAGTCGACGGCGCGAGTCGGCTCGAATGCGGGTTTCACGCGACGAGACTCGGTGGAAACCATTGACCGCTCGTTCCAGCCTTGCACAAATCGCGATCGCTGTCGCTCCCATTCTGCCGAATCGAGTCGCATGGCAAACATATCGCGAAGAAAATTTTCGGGTGCCGTATTCTCGTCCAGGCGACGGACAAGATAGGCCATCGCGCTGAGAAAATCGCTTCGCTTCACCGCTGGAGCGTAGAGCAATAATCCGCCAGACGCATCGCGGACGGCTCTCGCTTGATGGTTCGCCATCCCTTCAAGCATTTCGATTTCAACTTGCTTTTCGACACCATTTCTTTCGCGCAAGGTAAGGGCGAGTGCTACGTCGAATAGATTGTGGCTGGCTACACCTAAGCGAACTGCGGCTACGTTGTTAGGTTGGCAACCAAATTCGAGCAGTCGGCGAAAGTTGGCGTCCGTCTCGGCTTTCGAAGCGTAGGGAGCGGGATGCCAACCGTGCAATTCAGCCTCGACGTTTTCCATCGCCAGATTTGCACCTTTTACCAATCGAATCTTGATTTGCGATCCACCGGCGGCCACACGGTTTCGAGCCCATTCGGTCAGCTCTTGCTGCGCGGCGCATGAATCGGGTAGATACGCCTGAAGTACGATGCCGGCTGAAAACGAGTGGAATTCGGGTTCATCGAGAAGGGTACAGAACGCCGCAACCGTCAGTTCGAGGTCGCGATATTCTTCCATGTCGAGATTGACAAATTTTCCAAGTCGAGCCGCTGTGCGAAAGAGCGTGCGCAATCGGCTTTTGATTTCCGACAGCGTTTCGTCCCAGGCGACTAGATTGATCTGGCTGAAAATTGCAGAGATCTTTACCGACATGTACTTTACCGACCGATTTTCGAGATGATCCAGTACGGCGGCGAGCCGGCGCGATGCTTCTTCCTCACCTAACACGGCTTCGCCGAGGTGGTTTAGATTGATTCTAAAACCTTCAGCGGTTCGCTTCGAGAGATAGTTGTTGAGCGGCGTTTTTTCACCAGGTAGAATAACTCGCGCGCTCTCTGATCGCATCCGACTAGCGACCGCTGCCATTACGAACGCTGGCAAGACACGACTTGCCACAGACCCGGCTCGCATCAGCATGCGATCTAACAACGGTAGATACCGGGGCGCGCCAAACATTTGCAGCAAGCGACGCCATCGCCGCGCCGAAGCAATTGGATTATGGCTGCGGAAGACTTGATCGACCATTGCAAGTGTAAACGCCTTGCCTCTTGGGTCATCCATCATCCGACCAAGTTTCGCCGCGTCGGCGTGTTCCGCGCGCGTTTGCTGATCGAGCGCGGACGTCAGCAATATTTCGGCAAGCGCCGTCGCACTTTCGCAAACACTGGATGTTTCATGTGGCGAATCTTTCGATGGTCGAATCGGAAGCCGTCGATCTTGATTAGGCTGGGGACGTGCGTTGTTCATCTACCTATTATGCAACGAAGTAGCGCCGTCGTCTCCCTAGGGCTCGGGTCAAAAATAACTTCGGGTTTTTCTATAAACCGGGTGGCACGCTCTGAGTCTTCGAAGGGCGTGTTTTATGCGACCACGCCCTTCGAAGACTCAGGGACGTGCCACCAAGCCAGAGGTTACAAGACTTCTTATCGATGGACTCTCGTTATTTCGTTCCAGAAAGCGCGAATCGCAAAGTATAGTCCGATTGCGATGATGCAGGGACTGAGCCAAAGAGTCGGCGCGATCGCGTAGCTTAGTACGCCGAGTCCTACGATGAGCCACCATGGTCGCGATTGAAGGACCGTTTTAATGGCAACGCTCCAGCGTTCAAATCGAAAATTCACGAACCGAATGGTTAATACGGCTGCCATGAACCAAATACTCCATCGAAGCCATAGCTTGATGTTCGATGGTCGGTCTGTTTCGTCAGTCGCCCATCGAGGAAACTTATTCGAAGTAGGTTCCTCAATACTATTCATGAGAAAGCATTGTCGCGAATGGGTTGTCGAACGTATTCGATCGAGGCGGTCGATGACTTGATTTTCTTTTGCAAACGGATCGTCCGAGCCAAGCAGCGATTCCGAAGCGTCGATTGGGAGTGGCAATTGCAAACGTTCGCGAAGTATCTGTCGTCGGTTACTCAAACTTTCAAGCAGCGTTGAATTGGTCAGAGTCGAGGCATCATGCCAAAATTTCGTGTTGACGGATTCCCAATCGCGCCACCACTGCGAGCGTTCATTGGAGGGGGCTTCGGCGACGATGTCGGTCGATTGCTCCATGAGTTCCAGCATTCCTGCACCAATGATTTCAAGCCTTTCTTGTTCGTCGACCGACCGCATCGTATCTAAGCGAACCTTCGACGTAGCATCCACGACAAGCAACGATTTATGAGGGGTCGCATTGATCGCCTCCGGCCATATTTGATGTCGAACGTCCGTTTCATCGTGCGTGGCTGCTCGATAGTAGTGCAACGTTACTTGCTGCGGCATCGACGACGAAAGCAATCGAAGATTGAGCACCGTTTCCTTGGCTTCCGAAGGCTGGGCGTTCACGTTCGACTCTCGAATCAATCCGGTCGGAATACTTCTGCCATTGCATTCGGCGGCCAGCAAGTGCAAATTGGCTGGTTGAACGATTTTAATGTTCTTATGTCCTCGAGGAATAAAACTGAAGGACGAACTAAGTCTCTCGACTTTATTAGCATCCACCACAGCCCGGTGTTCTACCAGACTCAAGGTAATTTGGAGCCGGTTAGCAGCGACGTTGCTAAGACGAATACTTGGGCGATCAAGCGTTGGTACTGCGACAAGACTATCGTCCAACAACTCTTTGACCTCGGGCTTGATAAAATCAGGGACTGAAGAGGATTCGACCGTCCGCGCACCGGAAAGATTCCATCGGGCTTCTTGACTGGCAATCGAGCGCGGGACGATCATCCATTGACGCCACTCGATGTCACCCATGAGTCGAATTTCTGGCAGGGAGGTCGTCGAATTGCTTTCAGTCGCTTGCAGGTTCGAAGAAATTTCGAAATCGAATATTTCATTGGGCAACGATTGATCGGAGAATATAAAAATCAGTTGTCGACCTATTTCTGGCGAAGCGAAACTTGCGATTCGATGACTGCAAACGAGATTATCGAGAATAGATTGAGGGATTTCCATCAAGACGCCGTCAATCGGCATCGACGAAGCCTTAACTTGACCATGAACTTGAAACCGCCATCGATCTTCGGTTCGATGCAGTCGAGAAACAGCGTTTCCCTGAAATGCATGAGTCCAGCGATCGATTCGATATCGTGGAGGCGAATGATTTTCGGTGGTTTCTTGGGCTTCTATTGGTGGCTTAGTAAGCGATGGTGGCACTAAGATTGTATGCCACGCCTCGACTTCAAGTTCTTGGTTTATGTGGATCGAACGATTTGGCACGCGAGGAGCGAGGGTGGTCGTTGCATTGAGCGCGGGGGTATCGAATGCGTCCCAGACGATGTTTAGATTCACGACGCGGGTTGCCGAAGCATGATGCTGGACAATCTCGAAGTTCTCTGAAACGGGGAACGGAAGAATATTCCATTCCGACTCTTGATAGTTCTGTTCAAATTCAATCTCAATCGAATCAGTACGAGGGAGTGCAGGATCGAGAAAGACTTGAAGTCTCTGCTGTTCTTCGTTGAATTTCGACGTTGAGAATGGAACATCGACTTGATTGACTTGCGACGATTGGATGTGCACACCGGCAGGGATCAGAAAACTTGCCACGGGATAGCGAATGTCATTTATCTCAGGCGAAATAGTCGTTCTGCCAGATAGTTTGCTCTTTTGAAAGCGAAGATAGGTTTCCATCTTGGCAGCGATCTTTGCCTCGCCGACGGAACGTCGAAGGAATACTGACGAGCCGTTGAGTGGCTTTCGATACGTAAGGAGATGCGTCCCTGCTTGCGGCATCCATTCCAAGCGGGCTTTCGGTTCTTCGGACTCCAAGGGCCAAGACTGCAATCCTTCGAGATTCCACCTGGATTCTTTGTTGCGTACGTATCGCAACATATTGCTATTGATTCGAACGCCGGGCATTTCGACATTGGGTAAATTCATCAAAGCAGATTTCGGATTGCTCGATATCCAATGAATGAGTATCGAGCGAGTATTGCCTGCGTCGCCGGTATCTTTTTCCCAATGCATTCGATAACGACGTCGGTTGTTGCTGCTTGCTGGAACGGAATCCAGCAACTTCGCTGCCCCCCAATTTCTCCCAAGCGGTTGCCAAGCCGCGTCCGATTCGATATCAAAGTGCACGGCTTTGGTTACTGCGACATCGATATCGATCTTCGTTTGAGCGAGAACTTTATCTTCTAACAATGCAAGCGAAGTTTGGATACTTGCCAATGGTAAAGTCGTCCGGTTTTCCTTTTCGGGCTCGCGCCAAGAGACAGATAAAATAGGATTGGGGCCGAGCGCAGCTTGGTAGCGTCCCATGGTAGGATTCGCGACTTGACCAAGTGCGTTTGTCTGGACGTCGGCTCGTTCGCCGGCTTCGATGTCTAAAAGGGCTCCTGCAATCGGCATAACATTGACCGCAAGCAGAGACTGTCCATCGGGCTGACGAACAATGATCGGTGCGATGGTGAGTTCGACTTGGTTCAAACCTTGCTCGATCGGAGTCCAACTTAGTTCGCGATCATTCCAGCGCAGGCGACTTCCTAATGGAGTTTCGCTGCCGTCAATTCTCAGCGAAACGAAGCTAGCTTGCTTCGCGTCAAGCGGCCAAGTGATTGGTTGGCTAAGATCTTGCACGTCGATTTCATAACGCAGTTTCAGAATCGCATTGCTGCTGGATCCACGAAAGTCAGAATCGACTAAGCGCAATTCGTAACGAGCTGAAATAAGTTCCGCCGCCCGTGTTTGGGGGGCCTGTTCTCGATAAAGCCGCTGAAGCAATTTCTCGGAAATGTAACCAACATCGGACGAGACCTCATCGTTGGAATCCGTAGGAATAACAATAGGGTATATCTCATCAGGCTTGGACTGCGCGATCGACGAACGACATTCACCGCAAACGGCTGAAACAATGGCCAGTCCGAACCAAAAAATGGGAAGGTGCGTAGCTGTTTTAGGTGCGGTCGGTGCTTTTGGATTTAGGCCGCTTCGTCGTGAGAAATTCGCCGAAAGACTGAGTCGCTTCGATAAAAAGTTAGAAGGTTCCAGTAGAGCCGCTTTCGGGCGAATGCAGGCAAAAATCGCTATCAACACGAACCCTAACAACCATCCGAGCGAGACAAGTTGGAGGGCTTCAAGTCGATTACCGCTAGTGGCCAGCATTCCAAAAAGTAGTATCAACAATCCGATCGCCAAATTGTTTTTGCGTATCGCCCTTAAACAAAGCGAGAACGCGAGGCCCGCAAAGCAGAGTATCCAGTATTCCGCTCGTCTGAATTCATTGACAATCAGCAAAACAGTCATTGGATTTGAGTTCGATTCCTTAACCACTTCGGTTTTCCATGCCAGTCGAGGAATCGGGGCCTCGCTTTTAACCTGATTTGGTGGCGATTTTTCGAATGGCAATTCTTTCGCTTCCACTGGCAAATGATTTGAAATAAGACTACGGCATACGTCGACTGGCCAAAGGTTGGCCAATCGAAAGGTAGGGCCGTCAGTCCAATTCGACTTATCGATCGATGCGACGGACAGCGAAGCGGGCATCCACAGCTCGTAGCGGTGTCGAGTTATTGGACAGTCAGGGCGGATGGAAGGGAGTTCAAGGTTCTCGCGGTGCTGAATGGCAATTGGTGGACCATCTAAGACGAGCGAAAATGGAACAAACGGTATGGCGGATACTTGTCGTGGAATCCAAACTCGAAGGGTGTCGGACAACATTGGATCGATACTCGTTGTCACGGGATTTCCGTCGAGAGATGCTGCTCGAAATCGCCACTGCGCGGGGAGGTGGATCATCAATTCAGTTTCGTCATTGGAGTGAAGGGCTGCATCGATTTGGATTTCTCGCTGTCCGTCTAAGAAAAGCTGGTACTTGGTAATGACGTCCGAGAGCCAGGCTTTCGATTGATCAGGATGGTGACTCGTTCGTACATCGACCGAACCAACGCGAATAGGGTCATATCGAAATTGGTGAGCTTCATTATTCATTGCTAACCGAGTGTAGCCGGTGGGAATCCAGGGTGAATCTTCATTCCAGGGCATCAATGCAAGACGATTGTCGATATGAAGCGTCGCATCTTGTTGCGCTGCCTCCGGTAAGGAGGGAAGCGGAATCTGGAGCGCCACCGGACTTGACGATTCGGTTCGTGCCCAATGAAATTCGGCGTACCCTTCGATTTCGAAAGCCTCTGAAGTTGCGTTACGAAGTTCGATACGGACCATTCGATCGCCCGAAGTCGAATTCGACGGTATCTTCGTTGCGTCGGTGCTATTTCTTCGCTGGCTTTGCGATTCAACAGCCGACCACGGATTGCGTAGGTCACTGGAATTGGTCTTCTGACGCCATCGAATGGAAGTGTTACCGAGTCGACTAAAGTCGATCGTTACGGACGAAACGACACCGGCAATCGGTTTACACCGCAAACGATAGGTTGCCGATATGCAATTGATTCCCGG
This sequence comes from Pirellulaceae bacterium, assembly GCA_034408855.1. Taxonomy (GTDB): domain Bacteria; phylum Planctomycetota; class Planctomycetia; order Pirellulales; family Pirellulaceae; genus JAIYDQ01. Next base: position 38,371 of record JAWXCK010000069.1, read on the forward strand.
CACGATATCGGTTTCAAGTTCAACGGAGTACGGCGCAGATTGGCGTCGAAAACTCAGACGCGGGATCGCGCCGCTTTCAGTCTTGAGCAACCAGACATCTCCCATGCGCGGCAAGTGATCGCGTTGACGCTCCGAGAGCTGATTTTCATCGATCCGAGATTGAATCAATCCAACATTAGCATCGACTCGATACCGACCAACCGGTTCAATCCTATAGAAATCTGTTTGTTGGATATCCTGAAAGGTAATCGGTCTTGCGCCATCGAATGTTAAATTGGCTGTATTGGAATTTTCGGATGTCGTCGGTGACGAGTATCGAGCGCGTACTTCCAATTCTAGTTCCTGATTGGCAACCGGTGGAGATAGTAGAATTTCCCATTCCGACGCAACAGAGCTGGGCGACTTTTGAACGGTTGGCATATATCGACGATCAGTGGATTGGACGGATTCAATCGTCCAGCCAGGTGAAAGCAAGAAGCGAATTGCCGATCTCGGATTCGTGCTTGCGTTGATGGTTAACCAGCTTGTCGCGGCAAAACCATTGTTCTCGTTGGTCAAATGCGTGAACGTTTCGGCAACACCAAGCGATTCGCGAGGCGAGGCTTGCAAATCGATCTTGGGTGGTTCTCCGGCCCAGGCAAAATCCCATCGCGATAAACCGCCGAGTTTATTAGCTCCGCTTCTGGCTACAACCTGACCGCCTTCCAAGCTGACTTGGTGAGCTTCCCAGCCAGATTGGATTGAGAGCGACCCAACACCTTCCAGGGAATAGGCACCCTCAACTTGTATTGTTGGAAGCTTAGTTTGTTGGTTTGGTAAGGGCCAAATCGAAATGGCCCGAACGATCATTCGGCTACCGTCGATCGCTTCCAGGGTATCACCTTCATGGTTGCTAACGATATCGATGCAGTTGGCTCGAGGACTCGGTCGCCACTCCAACGCTCGGTCATCGAGTGAAATGGCAGCGATGTGCAATCCGGCGGCAACTCGAATGGACAGCTTCGTAGAAGGGACAATGGTTTCAGCGAAATGAAAATCCGAAGTCATTTCAAGTCCGCTTGATCGAAGTCGATAGTCGACTCTTTCTCGATAGATCAACGATTCGTGCTTGAGCTGAAATGCTTCGAAATCCTGTACCAAATCAAAGGATACCGAGTTGAGATTGCTGAGTTCGATCGACCACCAATTGTTGGACTCGCGATCGAGATCACCGAGTCCAGGCCAGTCTACCTCGATCTGTTCCGCTAGATTTTTGACAGGTCGCGTGACGCACAACTCGCTTTCGATGCGCCACATCGGCGGCAATTGCAGCAGCATTCGATTGTTTAGGCATTTCGGAATATCGAGGTGGTACCTTAGTCTCAACGTATCTTGTTCGGCATCGCCGTGTGCGCTCCACCCAAACCAAAAATCGGTCGATTGATTGACGCTGACCGACGGAACGCCTCGTAGATCGTATCGCATCGATTGACTGTCGTTGATGAAACCTGATCGACTGCTTGGTTTCATTTGTTGCAGTTCCATGCCTAATGGCCGGACTGCCAGCGAACAGGGAACAAATGAATAATAGCTGGAATGATCGCCCTGAAAAGATATGGAATGGCGCGATGCTTTGGAAACGAGATCTTGACCGACTAGCGACGCCACGTAGCGCGACTGTGTCAATCGAGGCATCGTTTGGTCAACGGGAATTTTGGACTGCTGGCGAAGACTCTTGACGAGTCGCTCAATTTCACCGATTTCGATCGGTACGAAATCACTGCCCAACAACGGAAGATCCGCTTCGGGAACAAAGACGCGTCGGAATTCAAAATCCGTTGCCGGTTCTAAGTCCGAAGCTGAGGCTAGACGCTCGCCGAGGGCGACTCCAAATAGTCCGAGGCAAAACGTCAATAATGAACAAACTCGTCGGACGAAGCTCATCATTATTGAACCTCCGGACCATGCGTCGATGGCAGGCCCTCCAACGCATGTGTCGAAGGTGTCGAAACGCTGTCTGCCAAATTCTTTATGCCAAGAGTTGCTGAAGGTTCCTCGTCGAACGAACGCAGCGAAGGACGGCCTGCCGTATTGGTCATGGAACGATTGGCGAAAACACTTCGACGATGAACGCGTTGTCGCGATGCCCAACTCACAACCTTTACCAACGCCACCAATAAAAGTGACGCAATGGCAGACTGTGACAGAATGATCGTAATGTCTGGTGCCGACATCGATAGCAAGGCTAAAATGACAAGCACGAAGAGCAGCAACCAGGGATGTCCGAGCACGCCCATTTTTGGCCAGATCGACGCAAGGAGCAACGCCGTGAGTGCAACTGGAAGCCAAAGCAGATAGCGAGGAAGGACTCGAATGGTACCGTCGTGACCGCTGATACTACCGAGCGACGTAAAGACGTATTGATTTGTTTGAGTTGTTACCTCAGGTTGTACGCTTGCTCCGAACTCCAACTCCGCGTCTCGCTGTGAAACACTCGATTCCCGCCACCAACCTAAGTTTCTCCAAACCCATCGTTGTCCTGACAATAGGGTGCTCGAATTGGTCCAAAGGTGTTCGGTCGTGGGTAGCAGCACATGCCATTGAAGCGGTGCTGGGTGCAGGCTGTCTTGGATCGTTGGAAATTCGGCTTGAATCAGAGTAGTCCATTGTGAATTCCAATTCGACCAATTCCAAAATTCGATAACAATCGGTTTCGATTCGCGAGGGATCGCTGCTTCGCTTGTCGCCGAAAGGAGTTTCGAAGCTTTTGAAGCGATGTCATTAGCTTCGCTCGATAATTCAAGTCGATATAGCCCCAGTTCGGCGTCTCGCACTAGCTCTCTCTTCTTGCCGTTGAGCAATAAAAAGGTTTCGGATGCCAACCATTCATTCGGCAAGCTAAACCGGATCGATGATTGTCGGGTTGTCAATCGCATAACGCAACGTTCGCGTCTTTGTTGGCCGTTGATTACGCTTTGCAACCAAATGTGCTCTATGTCGATCTTGTTGTCGTTGAGCGTGTCGAGTCGCGAAACGCTTACATCGACGACGGTACTCTTTTCACCCAACGGAAACGCGACGCGTCTATCTTGCTGGGTACATTGTATGGGCCTAGAAACCGCATCATCGACCTGGCACATCATTCTGGGACCAACTTCGATTGAAGACTGGTGGTCGAAAATTCTTGCTTCGGGCGTAAGCTCTAGCTGCGGCAGCAAAATCCGAATTCGTTTTTTCGAATCCGCCTCTGTGGATTCGGCCGCTTCGCCGAGATCAAACGAATCGCGAGATCGGATAATGAACTCGAATGTTTCAGGCCAACTGGCGCGATCGGGTTCGACGATTACCCAGTCGTCCTTCAAGTGTTTTGCAATTTTAAGATCGATTGGAAGCCCGTCAAGAGTCGCCGTGATCCGATCGGAGATGAGCTCAATTCCCGTCGAGTCATCGGATTGGACCCAGGAAGCTGGAATACGGATCGGCAACTTTTCAAGAGTCGGGCCTCGCGATTCTACCAACCACCGTCGCTCACATAGCCATTCGTCCGAGGAAACGTTTACTCTCGTTTCCATCGCAACGGAAATCACTCGCGGCGTTCGACGAACCTTGGCTGTCCATTTTGGATCCTGACCGGTGCTTTGAAATCGAAATATGCGCAAATTATCGATGGGAACACCGGACAGAATTGTTCTGAGGCTATTGGGGGACTCAGACGATCGAGCCATTCCCTGCACGCGCACTTCGTTCGAGTCAATTTTCCACGAGCCTGAATCGACAACGAGCGTTCCGTTGCCTCGTTCCGTCTTTCGTTTGCCATTGGCCAGAATGCTGATCTTCGGCAGTTGAAATTGGACACGGCTGCTTTCCGCGGTGGGGAGCGGTTGTGACGCTAAGAAGCGAATAGCGATTGGTAAACTTGCGTCAAGAGGATCTTCGATGTCTTGATTGTCAAGCGACAGCAAACTATTTGGTAGCAAGCGCAGCACGTTGCCTTGGACAATCTCGGTTGGAATGAGTTCGCCAGTCTTGTCCCAAACGCAAACGTCGAACTGCCAAGCATCGCCGACAATGTTCAAGCCAAACAGTTGGCTTGGGCCATCCGAGAAAGTAACGACGCCCTGTAGTCGCATCGCATCTTGGTCAAGACGCACCCAATAATCAGGGCGCCATCGAGCTTGCAGGTCGTTTTCCGAGATGACTGCCTGCAATCTCATCGGCTGTCGATTAAAGCGAAAATCGTATTCGATCGAATCGGTAACATCGTACGCAGGAAGTTGTTGCGCTAACGAATACTCGCTACTTGGCAGCCAACTAAACCGAGTCATGGTCGGCAATACGATATTGAAATGACCCTCGTGTCGTTGGACGCCCTCGACTTCGATTCCTAGTATTGAAAAATTCCCGTCGTTGGAATCGTCCGTTTTTAGTGTCCATTCAATCGGTATTTCCTCGATGGTATCGCTCTCATCGTCAGCAAGCTGTAGTCGCAAACGCTCTCTAGAATCGGAGATAACGGCAGACGGAGTTTTTGGAGGAGGCGAACTTTCTTGGTCGGTCGGACGCCAAGCATTCAATGTCCAATTGGTTGCGACGCCATTAGTCGGCGTAGGATTCCATCTGGCATTTTCCGGTAGTCGAACGACAAGTTCACGCGGACCAATTCTCTTGTCGGAGACAATTCGCAATAGCGTGGAGCCGCGATACAATTTACCGTCCTGGCTCCGGACTAACCGAGTCGTGCTGTCAACCTCCACGGCCCCTAAATCACGGGATACAATTTGATCGCTCCAAACCAAAGTACCGATCCCGCCTCGGCCGCGAATATCAGCCTGTGTCGAATTTGCTAAGACTTTTTTTTGTAATACTTCTCCTGTTGCACCGAGCCATTGAAGATTGAGATCGCTTCCGGGTACTTCCAACTGGATATGCGATGCTGACGGAGGTAGCTCGAGCCGCAATGACGATTCTGAAAACGACTGCTCAGTTTTTAAGACGGCCTCCAGAGCGAGCGTATATTTTGTAGAGCCGTCTGGTTCGACCCGCCAGATTACACCCTCGTCATCAGAACCTGCGACGACGATACTCGATTTCCCACCGCTCGTTTTCGGAAGACCTAGCCAGTTCATATTCCGCATCGACAGCGGCAATCGAACTAAGGTCGCCGAGGCATCGGTAATCGTCATCGACAGTTCTATGTTTAATTGGGCATAGCCATCGTAGATGACTCCCTTGACGTCGATCGATTCCAGTAGAGCGGGTGGCAGGTCGACTTGCTTTAAGCCCGATCGTTCCTTTAAGTACCGCTCAAATTCTTCGTATCGAACTTGTGGAATAAAAATCGGGTCGCCATTTTCATTTCGAAGGTAGAGGGCATCCGGTAGAGTTGTGTCACCTTGCAAAATGGAGCTAGAATAAGGCGCTTTTGAGCGCGTGCGTTCGGCGGAAGGTGGTGAATCGCCGTCTTGGGCAATCGCCCTTGAAGGTCCAAGCAAATAAATCGTTAGGAGTGCGCCTAAAACGTACAGCTTCAATAAGCTGGCGCAGAATCGTGTAAAGCAAAAGATAGCGAGGAGATTACGCACAAAAATCGGAGATCGAGGTCGGCATGTTGCGTCCGGTAAAGTGGTCGAGTTCCGAAGCTTCGCCGACGATCTGTGCCAAATAAAGAGGCAGAAAACAACAAGCTAGCTAGTCAGAATCTCTACCCAGTCTACGTAACCGGCAAAGCCTTTTGAACCCTCGAACTACCTTTACACGGCCAGTTAACCCAAATCCGTCCGTCAAAATCGGTAAAATCCGACTTGCAAGGGTCAATCTCAGCGAAGCTTCCTGCGAAAAAGCAGCCAATCCGATTGTCGGATCGCGTTAGGCACGGCCGGCTTAGAGGGCATAGCATTGATGACCTGGTCCGATTCCTTCGCGTCGACCGAGGCCGTCGGAGCGTTTTCGAGAACGAAACGCGAGATATCCGACTGCATAAGTTGCCAAGCCATCATCGGGCGATTTTGCGAAAGTTCACGTCGTGCCACAAAAAGTTGGCTCCGGAGTTGACGGCGTTCCTCTTCATCAAGAAATACTTTGCTGGCTGCCATATCATCGATCCAAAGGTGTGTCGGTCCTTCGATGTCGATCGCGAGCTGAACCTGACAAGCAGGATCGACGAGCGTGCCGAGTGAATTCGAATTCAGACTTGGAAAATCAATGCGCTGCCATTTAGCCAACTTGTCGACTACTTCGCCTCGCTGGTATGTCTGCTTCCAAGATTGGCGGCTCCCATCTGGTTTTAGGAGCGTCGTGGTCGCAACAATTTTTGGTCGAGCGAACGCAGGATCAAAATGAATCCAAGCTTCAGCCGCAACTCGCCCGTCGTCGGGTAAAGGAAACGTCGGACTTTGTATCCAGCCAACCGCACTCGCGTTCTTAGCATGAAAGAGCATCGATTGATTGCCCGTTCGAGCATGGCGATCGCTGATCGACCACGTGATCGAAGGAATCATCGAGACAAGCCATCCTGCTGGAAGCCCGCCATCGACGATCGACGTTTCAAAACTTCCGTGATGGGGAGTATTTTCGAGCGGGCGAAATTGTGTCAATTGGGTCAAGGCTTGGCTAAGTGTTGCAATTTGATTTTCCAACATACTCATAGCGGCGGGCTCGGCGCGGTGCTGCCATTGTACGATCATCGCTTCGCTAGCTTTGAGCTCCCAACCAGCGTGTGAACTTGCTTCTATGTCGCATCGCCATCGAGAGCTGCCTTGTGCAGCGTTTGCGCCTGGAGGGTTTTCCGGACGGTCAATTACCACGGGTGGCGATTTTTCCAGCGGTCTGGCAACCTCGGGAGCAAGCCCGTTCCAATGAATCTCGAACGATTCTCGCCACGGAAAATCGTTACTAATGACGAGCCAAGCTTTACCTTCTTTATCGCGATCAAATCGAATTCGAACACAGTCGATGTCCGTTCGATCACGATTGCTAACATTTTTTGTCTGTGGAACGCACGGGAGTTCCATTTTGGGAAGCTCGGAAAAAGCCTCGCGATAATCGGAAGGTTTCGTTAGTTCAGCGCTCGCATTCCATGAACCAAGCGACGCGAGAAGTCCCAATCCGCAAAAGGCTAACCATGGTCGACCGTCGATAATGCGACAACCGACGAATAGGCAAAGCCATCGGAATGGGCCGAGGAATTGCTTAAATGCATTTGAGCCGATAAGAACTGACATAGGTTCGTTAGTTTGCTAGCTAGCTTTTTGCGTTTGGCTCTTGGATGCAATATCGTAATCGTTTAACAGCCACGTGTTCTGGATCGCGCGACCTGCTTTCTACCATCTCGGCGGCGACTAAAGCTACATCGATTTCCGCGTATCGACGTGGCCTAAGCTTCTAGCTTGCGTTGAACTGGCATCTAAAGAACGTTGGCAAGCTGGAAGCTTACCCACCTTGCCTTTGATAGAACGCTACGTTGGAACGCAACGGGATGAACGTGTGCTTGTCGCGATAGCATCATTCGAAATTCGTGGTCGCACTTGATGCTCAGCCGCTAAGACGATGTCCATCGTCACCGACCAGCGTCCTTCGATGTCACCTTGAACAATCCAGTGTGGCATGACACAGACGCTTTGGTGGACGGCTTCAAAACCTGCTTCGCTCTGACTGACCGATTCGATCGGATAGGTCCATAGGCCGCTCGGCCGATTCAGCGACATTTGAACGCTAAGGCCTAACCATTGATCGATGAGACCGATGTAAGAAGCATCTTTGAGATTCAATTGGGTCCCCAATTGGCCCAGTTGTCGGCCTCGGGCATCGAAAAAGAATCGGTCGTCAGCACCTGATGGCATCCCCGCAAAGTTCCACTCGATCGCAAAATGGAATGGCCGACCGGGCGGCAGGCCTTCGAGCAGGTACGTGACCTGCAGGTTGTCTTGTCCAGCCATCATCGTTACGGCTTTCGTTAGACAAATCGGTACACCCCATGCATTCCCCTCGCGACGTAACTGAGCTTGAACCTTGCCTGTCCCTCGACGCAGTTTGGCTTGAAAAGGCATCGCAACGAAATCGCCGCGTTCGGTTGCTAGCGATCGAACGATGGCATCGAGCGACGTATCGAGATCATAAAAATGATCGAGCATACTCTTTCGAGGAAATCGATCGTAAAACAGGCGTTCCCGAAGCCCTTCTTGCTTGAAGACGACTCGATCATGGATGCTTGCCGCCGCATCGCTATTGGCGCTGCTGCCGGCCAATATTTTTTGATGATACACCTCAGGACGACGTTGCATTGTCGCTAGCAAATTATGCTGGATGGCTCGCACGTCCAATTCGTACATCATGCCGCCACGCGAAGGAGCGAGATAGGCGACCAATTGGTCGTTGGCCAACCGAATTTCGGGTTTCAGATCTTTATCGAAATCATCTGTCGTTGCTTCCACCCACGTTTCGTCACGACCTAAGGCACTCTCGATCAAATTGTCGGCTGATATGAGTTCGCGATAGGTCGCGTTGCGAAGATGCGGCAAGTAGATCCCGCCAAACGCACCATGCCAATACGGACAATTGCATTGGCTTCGATAGAGATGATCTTCGGCTTGCGGAATCAGCGCCGGGTCCGCAGCAGACCGACGCGCTAATTCGACGCGACGACTGACTTCGAGCATCCGGCAATACATCTCGTTGGCTTCGTCGTACTTGACGCGGAAGTTTCGCCAGTAACCACCGCGAATAAATTGCGAGATGTCAGGCCAGTTCGCCGACTCATGCAACTGATGAACCACATCGTCGTATACTGCTTGCTGAGTGACCGGTAACGACCATTCGGTCATTTCGCGATACGAACAATCGGGTAAAAAAATCCGTCCAGCTTCTGCCGTTTCGACAATGACTTCCGACGGAGTGGACGTGATCAACCATTCTCGGTTCGAAGTCAAGGCGTCGAAAAAGCAACGCAACCAACCGTTGTCATAGCAATGTACATGAGTATCCGGCCACGTCCCAAATTTTTCGCCGTCGTCTCCGAAGAGTAAGACCGAGCCGGGGGCTTGGTGAGCAATCTCACGGCAATATTGAATCGTGTCTTCGGCCGCCGCAAAAGGCATCAAGTACCGCAGGCGTTCGCTGCCTGGGAAAACACGCAAAACATGACCGTCGTCTTCGGTCAAGAAATAGTTGGTCAACTGTTCGCTTTTTAAACCAGCCGCTCGAAAATGAAAGTCGTCGAGAATCGTGTATCGCATACCTGCCGGTACCAGATCGCGAATCAACTGGCTTTCCCAAACGCGTTCAGGAACCCACATTCCTTTCACGTCGGTTGCAAAACGATTGCTAAGCCAAGTTCGATACTTAGTGACCTGTCCTATACGATCGCGACTTGGCAACATCGTCAGGATCGGCTCATAGAACGGGCCACCGACAATCTCGATTCTCCCGGCGGCGACCAACGATTTGACACGATCAACGTACTCGGGGTGATGCTCATCCAACCATAGCATCAGCGGTCCACTGGTATGCAATGCAATTTTGAGCTCCGAGTACGGTTCAAAGACATCCAAGAATGGAAGGTAGCTATCTCGATACGCCTGCTCGATCACCCCATCAAAATTGCCAATGGGTTGGTGATTATGCAAAACGAGGCAGAGTCGGACGGTTGGGAACATGGCGTTGAAATTGTTTCGAGTAAGTGCAAGCAAACCAAACTGAACTGATGCAAGCCGTAATGATGGCAATCGACGACGGAACATCATGCATATCCAGCCCTGTTTTCATCGGCACAAGCCGCAGAGTCGCTACAGATGTTTCCGATGAATTCTTGCGGAACGCCGCATCGACTGATTTTGTGGACTAAGTTTTATTTGGTAGTCCTAGCCGAAACCTGCAACGCCGTAACAGAAAATTCATGTATTGCGATTCCGCCAATCTTGTGATGCGAATTTATCGAGAAAAATGTGTCGTCAGCTTCGTAGTGTTGTCGGTGGCAATGTTCCTGGTAGAAGTAGCGACTCTTCGTTCGGAGGCTGCCGAGCCATCGATCAAATCGTTGCCTTTGATGGAGCTCCAACTTGCATCGGGGATCGAACGCGGTTTGCCCATTGCATGGAACGATCAACAGGTTATCATGCTTCGCGCCGATGGCTCGCTCAGCGAGTACGAGCCGAGTGAAATCCGTCGCCATAAAGTTCTCGACGAGACCTTTCAGCCCGAAAAAGCCATCAAGCTGCGGGGCCAATTGCAACAAGAATTTGGCAAGCGATTTGCGGTCGACGGCGGCGGCAATTTCGCAATTGTTGCGTTACCCGAAAACATTGCGACATGGACGCGGCGATTTTCACAACTCGATAAGGCCTTTGAATACTATTTTCGCACGCGCGGCTTTCCTCTGCGTCTCACCGAGTTTCCATTGGTCGGCATTGTTTTTCCGTCGCAAGCCGAATTCCTTCAATATGCCAATCGCAATAAGATCAAATTGCAACCAGGAACTGTTGGCTACTATAGTCCTGTAACCAATCGGCTTTATTTGTATGAAATGCATGGAAGTAAACATGCTGAGCTCGAAGGACTTGCTACCGTCTGGCATGAAGCAGCCCACCAGATCGCTTTCAATCGCGGCATTCATCAACGCTTGTCGAAGCCACCGCTCTGGATGCTCGAAGGACTTGCATCGGTCTTTGAAGCGCCCGGTTTAATGGCTCAGCGGAGCACACTGGACTCATCCTATTTGTTAAATCAAAGTCGATGGAGTGAATGGAAAAAGCTCGCCGAAACGCCCGATAAAATGGCGTCGCTTTTCGATTCCATGATCCGCGACGACCGTCTTTTTCGAAGTCAACCCACGCAAGCCTATACCATTGCGTGGGGCGTATCGCTCTATCTTGCCGAACGCGATTCAAATCATTACATGCAGTATCTTCAACGGCTATCAAAATTGCGACCCGGCGAGGAGTATCTCGATCAAGCTCGCGAACGCGATTTCCATCAAGCCTTCAATACTCGCTCGATGCAACTGATAAAATCTGCCGATCGATTCCTCAATAGCCTCTAGTGATGATGCTCGGAATGTTCGAGCGAGGCAGTTTCTTCTTTCCCGTCGATCGAGACGACAAGTTTGGCGACAACTTTATTGCTGTCGCCCGAGCCTACTTCGATCGCCGTCATCAGTTCTGGACTGACAAGTTCGTAAACTCCTTTTCCTGCCGACGTAAAATCATATTTCTTCGCAGGTTCACCTTTGACTTCCAACTCCACCTTGACCGAGTCGATTTTCTTTCCGAACTCTTCAACTGCTTCGAGATAAACAGTGAGTTTTCCCGAGTCGTCGTCGTGCGTCCACTCAGCTTTCAATTCACTTGGTTCCAGATGGATCATATGACCTCCGTTGGGCCCATGAGCTGGGTGAACGTGCGGCTCCTCTTCGGTAGTCACCTTCGTGTTTTTCGGCGCCGGTGGCTGACAGCCGGTCAAGCTACCTAGGAAGGCGGCAACCGATACGATAGAGCAGACGTGGAAGAGCCATAGATAAGGTGAACGAATCATTTGCGATAGCTTTCTAAAGAGGATGAGAATCTCAAATATTTAAGTAATCGATCAGGAAGACACAATTTTAACGTTGCGTCTCTCGTCCGACGAAGATTCATTAGCGTGAATGTTCACTACCGTTATGCCATCTTTGGTAGTCTTTGGCAACACGGGCAGAAAAACGTGCTGCGTTGAGCCTGAACAATTCGCTCGATTTTACCACGTCTACATTGCCGACACCTCTGGCCAGCCCGATCGTAGACTTGATGGGCATTTTGATAACTTCCGGGATTGTTCTTGGCATTTCTATAAGAACCGTCGCCAAGAGTCGAGCCTTCGTACTCGATCGCCTCCTGAAGGATAAAGAGCGACGAATCAAAGATTTTTCGCCAAGCGGATTTGCTTAATTGATAGGCCCTGCATTGAGGGTGAATTCGAGCGCGATGAAGGATTTCCGCAGCATAGAGATTTCCAATTCCAGCAACGCGATCTTGTTCCAGAAGCGTCGGCTTGACTTCACGATGGCTCGCAGAAAATCTCCGGTAAAAATCTTCAAAACTGATCGCTAACGCATCTGGGCCGATCGCACCCGATTCGAGATATGACTGCATCTCGGAAGAAGCCCACAGTTTAATCGTCCCCAGTCCGCGCTGATCCCAATAGATGATCGGAGTCGCCTTAACGCCGCTTAATTCGATAACCAATCGCGCATGGGCTTGATTAGGAGGCAAGCCGACCAAGACCAAGCCCGCCATTTTGGGTTGCAGAAGAAGCAGATCGCCCGAGTCGAATCGGATTACGACACGTTTCCCTAGCCGCTCGACGGCCATAATTCGGCAGCCAAGCAATTTTTGTCGTAGCTTTGGAAGCGGTGGTTCGATGGCAATCGGGCGATACTTGGATCGCGGTTTCGAAACTGTAACCACCTCGCCGCCAATACAAGGCAAAAGTCCACGCCGCATCGTCTCGACTTCAGGTAGTTCAGGCATTGGGAACCTTACGACTCGCGTTACCGTCGCGCATTGGTAAGGATCATACTTAAGATTTCAGCCGCGATCGGATGCTCCTGAGGTAGTGTAGTCGATGTGGAGCGAGGCGTACCCGCCGAGTTACCGGGCAATTGCAGTTCAAAATCATACGTTGATTGAGGATTGTTCAAATTCGATGGAATCGAACCTTGCCAATATTGTGGTATGTTCGGCCCGACGTTCGGATTCATGTTGCGTGGGTAAAGCTCATTTTGAAAACTAGAGTATGGCTGGACAGGTTGAGGAGTTCTTGGGTACGAACCAAACGAGCTCGAATACGGTACTGGATAGGGAGGATGATAATGCGATGGATACGGATTTCGGCAGTCCGGGACAGGCGGCTTGCATTTCGCAAGATCTCGAACAAGATCGCCATATCGATCATCTATAACCCGCAAGTAGTTTTGAATACTTCGGTCTCGGGCGACATGAAAGTCAGCGGAGACTGCTCGGCATAGCAGCGATTGAATTTCCTTAAAGCGATTGAGCTCTGCTTGAATCGATCCCAGGTCGGCTCCGCATTTCACCATCTCTCGGAGTCGACATGCCGATTCATCGAGCGCGCATGCGAATTCGGTCGCCGGGCAACTTGGGAAAAGCCGATGCGCCCGATTGCTCAAATCTTCCGTTACATCCCGCAGACATTGCGCCTCGCCGACGGCTCGACCCCATGGATTGCTGGCCTGCGCGGGCGTTGAGGCCGCGAGAAAAATTAGGCACAACATAGAGAGGACGAATATCGTAGTTTTGCGTGTTCCAATCAAGCGACCGACTGTTTGTGTATTCATGTTCTTTGCTTCCCAACTCTAAAATTCGAACCCATTTTTCTAACGCTGAGCCATTTTCTAACGCTGAGCCATCGGCTCAACGCGACTTGTTAGATCAAGTAGAGTGCCAAAGCTGCGCAATCTGGACCGATTGTCCGAATCGAATGGATTTCGTAAGCTTTTCAAGGGAAAACAAGCTCACAAAGTTTTTCGAACGCGCCAAAGCGTATGCAAATGCTGTCAAAATAATGACGACATGAGATCGGATTGACGACATACTTGCGGACGCCTTCCTTGCTTGTCTGGTTTCTCTAGTTTGTCTTGCCCCGATCCAAGCCATCCAGTAGTTAATAGACGTCGCATGTCAACTACTTTAGGCGTTAATTCGATGAGCCTGTTTTCACTTAGTCGGCGAACTGTACTTCGATGGTCCCTCATTGTCGGACTGTTGGGAACTCAATCTCAAACGGCCGTCGCGCAGCAAGGACTTGAAGGATTCGATGCCAATATAGCTGAGCAGATGTTGGATCTGAATTCTGTTGAACTTCGCATCCAACTGCAGAGCGGACTGCGAATCTTTCTACCGGAACAACAAGAGTTCCTCGACAAGCTACTGGCATCAGTCGATCGCGGCGAGCTCCCTCGAGCGATGGTAAACCTCGTCTATGTTTGGGCACTTCGTCGAAATAAAAAGATCCCGTTTCCGTATTTCGAAATCGCGATGCGAACCTTGGCAGAGCGCCGCGGTGTTGATTTGTAGTCCTTTATTGCAAATCAATTTTAGGGTTGGTCCGCAGGCGTCCCGCCCGCTGTTCTTTGTAAGTAGCAGGCGTCCCGCCCGCGAACCAAAATAGAGCATCCGCGAGGTATCGAAGTGAATTTGACGTTTTGTTGTGTTATTATCAGGGCACCTACAGAGAGCTTTCAGTAGTAGTCTTTATAATCGTCCGCAAACTTGCAAGCACCGACATTCCATTCATGGTCGGGAGAAAGTGTTGGCTCTTCCGCAGAAACTGTGGGTGGTTTTCGTGATCCGCAATCGATGTTAGCCGTGAAATACAAGGAAAACACTGGACTGAGTGATTGCAAAAACCAA
>JAWXCK010000070.1:0-9472 GCA_034408855.1 Pirellulaceae bacterium
CTCAAAAATCCAATGCGAAACGGGTGTCCGTTGAAACTTCGGTTTTCTATTCGTAACGCTAAATAGTCAATTTTGACCTACAGATTTTGCGGAAGAGCCCATTTTTCTACGTGATTGCTCAATCGCGTAAGTGCTGTAAAGATTGGCATAGTTTTAGCAATTTGAGTGGTTTGCGCACTTGGGCATCGATGAAGATGATGGTCGGAAGATATCACTGCATGATGACCGCTTTTCAACCACCCCGATTCCTGATGTTGCTACAGCGACTACGGCAATGCCGTTTTAAACGCTCAATGTTCGTCTAGGAAAGAATGCGTAACATCTTGGTAGAAGACGAAAAAAACAATCCTTCGATTCTCGAATCGCGGTGCGGCATTCTCAGCGTACGGCAGCCGTTCGTTTGCGTTGATAAGCATAATGTACTTGGCTGGTTGCGATGGCAAGCATCAGCATTGGAACCGGATGGGCTTACCGCGGAAAAGATCGTCGACTGAGGAGATGAGCGGTTCGGTAACTAGCTATGGCAAAGTTCGCTATTCCGGAAATCCAGGCAAGGTAGCATTATCAACGAATAGTGCTGGTTCAGCACAAGCAGGAGGGGAAGGTCTTGTCCCTGTCTAAGTCGTTGTGGGCGGTGAAGGATTCTCCTGCGGCCGAGCGCCAATACCAGTTGACACTGACGTTTCACTATGGACCGATCCACTCGAGGGATCGATAGAAACATCAGACACGTCGCCCTAAAGAATGTGCCGGCCCAGAGGAAGGTAGCTTGCTGCTCATTGAAGCCTCCAGGCAAGCTGCAGCCAACGCATAACCAAATCATTGATCAAAGATGATTGAACCGTGCATGGATAACTGAGGAGACGCAATCTGTTATTCGTAGCAGATACACCAGAGTGAAATGCGTCACACCTCAATTCCAAAAATCGTGGCGACCGCCACTTGCAAACCTCGGACTTCATAGTCGACTCCGTTCACCCAGCCCGCGCGATGAACGCTACCATTTCAAAAGCACCCGATCGCGGGCTTGGGGCGAGTAGTTTGGAGTCTCTCAAGTTTAGGTCGAGGTTTGTTTCTCTGTTGGCCGCCTGGTTTCCCGGCGGTGCCACAATATGACGACCGTTCACCCCAGATGATCTCGGTAGAACAACTTATTCTAGGGATTATTCCGATTTAAACTCGGATTATACCGAGATAGCGCAACCGGTGATAATCGCGTATTTTCAGGATTATCTCATCTAAGGAAAAATCGGAATCCCACAATTTGGCGGAAAACTCGTCGGCTCTCTTGCGATGAATGTTTATGCTTCCAGTCAATTGATGGCATAGATAGAGATACCTTCCCCGAAAGGCCTCGAACCTCCGACACGCGAAACCTTCAATGAAAAAACCCCGTCAGACTGGGGCAGGTAGTCCAACGGGGCACGTGAGCCCGAGACGGGTAGGTCTCAAGAGCTCTTAGACGAAATATTATGTAAATGGGAAACAGATTGTAAGTGTCGCAATTCTCGAAAATGGCCCAGGCGGTAGCCCACGTTGATCGGCGTTTCAACTTTCAATCGGGTTGTACATCGGACAGCCCATTATTTGCTCGCCGCCGTTTAAATCTCAAACCGTCACACCGGGTGAAACCCGACTTGGGAATCGGAAAGACATCCATCGATTTTGACTGACCATCAAGGCGCGAACCCTCCGGTTCTTTGAGCGTCCGAAAAACCGTACGGCTTGCGCCGTTACGCTCAGCTCGCATCGCGAGTGGGTGTAGGCTCTTACGCCGGAGCATGTTAACCATCGAGACGTGCTCGTTGGGGTCTAATACGCAAAATTTGGTTACAACGAAAAATCTGACTACCAAATGGATATTCCTGACAAACATCAGGCACATATCGATCGTTACTCGCTCGAACTGACCAACAAACTTGAAGAAGTCTCGCTCGCTGCATTGGCGGAGCGAAAACCGGGTCTACTTGCTTGGGCTACGGGTAGCGTTGGTTTCGCTCGCAATCGACGCGCTGCGTGGGGAGGCCCTGTTGACCATTCGATGCCGGTGATGTTCGTCCATAGTCCCGAAGGGAACCTGCGAGCGATATTCGCAAATTATGCGTGCCATGCGACAACACTCAGCTTCAATAATATCCATGGAGACTGGCCCGGTACCGCGATGGAAGTGATCGAACGCGAGCATTCGGGTGTTATGGCGTTGATAAGTATCGGTTGCGGTGCCGATCAAAATCCGCATCCACGTGGTACCGTCGAATTGGCATGGAAGCACGGCGTTGAGGTTGCGGCTGAAGTATCGCGATTGCTGAAGGGCGATCGAGCTCCGATTCGAGGCCAGCTTACTTCGCAGGATAAGAATATTTTTTTGCCGTATAATACTCTTCCCACCCGAGAGGCATGGGACAAGCTGGCAGCATCGACGACTCCTCAAGTTGCCTACGCGGCCAGAAAGAATGCTGCGAGACTTGACGGCGGCGAAACGCTCCCGACCGAGTTGGCTTATCGAGTTCAAGTTTGGAACTTTGGCGACGACTTGGCAATGGTCTTCCTTCCGGGCGAAGTGACCGTCGATTATCAATTGCGGTTGAAGGTCGAATTGGATTCGAAAAGGCTGTGGGTCAACGCATATGCCAACGATGCCCCTTGCTACATTCCATCAGAGCGTGTCTTAGCCGAGGGCGGCTATGAAGGTGCGACTGCGATGGACTTCTACGATCGCCCTGCGAAATTCGCTTCAGGTATTGAAGATCGTATTGGCTGTGCCGTCCATGAATTGATACCCGCAATTTATCGTGCTCACTATCTGGCGGATGTCCCGCCGAAATCGCCGGCCGAATCGTTGGTAGCGATCAAAACGCGGGACGGATTTGTTGTCGAACTTGTTGCCGCAGAACCGTTTGTCAGCGATCCTGTCGCAATCGATTGGGATGTGCAAGGTCGAATGTGGGTCGTCGAACAGCCAGACTATCCCAACGGGATCGATGGCAATTGGAAGCCTGGCGGGCGCGTCAAAATTCTGACGGATACTGACAACGATGGGCGTTATGACAAGTCGACGTTGTTCTTGGAAGGCATTCCATTTCCAACCGGAATCACTTGTTGGCGAAACGGTGCATTCGTATGCTCGGCGCCAGACATACTCTATATAGAAGACACTGACAGCGATGGCCGGGCTGACAAAATCGAAAAGCTCTTCAGTGGTTTCCATACCGACAACTACAATGCGCGAATCAATAGCCTGTCACTCGGTCTCGACAACTGGATACACGGTGCCAATGGCCTTCTTGGTGGAAAAATTCGAAGTGAAAAGACCGGCGAGGTGATCGATATCAATGGACGTGATATTCGCTTCCATCCGGAAACCGGCGTCCTTGGATTGGTTTCTGGAGTTACACAACAAGGGCGTGCTCGCGATGATTGGGACAACTGGTTTGGCTGCAGCAACAGCCGGTGGATTTTCCATTTCCCGCTTCCTGATAGATATGTGCAGCGCAATCCGCATGTGCCTGGCGTGGGACCTACCGTTTACCTCCCATTCGAGGATAACAAGACTGTATTGAATCCGATCAGTCAAACGCTCGAGCGATTCAACAACCCAGCCTCGCAAGGGCATATTACGTCAGCGACCGGCCTTGGCATTTATCGTGATGTGCTATTGGGATCAGAGTTTGAAGGAAATGCGTTTATCGGAGAAGTGGCACACAACCTTGTTCGTCGTTATCGGCTGGAACCTCATGGTGCCACTTTCGAAGCGCACCGACCGGTCGATGAAACGAATACGGAATTCCTGGCTTCGTCCGATAACTGGACACGTCCGGTTCAAGTTCGTACAGGGCCCGACGGGGCTCTTTATATCGTCGACATGTATCGAGCAGTTATTGAGCACACACGCTGGATCCCTGCAGATCGGCTTGCCAAACTCGATCCACGGGCCGGTGACACGATGGGACGTATCTATCGAGTCTTCCCGAAAGGTGGAAAACTACGTCCTATTCAAGATCTCACTAAGTTAGATACGGAAGGACTTGTTGCAGCTCTCGAGTCACCCAATGGAACGACTCGCGATCTAGTTCATTCGATGCTCCTGAAGCGAAGCGATGATCTGACGCGAGTGTCGCTAAAGAAACTGGCACTTTCGAATAAGTCGTCCGCCGTACGCGTCCAAGCTCTCTCTGTACTCGATGGTATCGAAGCTTTGACCATTTCAATTTTGACTCAAGCCTTACACGATGCGGATCCCCATGTGCGTCGACATGCAGTGCGGCTTGGCGAGTCGAGGCTCGCATCGACTCCGGAGTTGGCGGCTGAATTTTTGAAGCTAGTCAATGACCCCGATTTTACGGTTCGATACCAGTTAGCGCTGAGTTTGGGCGAGTGGGATGCTGCGCAAGCAGCATTCGCACTCGGAGAGTTGGCGCGAACCGCCATGAGCGATAGTTGGTTCCGCGCTGCGGTAGTCAGCTCTTCCAATAGCCACCCGCTTGAAGTGCTTGCATCGGTTTCGAACGCCCCTTCGCCAACGGAAGGTCGTACGGCATTGATCGGCCAGCTTGTTGCGACAGCCGCAGCGATTGCAACGCAACCGAGCGACTTCGAACGGTTGCTCGATCTTTTGGCGACGACCAAGGAAAAATCTCATGCACTTTGGCAGATTTCAGTTATGTCGCTATTGCAAGATGCGCTTGATAAACGCGGTATTCCATTAGCATCGTTGTACGGCTCCGAGAAAGTACGATCTCTTTTCGAGATGGCGCGCCGAATCGCAGCCGATGAGAAAGCTAGCGAAGCTGATCGCGAAGCGGCCATCCGATTATTGGGGCGAGGGTTTAACGATGCTGAAACGGATCTTCCACTATTGGTTGATTTTCTTGGCCCGACGATCCATGATCGCTTGCAGAAGGCCGCGCTCTCGATGTTGTCCCGAACCTCGAATCCAAATGTCGCCACGGCGGTATTAAAGAATTGGTCGCAACGCGTTCCTTCGTTACGAGCGGCCATCATCACGACCTTACTTTCGAGAGACGAATGGACTCTTCAGTTACTTCATGCGATAGAGAACGGTGACGTCAAGTCCGCCGAAGTGCCGGCCTCGAATCAGTCATTATTGGCTAGCCATACCAACGAAGCGATCCGTCGAATTAGCCAAAAAGTCCTTCCAATTCGCAACGCGAACGAGCGTGCTAAGATTATCGAGGAATACCAGGTAGTGTCCAGTCTTCGTGGAGATGCGATCCAGGGCGCGGCGGTCTTCAAGAATAAATGTTCGTCGTGTCATTCCTACCTTGGCCAGGGAATGGCTGTCGGGCCAGACTTGAAGGCCTTTTATAAGAAAAGCTCATCGGATTTCCTGACCGCGATCCTCGACCCCAACGCAGCCATTGAGCCGCGATATGCCAGCTATGTCGTCATCACCGAAGATGATCGAACCATCTCAGGAATCATTACGAATGAAACGTCTTCGCATTTCGAATTGGTACAACCGGGCGGACTTCGCGAAAATATCCTGAGATTTGACAACCCTGAACTGCGAACCACCGGCCTGTCGCTCATGCCCGAAGGCCTTGAGCAAGGTATTGAACCTCAAGCCATGGCTGATCTAATCGCTTACCTCAAGAGCGGTGGGTGATTCATCTGCAAACGTAACCAAGCTGCGCGAGTTTGTCTCGCATGCCGTACTGCAACCGCTGGCTTTCGAGATTATCAGCGTCGCGGATTGTCACGACATTCCGGATTTCTTTCCGCGATTACTCGATTTAGCCTACCCTTCATAATCTTGCAACTATGATTGTTCGATCATGATCGCTACTTGTCGAAACTTCTCAATTCCGACGGATTCACCTGGCCTTCATCGATCTCCACAGCAGCCAAGCAGGAAATCCAGTCCCAGGGACACAGAAAGTGGCGAGTCCTCGCGCATGTTTGTCCAGAAGGTCGTGACAATCTGCAGAGCACTTTGCTCCGCGACAATCACTTGCTCGATGCCACGCTCTTAGCCACCGTCGCCGCCTCGATCGCCGGCGTCGCCATCCCCGGCGAAACCGCCCTCCGAAATCGCCCGCGCGGGCATGTCAGCTTTTCGGATCGAACCTCGACCCTTATTCAATCAGCACCAAAAAAGAAATCGCCAGCACAAATGAGAGCCGAAAAGCGAGGCTAATTGTGAAAAAATCATAAACCTCAACTTGGTTCCTGTCTTTTACTCTAAAGGTTTGGAAGAATGCCCATGTCCGGTGCGATGTGTCATGTTGGCAGTCGACATTGGTAATCTCAATGGAGTACGTTAGTTATGAAAATTTTTTATGGTGGTACGGTAATCGTTTTGGCTCTTGCAACTGCCTCATTGGTTGGGCTCACAACTCGAGCGGACGTGAACCCCGCAGTGGCGGCAACCGAGGCTCAGTCGAAGACTAGCTCCGTGCTTACTGACCTCAAACTCGAACCGAAGCCGAGGTCGGACAAGTTCGTTGGCGGACCGCAAGAGTTCGTTGTGACCAAAAAGACTGTCGAATTTATCAAAGAAAATATGAAAGATACCGTCAACAATGATGGAACGATCAAGAGCGATCAACCCGAAAAGAAGTAGCTGACCGATAGTCTCTCCGTCAACAGATTCTGTGAGACTGCGAGTCATATGACCTCTCAGTCTCACTGATTGCCATCGTCCACCCGATCGCTTTCATCGATTTTATACAATGGCTTGACCGGCTTGCAGAGCATGGTAGTCTGATCATGTTTTCCATCATCAATCCAAGTGAATTCAATTCGGAAGTTACTAGTAGATCCCAACTTATTTCCCAGATTCGCCAAGAAAGCGTTCGCTGGCTCGACCGCGCTAACGATGGGACTGCCAAGACAAGGCAAAGGATCCAAGTGCTGCGACGGAGCGCGATGGAAACTGCAGACGTCTGCTACCGGCTTGACTTCATGTCGGACGAAATTATCGGTTCATTCCAGGAGCTAAAATCATGGATTCCAATGCGCTCGAAGCACTCAGCTCGTACCACGTTCCAACTGGCTCAAAAATGCGAGCAGTTGAGTACGATCGCTATGGCGACGCCAGCGTTCTGCATGTCGCCGATCACCCGCTTCCACATCGTTTGCCAGGCCAACTGTTGATCGAAGTGTTGGCGTCGAGCGTGAATCCGATCGATTACAGGTTTCGACGCGGTGACTTGAAAGGCATCGTTCCATTTGGCTTCCCACGAATCCCCGGCTACGATGTTGCGGGTGTCGTTGTCGAAACCGATAGCGGCAGCAAGTTCGCAGAAGGTGATCGTGTCATGGCATTTCTCGATCATACCCGCGGTGGTGCGTTGGCGGATTATGCTGTCTGCGCTGTCGCGTGCGCGGCGAAGATACCAGCCACGATGCCGATGGAAGACGCAGCAGCGATTCCTTTGGCAGGCACGACTGCGCTGCAATCACTTCGCAACCACGGAAAGATAAAATACGGACAGTCCGTGCTCATCAATGGTGCTAGCGGCGGCGTTGGAGCGTTCGCAGTCCAAATAGCCAAGTCCTTTGGTTGTCACGTCGACGCGGTCGCTAGCGCCCACAACCGAGAATTTTGCTTGTCACTTGGAGCCGATCATTTCTACGACTACGAGACGGACGACTTCACAAAATCACAGGAGCGCTGGGACATCGTTTTTGACGTCGCTGGCAAGGCACACTACCTCGATGCGCGAGCGGTCTTAAAAGAAGGTGGGCATTTCGTCTCAACAGAGCCAAACGTGGAGGGAGTGTTGATGACCATCCTAACATGGCCGTTATCGAAATCGGGGCAAGTCATGCTGGCCGTTCCATCGGGCGACGATCTAGAAGAGCTTATCCAACTCTATGAGCTCGGCAAATTGCGAGTCACCATCGATAGCCGATTCCCCTTCGACCAAGCCGCCAGTGCACATCGGCGGATTGAAGCGGGCGTTGATAATGGAAAAGTTGTGTTGACCAATGCACCTCGGGTTGATGTTCAGAACGTGTAAAGACGGAATCTTGCTTCCTCCCCAGAGAGGCCTCGAACCTCCGATAGGCGAAACCCAAAAAAACAAAAAACCCCGTCAGACTGGGGCAGGTAGTCCAACGGGGCACGTGAGCCCGAGACGGGGCAGGTCTCAAGAGCTCTTAGACAAAATGTTAAGCAAATGGGAACTAGATTGCAAGAGTCGCGATTCTCGAATTAATTGCCCAGGGCGTAGCTCACGTTGCTCGGCAACTCAGCTCTCAATCGGGTCGTACATGCGACAACCCAATATTTGCGCGCTGCCGTTCATGGCCACAATGTGCCGTTCCGTGCAAAGAATCACTTCGCCATTCTTGACGCGATGCAGGGTCTGCTTTGTTTTCGGATCGACGATTCGCGAATAGGGCTTGCTGGTTAGAACTTGAATGCAGAAGGCTTTTTCTCCTGGATGTCCAGGGCGATCGAGCTTTGTGCAGCGATAGGTTTCTCGGGTGCCGTCACAGGAACGGCCTAGCTCGCCAATATAATCGCCACGATGGATGCATGGGATTATCTTTCGACGTTGCTTGGGCGTCGATGGCTGCGTAGCTTCCAAGGTGGATGACTGCTGATAATTATTCGGCTGGTCAAGATGTCGGTTGGCGGCTCGTGTTTCTTCTCGGATCTGCTTGATCCGCTGACATGCAAAACATTCTTTCTTATACTGCGAATGACCCAGGCAATGATCGTGGCTCATGGCGATGGACAGTCCTCGTCGTATGGCTTGGTCGTGAATGATAGCTCGTGCTGAAAACTGTACGGTGTGAAATCGGGCTCGTCTTCCAAACTGGCTGGTTGGGTGGGTACGAGTTCATCCAGCACGAAGATCACGCCGTCAGGTGGATAAGGACAACCGCCGTCGATAAGCTTGAAGGGAACTTCGGGTGGTCCGCATTCCCAACAGTTGAATTCCACTGGTGCGTCGTATTCGAAAAAGGCACGTCGATGATCGGCATCGCATTTGTACTCGACTTCGATTGCCGGGTTTTCACCGATCACAACTGGGCAATCATGAATCCCCAGAAAATCAGGTGGGATGTCAGTCACTTTCGGAGTAAGGCTACCCAAGGGGGAAGCAAGAGCCGCAATGGCAATCGTTCCAATGGCACCAAGCACTGCTGCGAAACCGGATGCAAGCGTTACCGCCCCAGAAGTAAAGACAACATGACTAAGCTGCTGACATATCTCGATATACCAGCGAATGTTTGTGAATCTATTCTGACTGCTTTTCAACCAGTATGAGACGAAGTTACCTACGCCACGGTCACCGAGATCATTCTTCAGCGGATATTGTATGTGCCACTCGGCGGGCGAATCCGATTCGGCATTGAATGCAATCGGATGAAAGTGGTCATCGTACCATGAAAATTGGGCTCTTCCGCAGAAACTGTGGGTGGTTTTCGCGATCCGCAATCGATTTTAGCCGTGAAATACAAGGAAAACACTGGACTGAGTGATTGCAAAAACCAA
>JAWXCK010000071.1:0-3236 GCA_034408855.1 Pirellulaceae bacterium
GGTTTTTGCAATCACTCAGTCCAGTGTTTTCCTTGTATTTCACGGCTAAAATCGATTGCGGATCGCGAAAACCACCCACAGTTTCTGCGGAAGAGCCTTACCTTCAATGAATTCCTGCCCTCGCTATTGGGAAGGCGCGCCATCTCGCGATATTCCGGATACGATGCATCGGTCGATCCGACGATAGCGAACGAATTCTCGACAGCCGCCTTTCGCTTCGGACACAGCACACTCAATGATGATATCGGATTCTTCGACAACGACGGTCGCGATGTTTGATCGCTCTATGAAGATGTCAACAACATCGATTTATGGGTCGGTATTCTTGCCGAAAACCATGTGGCTGGGGCGTCGATTGGCGAGCTTGGAAAGACGATTATCGCCGATCAGTTCACACGATTGCGAGACGGCGATCGATTGTGGTATGAAAACATTTTTAGCGGACAAGAACTGAGACAACTACAGAAGACGTCGCTGGCTGACATCATCGAACGCAACACCAACGTTCGTGGTTTGCAAGAAAATGTATTCTTCATGCAAACAGAAGTTCGCGGTCAAGTAACGCTTGCTCCGTCCATAACTACATCGAGCATCCAATTTGAATCTAGCCATCGAAATCGTGGGGGCACTCGCCAAGTCGGTGTCGCTGGTGTCACGATCGAACTTCTCGACAACGCTGGTAATCTACTCGATTTGACAGTAACCGATCGACAAGGTAACTATCGATTCCGATCGATTGCGGAAACTGGAGACTGTACCGTTCGTCTAGCCGCTTCGAACTCCGTCGTCTCGGTTTCGTCGAGCATCCTCGATTTATTAGTCAGCAACGGTGCCACCAAGCTGCGAGGTTTAGACTTCCGGGTTATGGCTTCGCAATGATGAAAGTAACGATGAAATTCGATTAAGAATTTTTTCTTGATTCCGTGACAAACTGTTTTTAAAAAATCCCTTTAAGGCTGATGTCGTTTACTTGCGTCAGGTAAACGCATCAAAACCCTAGTCATTGGCGCACAAGGAACTCGACCATGTGTCTTTTCAAGCTAACTCGATTTGGAAAACGAGTTCTCGTCTTTCCGTTGTTTGCTGCGATGGCGGTCTACTCGAACACCGACCTGCTGGCCCAGTGCTCGCGAGGCGGTGGCGGAACGACATTCGCGGGTGGAACAATCTCATCCGGCGTCATTTCAAGCAGCGGATTTTCGAGTCCCTTTATCAGCTCGGCCAATAACTTGGCGTACCAGCAGCAGATAGCCATACAGCAGCAGCAGATGCTGGCGATGCAACGACAGTATTATCAGCAGCAACAGCAGATGATCGCCATTCAGCGTCAAGTCTTGCAGCAAAAGACATCGGAGAACTATCTAAAGCAGCAGGAATTGCTAGCCGTCAAGAAAGAACGCGCACAACAAAAGAAAGATGCCCGCTCGACCGCCCTCGCATCCGCGAAGGCCAAACGCGACGCCGAACAGATTGCTAGCACGAGGAAGTCAGCGAATGACATTGCCTTGGCTCCGCTGGCCGCTAAACTTGCCTCGATTCAAACGACTCGTACTTTTCCTCAATAGATGATTGAGTAATCGCTCCACTCGTTCCCAGGCTCTCGCCTGGGAACGCACGGCTTCCGAGGCTCCGCCTCGCGATCACGATATTCGCAATCATGAATAGTTAACAAATCGGCAGGCAGAGCCTGCAAAACAGTGGGTTCCAAGGCGGAGCCTTGGAACCAGTTCAATTAACTCGACTTCATTTAACCAATACGGAAACTAACTAATCGTGTTCGACAATCGCTCACTTCCAAGCAAGTTTTTGAATGAACGACGTCTTGCCTTAGAATCGCTCGAAAGCCGTCGCATGTTAGCGGCAAGTGTCGGCTGGGACGGACCCGGTTTGGGAAACGCCTCTTTGACCTATTACATCGCCAACAACCCGAGCTCATTGTCCAAGGCGGCGACGACTGCTGCCATCGAGAAAGCCTTTGCGACTTGGACGAGCGTTGCCAACATCACCTTTACGCCGACCACCAAAGCAGGGCTCGACAACTCGATCGATATCTCGTTCCAACGCATCGACGGGTCTGGCGGTACGCTCGCGCAAGCCTATCTACCCAAAGACGTGAATCGGGGGCGCATTGCCGGTGATATTCAATTCGATAGCTCGGAAGTTTGGGAAGTCGGGAACTCGTTGGGAAGCCGAGCCATGGATTTAATCTGGGTAGCCGTCCACGAGATCGGCCATTCGCTGGGACTCGATCACACAACTGCTCGCGGATCGGTGCTCGCCGCATCTGCTTCGGCGAATCAATCATTCACAAGTCTAGTCGCCTCCGACGTCGCGGCTATTCGAAGTCTATATGCGGCGGCGACGACGGTCGTGAATACGAATAGTGTCGCGACGAATTCGACTGCGACAACGTCCACTACAGCGTCGACGAACTCGGGTACGACTACGACTGGACAAACCAGCGGGACCGATACGACAAATACAACATCCCCGACATGTCATCGTGGTGGTCATCATGGAAAGGGGTATATCCTTGGCCTGTTAAGTCCGAATGCAACGACGTTGATCACTAAGTATGATACGAATAAGGATGGCAGTTTGACTCAAGACGAAGTATCGACTCGGCTTTGGACGCTGTTGGTCGATAAGGCCGTCGATACCGACGGCAACTCGATCGTTACGGCAACTGAATTGCAAGCGGCCATCGACGCGGCGCGCGTTGATAAATTTACAGCGAAGGATACCGACGGGAATGGCTTGTTGAGTCAGACCGAAATTGGCGATCGGCTATGGAGAAAGATTTCGGCGGCCGATACCAACAGCGACGCTGGCATCTCGATCGACGAACTGAAAGCCTATATCGAGACTAAGCAAACAGCGGTGGCAACTCAGAGAGAGAATCGATCGTATCACGAATTGGTCGACCAGGTTTTGTCGCAATTCAGAAGTGGTGTCTCGCCGAGTCGATCATTCCGTTCACGTCGGTAGCAAGGCTAATATCGCGATTTAAGGTAGTGGATCTTGTCAAAGATCCCTTGCTGCGGGGAGGTTACCTCCACGACCGGGTATTATCGGAAAAATACCGCCGGCCGATACCATTCCATTCACAGAGCAGGCGTAGTCCAGCAAGAATCAACCGCTCTTCCGCAGAAACTGTGGGTGGTTTTCGTGATCCGCAATCGATTTTAGCCGTGAAATACAAGGAAAACACTGGACTGAGTGATTGCAAAAACCAA
>JAWXCK010000072.1:0-11113 GCA_034408855.1 Pirellulaceae bacterium
TTGGTTTTTGCAATCACTCAGTCCAGTGTTTTCCTTGTATTTCACGGCTAAAATCGATTGCGGATCACGAAAACCACCCACAGTTTCTACCGGAAGAGCTAAAAAGACGAACCCAATTCACTTCTGCCTTGTTGCCTTATTCCTTTGTGGATTCCCGTCGATTGCGTTTGCAAATCAACCTAACATCATTCTTATCCTGGCGGATGATCTTGGATATGGCGATGTAGGTTGCTACAACCCCGAATCGAAGGTAGCGACTCCGCATCTCGATCGCTTAGCTTAACACGGGATGCGATTCACCGACGCGCATAGCCCGTCCACTGTTTGTACGCCGACTCGCTATAGCATCATGACGGGGCGAATGGCGTTTCGACTCAACTATCGTGGCGTCTTTACCGGCGTCGGCGGCCCGTGCTTGATCAACATTACAAAGAAAACCCCGACAAGCCATTTTTTCTTTTTCATTCGATGCAAGCCGTTCATCTTACATCGTTTGCTGGTAAAGAATTTCAAAGCAAAACAAATGCCGGTCCGCACGGCGATTTCATTTTCGATTTGGATCAGATCGTCGGTCGGTTGCTTGACAAATTGGAATCGCTCGGAATCGCCGACAACCCGCTGGTGATGGTGACCAGCGACGATGGCCCCGAAGTCGGTAGCGTGATCAACATGCGAGAAAAATACCAACACGATGGGGCTCGACCATGGCGGATCGGGAGGGAACCATTATGAAAGCGGGAAACTAAAGGAGTTCTCGACCATTACTGACGCGGCACCCAACGCACCCGGGCAGCTTTATGATTTAAGAAACGATCCCGGCGAGACAAGGAATCTTTACTTCGAACATCCGGAAGTCGTGAAGGAGTTAAAAACGCAGCTCGAAGAGGTTAAGAAAAGCGGACGCAGTGCGCCGGCGCGTTAGCGTCCGGTTTCCCAGCAATTCGAGCGAACCGGTGCTAACGCACACCGGCTGATGAATAATCCAGGCTCGCCCAACTTGGAGCAGTCGAACTCTCGTACTTCCTACTTGGTTTTCGGAGCTGGCGCGTCAGGTGCAGCAGGAGCTGGAACTTCGGCTTTGGCGGCTTTCTTTTGAGGGAAGGAACCGGGTGCTTCGGATGCAAGCTTGAAGAATTGGATGGCATCGTCTTTCTTTCCTCGAGTTTTCAAAAGCATGCCAGCGTAATAAGCCGTTTGCGGGCTAATGCGTCCACCTTTCACGATTTCCCCTAAGACTTTATCGGCAATATCAAGAGAGCCTGTCCTAAATTTCACCCACGCGGCGGTCGCAACGACTTTCTCAACGTTTTGAGCTTGTCGTAGATTTGCTTCGCTGAGCTGACCCGCCCGTGCTCGCTTTCCTTCGTCGCTGGATTCAACGAGGACAAGTGCTAGCTGGTCGGCGACGTCAAGGTCATCTGGATTGGCTCGATTAAGGTCCGAAAGGATTTTTTCTGCTTCGCTATCTTCATTGAGGTAGCGATGGATAATCGCCTTCAAGAGTCTAAGGTCGCGATGCGTTGAAAAATCCCCCGGTGCTTTTTCGATAAGTGCCTTGGCGTCTGAGATTTTATCGTCATCGATAAGGTAGCGAATATACTGAACCCAATTGGCTTCACTGCCGGTATCCTTGGCCATAATACCGTCTTTGAACCATTTGTCGGCCTTGGCGCGATCTTTTCCACCGGCCATTTCGAGGGCGATGGCCAATTCTGCTTGTGGAAGCGAGCTCGTCAATTGCTTCCCTTTCTTGAGCAAGGTTGCACCGCCATCGATATCGCCGCTTGCAATTTTAAGACGACCGAGCGACCAATACGGATAACCTTCTTTGGGTTGCAGCTTAGCAAGCTCTTCAAATAGTTTGGCAGCGACGGAGGCATCTTGGCGTCTTTCAGCCGTTTCGCCTCGAAGCTTTGTCATTTCCGTATTAAAGTTTTGTTTCCGAGCTGCACTGAACTGCATGGTTTCAACAAGCGAGTTTGCTTTTTCGAACTGTAGCCAAGCGTCCGTCCATCGCCCGGAAACCATGGCGATTTCACCCATGCTCTTATAGGCTTCGGCGTCGTTGGGATTTAGCGCAAGGTGGCCTTCGAGCACCGCAAGTGCCTCGTTCCATTGACGATTGGCCATGAACATTCGAGCCAGCATGACGTCCGATTTTGGGAAATCGGGATTGATATTCTTCGCTTCGACCAAGCTCTCTTTCAGCTTTGCGGGGTTCCCGGCAGCAAAACTCTCGATTGCATTGGCAAGACCTTTGTTTATCTCGCTCAACTTGACGAGTTCGGCGGCATTTGGAGGAAATGGATCGAGCGGATTTGCATTGAGTCCGAGCTGAGCCATTCCTAGTGACGGGCAGGCGGCAAGGAGCAGTAGCCCCAACAGTTTCGAGAAATTCTTGGTTAATCGGGGCATTGACTGGATACCTATTCCTGGATTGCTAAACGGAAAAGCCGTGAATGAAATTGAAAACCCAAGGGGATTTTGAACTCGCATTATAGCTGCGTTACCGAAGTTTACAAAAGACACAGCCGTTTTGGAAAGTTGAAGTTTTCAACCTAGCGAATGCCGTGCGGGTTGTTCCGGTTATGACGCTGGAGGCTCGGTCGCAGCTTTGATCTGCTGCAATTCGGCCTGTAGTTCACCGAGATCGCGAATCGTGTCGACGTTCGGCGGTGTCGGACCGACCGAACGTTGCTTGCACGTAAAGTACTCGGCAACATAACGTTGCATTTGCTTCTCTTCGGGAACTTTAAATCGATCGCCTTTTTGCAGGATAGGGCGGTATTCGTTCATTTCGCCAAACTGCCGGTCGCCAGCGGCTTGACACGGAAACCAATGTCCAAAACCGTTTGCATCTTCGAGGTAGAACTCGGGGTAGCAATGTTGGGGGATCCAAACGCATCGGGCCGGGATGTTGCTAGCACGGCAGATCGCCACAAAGACTCCGGTCATTTCTTCGCAGTCACCGAATTTGTCCTTCAAGGCATCTTGAGTCGTGCGCAGCGAACCGTTGCGATACTGGATGTTGTCTCGCACCCAATCGTAAATCAGCTCGACATGCTTCCAAGCGCTTTCCGGTTCCTTGTCCTTGATCTCTTTAGCGATCGCTCGAATTTGCCGACTCTTGGTATCGATGAATGGACTATCGCCAAGCGACCATTGAAGATCTTTGTCGCGAATTGTCTTCTTGGGGTAAATCAAACTCGAAGTATCTTCGGGAAGCTTGATAAACGATTTTACAATTTCAACCGTGATGACCACATCCAATTGTTGGTGCGCTGCCAACGCTGGGACTTCAAGCAATAATTGCTTGGCACCCGCCGGGAGTTCGCGTTCTTTATATCGAGAGAAATCGGGCAGGTCCGCGCCAAGAATTTTTACTTGCTGCTCGGGCCAATTGCGAGGAAAGGGAATCGTTGCATAAAGCTCGCGACAATGATTATCGTTCGACTGAAACTGCAGACCAAATCGCATTTTGAAATTGCGATGGGCCCAATACTGAACACTCGATTGAGGATCGGCTTCGAGAACGACTTTCTCTTTTTTCGTCTTGGGAATCGAAGGAGTATTCGGCGGATCCTCGGCGATTACTGGATAGGACGCTGTCAATAGAAAGAGTAGAGTCTGAGTCAGCAGGACTAGCAACGTCGGCTCAACTTTCAACGGACTAGGCGAGGGGCAACGGCACAAAAACGATAAAAGTAAATTAGGCTTAATCATCGCTGGTTCTGCCGGAGGCTGGGGTTAATGAAACGACGGTTGGTTCGAGATTGCGTAGACGCCTTAATTGTCCACAGGCAGCTTGAATACCAGCCCCTTTGCGCTGCCGAAACATGACGTTGATTCCTCCGTCGACCAAGGTGTTTCGAAAGCGATGAATCGCGGCGGGCGACGGTGTTTTGTAAGGCAGACCAGCGACAGGATTGTAAGGGATCACGTTTAACATCGAGACACGACCATGCAACAATCGAACAAGTTGATCAGCGCACTCGACGGAATCGTTGATGCCTTTCAGCAAGACATACTCAAACGTCAATCGACGACCGGTTTTCTCAAAATAACGTTCCGCCGCTTCGAGAATCGGTTGAATGCCAATCGTTCGGTTGATCGGCACCAGCTCGCTTCGAAGTTTATCGTTTGGCGCGTGAAGACTAATCGCGAGTTGGTACGGAGCGTTGGCCTCTGCAAGCCGATCGATGGCTGGCGGAAGTCCAACAGTGCTGATCGTGATTCGACGTGGGCTGATGCCGAGTCCTATCTGACTATCGCGGGCGAATTCAAGCGATTCAAGAACTCGAGGTAGATTCGCCAGCGGCTCGCCCATTCCCATCATCACAATATGACTCAGTCGCTCTTCGTCTGGCAACAACTGTTGTAACCGAAGCATCTGTTCGATGATTTCGGAACGCGTCAGATTTCGGTCGACGCCATCGAGTCCACTAGCGCAAAAAACGCAGCCCATTGCACAACCAACTTGGCTGCTGATGCAAACCGAACGACGCGGTCCGTCGCGCAGCAATACGCATTCGATGCGTCCGCCATCGGCAAGTTCGACTAGGAGTTTTTCCGTGCCATCGTCGCCAACCTGATGGACGCTCGTCTTCGCCGTAAAAATCGAAAACGCTTCGCTCAAGACAACTCGAAGCGCTTTCGGCAAATCGGACATCGCTTCAAACGTGTCAGCGCGGCGTTGAAAGATCCACGTCAGGACTTGTTTAGCGCGGTACGTCGGTAGATTTCGTTGCGCCATCCACTTGCTAAGCGATTTAATGTCGTAGTCAAGGAGCGTCGGTTTCTGGTGTTCAGTCAACATAATTTTTTTGCTTGGACAGCGGAAACCCGGTGAGCGGGTCGTATTATTCGCGAGGCTACGCTGTCTTGTTAGTATGACTGAATCAGACGCATATACCAGTGCAACGCTCGATCGGAGACGCTGTAGCTACGGGGCGAGTCGATGAATGTCCCAAGCATTTGCGGTGCGACGGTACTGAAAACGATCGTGGAGCCGCGACGGTTTTCCTTGCCAAAACTCGATCAAATCCGGCAAAAGCTGATATCCACCCCAATGTTCCGGACGCGGTATCTCGTCGCCTGGATACTGTTTTTCCAGCGATTCGATTCGAGCTTGAAGCGGCTCGAAGTCGTCGATCCTATCCGACTGGGGCGACGCGATGGCACCCAAACGACTCATTTTTGGCCGAGCACGAAAGTATGCGTCGGAGACTTCGGTCGACGTTCGGCTAACTCGCCCTTCGACGCGAACCTGTCGCTCGAACATGGGCCAATAAAAATTGAGAGCTGCCTGCGGATTGTGTTCGAGTTGTCTCGCTTTGGCCGACTGATAATTCGTAAAGAATGTAAATCCCTGGTTCGAAACCGACTTGAGCAGCACGACTCGGCTTGCAATCTCGGTTGCGTCGCCGGTCGAAAGGACCATGGCGTTTAACTCGAACCATTCGGGGACATCAGCTTGTCGAAGTTCGTCAAACCATCGCTGGAATTGGTCGATGGGATCGTCGGCGAGATTCTCGCGAATCAGTTCGCCGTACGTATAGTTTTTCCGAAACTCATGAAGCGTCATGCAAGATTACTGTGGATTAAAACCGCTTCGATTATTGCCGAAATTGAAGTTGTTTCCGGATTGCAATGGAGGAGGCGCAACGTTCGTTCGATTCCCCGATTTCACCGCCGGATTCGGCGCTACCGCCACCGCTTGAGCCTTAGCGGCATCCTGGAGCGCCCAGCGTTTTCCGCTAATTCCTGGCGAAGAAGTCCATGCCAAGTTCGGGACAAACAAGATCGAACGGACCGAAGAACCATTGACTTTCGCCGTCCCCCAATCGGTATCCACCGTGATCATTCTTACGTCGGTCGCACCGGTGATCGAGTCGCCATTGAGCATGACAACACTGGTACTCACATCGTCACCCTGTGGAAAACGAATGCCCGCGATCTCCGAAAGTGGTACGCTAGCTTCACCAAAGGCGGTCTTAATCAACAGCACATCGACTTCGACGAGCGTTCCTGCTATTGGCGTGTTATTGTTGACATCGACGGTCACGTTCAACGGGCGGACGGACGATTTCAAGTTTTCAATCGGCGTTCCGGCTGATTTTTTCGCCGGTGCGTCGCTAGGATTGACTTCGACGGCTTTGGCAACGTCATCGGCGGCAAAGAGAACTGGATTAGCGAATAAAAGTAGCGTGGAAGCGAAAAGCAAGTTTTGGAGTTTCATCGGCAATGTTCCTTTCTAACGGTCATTATGGTGAAGAGATGGGAAAAATGGAACGGAGCTTTTTCCTAGGAGATTGCCCTTGAAATGAAAGCAAAATATTCGGTGTCTGCCCAAATAAACCAGCATCGTTGAAATTTCAACATTGCCAACTACTGGACGTGCAGCAACCAATTCCACTGATCTATCTTAGTTGGCGGATTTTGAAGTCAATAGTTGAGCGGCTTTTCGTCGCGATTTGCCTTACGAATTCAGGACGATCACTGATTAGGAACGAAAAAATTAGTTGCGTTCAGTTAAATAAGAAATGGCAAATGTCGCCGTCTTGCATGACGTAGACTTTTCCTTCAACTCGCAGTTTTCCTGCCGATCGAATCTCTTTTTCGCTTTTGAAAGTTTCGAGATCATCGAGCGAGTAGACTTCCGCTCGGATAAATCCTTTTTCAAAATCGGTATGAATGACGCCGGCCGCCTGGGGTGCAGTAGCCCCGATAGGTATCGTCCAAGCTCTGACTTCTTTTTCGCCAGCCGTAAAATAGCTGTGCAAGCCAAGTGTTCGATACGCTTGGCGGGCGACGACTTGAAGCGCCGGTTCGGCAAGTCCTACGCCCTTAAGCATTTCGTCTCGATCGGGCGGCTCCATTTCCGCAATTTCGGCTTCGAGTTTTGCACAAACCGGCACGACCTGTGCGCCCGAGCGCGTCGCAAACTCTCGTACCGCCATTACTTTGGGGCTTTCTCCCTGTAGATCGTTTTCGTCGACATTGGCGATGTAAAGAATAGGCTTGGCAGTCATCAGTCCGTAGCTGCTGATGGCTTTCTCTTCGGCCTCTTCTAAAACGAGCGAACGAAGCGGGAGTTCCTTTTCAAAATGAGCCATCGCTTTTCCAATTGCAGACACTCTGAGTTTGGCTTCTTTGTCTCCTGACTTAGCCGCCCGTTCGGCTTTCGGAAGTGCATTTTCAAGCGTCTGGATATCCGAAAGCATCAGCTCGGTCTCGATGGTTTCCATGTCGGCAACCGGATCGACTTTACCAGCGACGTGGGTGACATCGGGATCATCGAAACAGCGAACAACCTGCAAAATGGCGTCGACTTCGCGGATATGCGTTAGGAACTTATTTCCAAGCCCTTGTCCTTCGCTGGCTCCCTGTACGATTCCTGCGATATCGACCAGTTTGAACATGGCAGGCAAAATACGCTGCGGAACAATGAGCGATGCGATCCTTGAGAGTCGACCATCGGGAATGCTGACGATTCCTTCGTTCGGTTCGATCGTACAGAAAGGGTAGTTGGCGGCTTGGGCCCCCTGCGAACCGGTCAAGGCATTGAAAAGGGTACTTTTACCAACGTTGGGTAAACCTACGATTCCAGCTTCCATTTTCGTCAACAATCTTAAGGAAATAGCGTTAAATGCGCGACTCAATCGAGTCCCGAGTCATCGGATGCTCCGAGACTTCGAAGAGTATCAGTCGATTCGGCTTCTTGAACAAGTGCCCTCGCGGCAAGTCTCGGCTTGCAAAGGTGGCAAAAGCTACCAGCTTGCGTGAATTGTTCGCAAGCTGGAAGCTTACGCCACGCAGGGTTCTTGTAATTCGACGTTCGACGGCTTAGAAAGCGTTATTCCGATTCTTGCTCTTAGTCGTGAGGCACAATATGTCGAGTGGAAACAATCCCTACTCCTCTGGTGGTAACAATCCTTATTCGGCTGGTGCCGGTGCTCAGTTTCCGGCTTCGGGCGGTTCGCTGCCGCCGCAGGGAATTCCGCTCCCGAACTATTTGGTGCAATCGATTTTGGTAACACTCTGTTGCTGTATACCCTTTGGAATCGTCGCCATTGTTTTCGCCTCTCAAGTCAACGGAAAGATTGCAGCCGGTGACCACGCTGGTGCAAAATCCAGTTCTGACAAAGCCAAGCTTTGGTGCTGGATAAGTTTTGGATCGGGCATTCTCATCAGCATCATTTCTTTCGTGATCCAGGTTGTTGCTGCGGTTTCAGTTCAACAACCGAACAACTTGGGCGGCATGTAAGCGATGACGGAATGGAGCAACGGAGAAAAAGATCCGTCCGTTTCCTTGAATCGCTTCTCGCGATGGGAGCTATATCTCTACATCGCGATAGTTGCACTGGGGCTTGTTGCTTTAGCAATCGTATTTTGGTTTCCGCCGCTGGAACATCGATTCTATCCGAGATGTGCGTTCCATGATTTGACCGGCTTGCATTGCCCTGGGTGTGGTGGTTTTCGAGCATGGCATAACCTTCTCAACGGCCAGATTCTTTCCGCCTTAAGGATGAACGCTCTGGCCGTGACGCTTTTGCCAGGGCTTGTCGCCTGGCTTTTTTATCAACGATTTTGGTTTCACAAAGGCGATTTCTGGACCCTTCAGGCCTCTCCGCGAATGCACTTGCTCATGGCCGGACTGGTGATTGCATTCGGGTTTTTGCGGAATATCCCGTTGTTCCCGTTTAACTGGCTGGCACCTTAGGTTTGGTGCCCGGGCGTCCCGTCCGCTGTTCGTTACAAATAGCGGCGAGACGCCCGCGCACCGGGGCCATGGCTACATCCTCCGGAACTTTCTTGGGGGTTGTGGGGTTTAAAGTTTGGTGCCGAATTTCTTAGTTGGAGTGTCCGTTCTTGGATTCACTCGACTAAACTATTATTTTGAGGTCTTCCTGAAGATTATTCATTCGGAAGACGCCGCAAAAATTTGCGACCGCAGGAGTTTAACAATGGTTATTCCACGATATTTAATTGCAATCTTGCTTGGGATCACTTTGTTTCCAATCGATATCATTGCCCAGCCACCCGGCGGTGGCGATCGAGGCGGACGTCCAAGCGGCGGTGGTGGTTTTCCAGGCGGCGGTGGCTTTCCCGGCGGTGGAGGAGACCGTGGTGGAGGAGACCGTGGTGGAGGAGACCGTGGTGGAGGAGACCGTGGTGGAGGAGACCGTGGTGGACGACCTAGCGGAGGAGACCGAGGCGGACCGCCTAGCGGTGGCGATCGTGGTGGACCGCCCGGCGGTGGCGATCGTAGCGGTGGATTTGATCCGTCGGCCATGCTCAGCCGTTTGGATGCCAATGGCAATGGGTCGATCGATCCTGACGAAATGCAGGGGCCAGCGAAGTTCATGCTCGATCGTATGGCTTCTTCAAACCCTGAGATTGCACAGGCCATGAGTTCGTCGAAGCCGATTCCGATTTCCAAGATCACCAAGGCAATGGAAAAAATGCGTGGTTCGAGCGGTGACAGTTCCAATAGCTCTAGTTCGTCCAATTCAAGGCCTAGTACCTCAGCACCCACCGAACCGGAACCGCTGGTTCCTGGCTTTGGAACGAAAAAAGAGATCGTTTCGATGTTGGGTTTTGGTACGGCTGGAAGTTTAGCGTCGTCGATCAAAATTGAAGAACGCGATCTCAAAGAAGCCGCTGATCGCATGTCGCGCTACGACACCAACAAGGACGGGATCTTGGACGAAAAAGAGATTGCCCAAGGTCGATGGTCCGACAATCCGATGCAATTCGATCGCAATGGCGACAAGAAATTGAACGTGCAAGAGTTAGCCGGTCGTTATGCAAAACGACGACAAGTTGAAGAGGTGGAGAAAGCAAACAAAAAAGCTTCTTCTGATCGTCGCGACGATTCGCGGCGACGCGATGGTGGTGACAAAGAAGAAGCGCCATTGAATCCGTGGAGCAATCAAGCTTCTTACAAATTTGCACCTCGCTTTGGAACGGGTGCTAAGATTCAAGGACTACCAGAGTGGTTTGCCAGCAGCGATGGAAACAAAGATGGACAGGTCATGATGAACGAGTTTGCTTCGAATTGGGATGAATCAACCATCCAAGAATTCGCGAGATTCGATGCCAATGGCGATGGAACGATTACGACGCTCGAGACCTTGGCGGCCGTCAAGAAAGGCGTCCTTCGAGGATCCTCTGCGCCTTCCTCAGGAAGCGTATCGGTATCGAGTTCAGCGGCGGCGAGTAGTACACCAGCGGCAGATATGGACCGCAGCGACTTGCCAGCCGATGCAGAAGAACGTTGGGTTCAATTCTCAGCCCTTTCAGTCAAGAAAGCCGACAAAGATCAAAATGGTCGATTGACGCCCGACGAATGGCCGGCCAGCAGCGGTGACTTCAATTCGGTCGATAAGAATGGAGATGGTGCGATTTCGCTCGGCGAATACTATCTCTTCAAAAAGAAGAAGTAGATACGAACCGAATGATGAATGAAGCCCCAAGGCTTAGCGATGCCGAAGTCCTCCATCATCGCGATATGGCGATCGGGCAAATGAAGTTTGCTCGCGAATACATGCTGGGATTGATCGAGGACATCTCGGAAAATCTTTGGACGCAAGTGCCATCGGGATTGTCGAGCCATGTTGCTTGGCAAATCGGGCACTTAGCGGTTGCTCAGTATGGATTGATGCTCTTTCGGCAACGAGGACGAGCCGAAGGCGACATCGAATTGATGCCGGGATGGCTGCGTAAGAATTTTGGAAAGGGAACACAACCGTCGACGGAACCTGGTTCGAATCCACCTCGCGATGAGTTTCTTGCCATCCTCGATAAAATTCATCGACGATCGATAGAAGAAGCTTCTTCATTGCAACCATCGAGTCTCACTGAGCCAGCGGACATGCCGTACGCCGTGTACCCCATGAAGCTTGGCGCGTTGATGTTCGCGCCGCTTCACGAGTCGATTCATATTGGCCAGATCGGCGTGATTCGTCGTTTATTAGGAAAATCGCCGGTAAGGTAATCAAGAATCAACGATTATTTGGCTCTTCCGCAGAAACTGTGGGTGGTTTTCGTGATCCGCAATCGATTTTAGCCGTGAAATACAAGGAAAACACTGGACTGAGTGATTGCAAAA
>JAWXCK010000073.1:0-59592 GCA_034408855.1 Pirellulaceae bacterium
ATGCCCAGTGGATGGCGGTTTACCTGTTGCGATTTCCGTTTGGCCGCGTTGAATCGCATTTCGATTCCATCCGAATACGGTTTCACCAAGCCTTGAGCTTTCATCACAAACTAGTGGGTTCGCTGATACGTTTATTTCGTCCCACCGCCTAATTTAAACCGCAGCTAGCGCCGGCGGCTAACGGAATGAACCGGCGGCTAGCGCCGATCCGCTCACTTTATGATTCCTCTGGCGCTAGTGCGTCATGGCGTAGGTGACAATATTAATACCGAGCGGGTAAGCTTTTTTTACCGAGAATTCTTCGAAGTACCATTTGTTCTCGCCTTCACGTTCCCAGCCGTCTCCCAGGTCGGTGTTGTGGCAGATGAAAACCATGATACGACCTGCATCGTCGTAAATCGCCTTGTAATAGGGGATGCTGGTATCCGAATCCCAACGCGGTTCCCAAATAACCCCGGAGCCTCTCCCCTGCTCTGCTGCGTGAATCGATGGCAACTGTGGTTTCTCTTTCAGGTCGTAGACACAATGAAAAATTTCGTGTTCCAATGGCACCTCTTGAGGCTCGCGCTCGGGAAAGACCTGAAGAATCTCGTTGCGAAAATTATCGTACTCGGCTTGCCCCCAAAAATCGTCCACCATCAAGAAACCACCATTGAGACAATAACGCCGCAATGCTTTTGCTTCGTCCGGGCTAAAACTCAACGAACCTGGTTCAATGATGTAGATGAACGGATAGTCGAATAGTCGAGGATCAGTTAGCTCCAAGATTATGGGCTCTGGATTGACCTTCATCGACGTCAGTTGCTGGAGCCGAAGTGAGAAATTCAGATCGGCATCGCGCCAATCGGTCGCCCAATTGCCACCGCTTCGACCATATCCATGCGAATCGTACCTGATTCGAACGAACGTAAAAGTGTCGTGTACAAAGCGAGGATCGAGCTCCCATGTCGGGACGCCATTGCGTTCCGTCGAATCCATATACCTCGATGAACGATAGCGCTGGGCCAAGGCAAACGGATTGATAGCGATGAACCCGAGCATCAAGGCCAAAGTGGTTGCGAAAGCGATGAGATGCGATTTGCGAAAGGTCAGCATTGTTGGTTGCTCGAAATTACTGGAATGACAAACCGTGGCCCCATCCTATGGCTCAACTAATTGTAATAGTAGACTCAATGCTTCGCGATATCGCGGGCTTTCTTCTAAGGCCATTAAAGCATGATGTTTTGCTTGTGTTTTCTGATCAAGGTCGAAGTGGGCTTTGGCGATACGATAGTGGATCGATGCCATATCGATCGGCTCTAATTCGAGGAGAGCCATCAGCGATTCGACGACTTCGCTCGGTCGTTCAAGCGATTCGGAAGCCGTTGCACGCTGTTCATGGACGTTATTTCGTGTCGGATCGATTTCTAAGATTCGGCCCGTCCACTTAAACACCGCCGCGTCATCCGCATTTTCACTATCAATTTCAATCAAACGCTCGAGTTCATCGAGACAATCTGAACTTCGTTGGTCGATTTCGACAAGCGTCGCGCGTTCATCATCGATACGCCCTACCCCGCGATAAAGGGCAGCTAGCATGACTCGACCATTGTCGGAAGATGAATCGTCGGGGAGCAATTGGATGAGCTTTTTAACGAGCGACTCGGCTTCCGTCCATCGCTTCTCGGCAACAAGAGCGCGACACATTCCTTTGAGAGCCCAATATGATTTCGGGTTTTCGTCGATCCAGGCTTGCCAACCAACGATCGACGTTGGAACCGAAGTGTCAAGTTTGACGAAATCCGCTCCGCGACCAAACCCATTCGCTTTCTTCGTCACGAATTCGGCAAATTCGATATCCAATGCTTGAATTCCACCGGAGTCTCGACCGAGGGCTTCTTGGATAGACATTCCAACCGACAGATCGTTGAGTACGCGCTGCAGTGATTTGATCCCGTACTTTTCGATCCAATACTCGACTACCAACGATGATTCGTAGTAAGCAAACTGCAAATGCATCGGCGACTTAGGTCCGAAAAAGGCGGCGCTCAATTGGCTTACCGGCACCAGGTCCTCGCTCAAGATCATCTCGCGGTACTCGATCGTCATCGCTTGCCCCCATCGCGAATCTCGCTGGCGCTCTTCGTAGACAGAAATGCCTTCGGAAAGCCATCTTGGCATTCGGTTTTTAGTCTTTTGCAACGTCGCGACATGGCAATACTCATGCCATAGTACCGATTTCCAATTTGAAACTGAATCTAAAGCCGATGGCGAATTCGCGGTGATCAGTCGACCAAAGCAAACACCGAGAAAGCCATCGCCGCCTGGCACGCCAAACGTGCGAATGGCAAAGTCGCTTTGATTCGGGAAGATTTCAACATAGACTGGCTCTTCGAGCTTGCTCGCATACTTTTCGGAAAGCACTTGTCGAGCTTCACTGAGGAGTTCGACGACGGCTGGGCCAAAGATTCGCGATTCGCTTGCGTCCATTCGGATAATTAAGCCCGGTGCTTCCAAGGTCGCGAATTTTTCAAGTCTCGCATGAAGTTTCTTGAGATTGAAGATGGGTACGTGATACGGGTCGGCTTTTCGAACCTCGTCCACGATCTTCCAGCCCTCTTCCCCTTCCCCGAGTCTCAAAAGATCTTGAGCAAGTTGAGTTTTGGCCGGAACATGATCGTTCTTCATCTCAAGCGACCGTCGCTGGTATTCGACGGAATCGGCAAAGCGATAATGGTTAGCGAGCTGCTTTCCAATAAGATAATCGACATCGGGATTTAACGGCCACGCCCGAAGGGCTCGAC
The DNA here is from genome assembly GCA_034408855.1 of Pirellulaceae bacterium. GTDB lineage: Bacteria > Planctomycetota > Planctomycetia > Pirellulales > Pirellulaceae > JAIYDQ01. Next base: position 2,784 of record JAWXCK010000073.1, read on the forward strand.
GCCGCATCTTGCCCTCTTGCTCATACTGACCTTCAAGATGAGCGATCGCCGCGCGAAGTGCCCAAAGCTCGGGTAGCTCCGGATTGATCTGCTCTACTTCGTCGAGTAACTGTTCAGCTTGATCGTAGCTCTCTGAATCCATTTTTGATTCTGCCAACCACATCAAGCTCGGTATATGTTTGGCGTTTATTGAAAGAGCGGTTTGAATATTCTCGGTTGCTTTCGCGGAATCAGAACCACTCCACGCGCGAGCCAGTAAATAGTGGATCTCCGGATCATCTTTGTCGAACGCAACGGCTTTTCGAAGTGAGGCTATCGCGACAGGATCATCCATTTTCGCGATGGCCAGTCGAGCTGAAGCGACATGCGCTTCTACCCATTTGGGATCTTCCTTGATCGCTTTGTCGAAACAAAGTTCCAAGACTTGCTTGGGATCTTCGCCCTGCAGCAGAAAGTATTCCCCCAATGCAACCAGCTCGGTTTTTGAATTGAACCGCCAGGGCACGCGCTGAATCAATTCTGGAATGTCGTCGAGCTGTGCACTTGCTTGCTTCTTGTTGTTGGTTAATCGATAAGCTTGCGCGCCGAGCATCCTAAGACGAATGCTGGTCGTGAACCGCTCGATGTTCGATTCGTAAACCTTGACCGCATCGTCGTATTTCCCAGTGTTCAGATATGCGGTCACCAAGAGGCGAGGCCAACCTTCGTTCCATACCGTTCTCTCGACTTCGACGGTTGCTATCGCGATGCATTCTTCGTATTGACCTGTCCGATACAGTCGCTCGGCTTCCTGCAGATCTGCCGCCCGAGAAGCGCTTGCTAATAGCAAACAACTGATCAACGCAAAAAGAAATCTCGTTCGCATAAACAACTCGACCTCAATGTTAAGCTCATTCTTCCGATAGCTATCATAGCACAGACGTGCGACCAAAACATTGCTTCTATTTCCATGCCTATAAGAACAATATTGCAAGCATTCCATTTCTCATCAGCTTGCTCCGTAAAATTGCCTCCCATGTCGCGAATTACTCAATTGCCGTAGTTCAATGTCCGAAATCTAAAACGAGATGCCAATTGGGTCTGCGCGGTAATTCTCCGTTTGCAGATCGAGAAGTAACACTAGTAGAATTGGTCACGGGTACAAGGATGCATACCACACGCTTTATTATTCGTCTGAGCGCGATTGCATCGATCGTTGTCGGCGGTTGTCAGTTCAATGCAAGATCGACGCGATTCAAGTCGACGCCAATGTCTGAAGTGCCAGCGAATATTACGCAGCTTCGTCCGTCGGACGCCGTGCCTACGGCCAACATGCCGACCTATGTCGAGCCGAGCTCGCCGCTTGATTGCAACGAGAGCAATCTGACTCCCGATAAATTTCGCGCCATGTCGCTGCAAGAATGCATCAGTCAATCACTCAGCACCTCGCCGGTCATGAGAGATCTCGGCGTTACCATCGTTCGTGCGCCTCAGTCGATCGGGACAAATCTCGATCCCGCGTTGACTTTTAGCGATCCGCGATTGGGCGAAGAAGCTGCGCTCAGCGCCTTCGACGCGAACGTCTTTGCATCGAGCTTTTTTGAAAGCAATGACCGTCAACTCAACAATAAATTCTTCGGACAGCAGGGGCAGTTCGTACAAGACTTGAGCACATCGCAATTTGGGATCAACAAACGCTCAGCGACGGGCGGGCTATATACGATCCGACAAGTCGCTGTTTACGATCGAAACAATCAACCTTCCAATACATTTGCGGATCACTCGTGGGATTCGTACCTTGAAGCCCAAATTCGGCAACCGCTGCTTCAAGGGGCGGGAACGCAATTCAACCGAATTGCTGGTCCAGGTGCGACGCCCGGCCAATTGAATGGCGTTCTCCTGGCACGCGTTCGAACAGATATTAGTCTTATCGACTTTCAACGCTCGGTTCGAGATTTCGTATCCGAAATTGAAAATGCATACTGGGACTTGTACTACGCCTATCGCGACCTTGAAGCGCGAGTGAGTGTTCGAGAAATTGCCGAAGAAACGCTGCAGTCGCTCCCGGAAGCCGACACGTCGGATGGCAAGCGTGCCCAAGCCCAAGAACAAGTCCATCGATTGCAATCGGAAGTTATCGATTCTCTCAATGGTCGACCCATCGATGCTACTCGTACGAATAACGGTAGCACAGGTGGAACCTTCCGAGGTACCGGCGGCATCCGAGTCTGCGAACGACGGCTTCGATTGATGATTGGTCTTCCGATCAACGATGGAACGTTGCTTCGCCCATCGGAATTGCCGGTTGTCGCTCCGGTCGTCTTCGATTGGAATAGTGCGGTGTGCGAAGCAATCAATCTCCGAGAAGAACTTCGTCGGCAACGGTGGGTCATCAAACAACGTGAGCTAGAGCTTTTGGCCAATCGGAACTTCCTTAGACCGCAACTGGATGTCGTCGGACAATACCGGATGCGAGGATTTGGGAATGACCTCGACGATGCTTCGAAAAGTTTATACAACGGACAATTCCAAGAATGGCAATTCGGCTTAGACTATTCGATGCCGGCGGGATTCCGTCGAGCAAGTTCGGCTGTTCGGAATTCTCAGTTTGCTTTGGCTCGTGAATCCGAGATTCTCAGGGAACAGGAACGAGCGATCCACTACGGCTTGAGCAATGCAATCAACGAAACCAAGCGATCTTACGAGAACTGGGTGCTTCAAGAAAAACGATTACAGAGCATCGTCACCCAGCTCAATGCGATCGACGCGAAGGAAACAGCCGGCGAAAAAGCCGAATTGGACGTTCGACTCGAAACCCATCGAAGACTTCTGGATGCTCGATTGAGATTCCATCAAGCCGAGGTTGAATACATGCTAGCGTTGCGAAACGTCAATGTGGAACGCGGCACGCTTCTGAGGTATTGCAGCGTTTGGATGAACGAAGCTGAGTCGCCAGACGACGCCGCGATCGACGCAGTTCGTCGGATCTCCGCTCAAGATTACCAAACGATCCCTGTCTCAAGAGACATGATCGTCGGCTTTCCGGCGCAATAATCGGACGCACAAACCGGCTAGCTTTTAGAAAACGTGAGGAGTCCAGCGCTAGCCGCCGCTCCTTCGCTTAGACCCGGCAATCTCGAACCGAACGCGATAAAAGTCACGCGCCACAAGCCGCATCTGGGCTTGGCCGGGAGCAAGTGCTGGGAAGTTCGAAAATTTCGTTGAATTTACGCAACTTCAAGTAAAATCAGTCGAAAATACTTTAGGGAGCGTTACTCTTCACCATTAATACTGGTAATACTGGTTTTTCTGCATCGATGATTTGCGTTCTGGATATTATTGACGGCCCTGCCCGAGGCAAGCGATTTTGGGTTAAGCAGAATCAATGCATCGAGGTCGGGCGCATATCTACGGCGGACTTTTCTATTCCTCTGGATAGCCACATGTCTCGCCGTCATCTGCTTCTCGATTCCACCCAGAACTGCTTTCGGGTTCGCGATGTGGGAAGCGCCAATGGTACGTTTCTTAACAACGATCCTGTTCAAGTTTCCGAACTTCGAGCAGGTGACCGGATTCGCGCGGGAATGACGACATTTCTCGTTTCGTACAAGAATGTCGACGAGAACCCACACGATTGCGACGGAATTAGCTTTGGGCAGTCGATTGCTCGTGAACCGAGCGAACCTAACAATCAAGAAACCTTTAAATCTCTCGTCAAAAGCCCAGGCACACGTTCGGTCGATTTCTCCGGAAGCGTGGACAAAGAATTGATCGCGGACCTCAAGCGTAATACGGTCCAGCCGTCGGATCTCGAAAATATTGATCTCGCCGCGACGCAGTTAAATATCGCTTCGGGGGATTGGTGGCAATCGTATTTTACTCCGACGAACATTGCCGAGATATATGAACAGTCGGCTGAGCTGAGTGGCTTATGCGAAAGCTTTGTGGGCCTGCTCGAAGAGTTTTCGAAATCGTTCAAGCTTTATGTTGTCGTGAATCAGAGCCAACTTTCTCAAGATTCATTCCAATTGGTCGAGAGACTGAAAGGAAGCGGAAAGCTTGAAGGTCTTTCGCAAACACTTTATTTCGCCAAACAGTCAGAGCTCGAAGAATTCTGGGACCTTATCAAAGCCTGTCAGGGCCAAGACGCGATGATTTGCCTGGGCAGTCGCACGCCTCTTCATGGCAAGGAGCTAATGGCGTTTATCGATACATTGAGCTTTCCGTCGATGCTTCGAAAAAATCTAACGGCTCAATCGAATTCGTTGAAAAAACAGATTTTGCACAGAATCCATTGGGTGATGTTTGAGTCGGACCTTGCTGGAAGGCTCATGCTGCTTTTGAAGAGTTAGGCCGCCTAAAGCGGAACGACTAACGTCTGAAATGCGTGTCTATTCGGGCGGGACACTGAGTAAGAACTTATGGATCAGCATGCCCATGATTGCGGCCAAGGCAATCATCCCAATCATCGCTGCGATGTTCGCCAGAAAGTAGAAGTTGCTATCGGCTTGCCGAGCTTCTGGTGACCATTCCAACTCACCTTCTTGCTGGATCGCTTTCTCGAAAACGCTTTTTACAAACGCTTGTTCTTTGGGATTCGAGCTGGTCGCGGCAAAATAACAACCGCCAAATAGAAACTGTTCGTACGCAAGATGCGCCTCGATCTTGGGATCATATCCGAATCCGCGAGACAATACCTTGATTAGATTCTCGGCAAACGTGCCTCGCATTCGACAAAGCATCGTAAACAAGGTCGCATTGTTCTTCTTCAATGCCTCTCGCTCTTGAAACAGCAAATAGGACCAATCTTCAAAGGAAGCCGTTGCGTGTGCACCGATAGCTTCCAACCTGGCTGATTCAGGGGCAACCCACGGTTCGCTTCCTTTGCCGAAGCGATTCTCCTTCAATTTGTCGGGTGGTAGCCGGCGCATGAGTTCGACAAAACCTTCTTCTCTTTCCAATCCGGTAATCATTACGGTAACCGGGCATCGGACGAGCAGCTCTCTGCGAAGTATCGCCAAGTCTTTTTGGGCCGCGATTTGAAGCTGAGCGTCGGAGACTTCTACCAATTCAAATGGAATAGCGGCGATCATTCCATTGAACGGACACAGCGGCAATCGAGAAGCTTTGATGATCTTACAAACATGTTTCAATCGGTCTTCGCAATCGGCGACTTCGATCGACGAAAGTTGTTTCGACGCCACGATCGAACTCAAGACTTCAGCGATATCTTGTCCGTCTTCGAGTAGCATGGTGCCGCCAGGAGTAAAGGGGGCGGCTCGCGACGAATCTTGCGCCGTTTGCGGATTGGCAGCTCGTTGTAGGTCCGATTTCAAAAACGATGCATCGATAGTCCCACCCGGAAGATCCGGTTGATCTTGGTCATTCGTTCCACCTTCGTGATACGCGGTGGCACTTGCTGTGCTTTTGGTGGTCGACAAGCGAGAGATACAACTGCAGCCATTGATAAACAGGAAGACAGCCTGGCTCGTCGCATGAAAGGATATATCCGAATCGCCATGCCCTGGCTGGTTCACGACGAACTCTATGCCTGAAGACTTTAAAAGAGCATTCGTCTCTCGTGAACTGGGAACTCCCAAAACTAAAAAAAGCGGAGTCATGGAGAGCGTGGTTCCTTTGGCTTCAGCTTCTTCGCACCCTTCCTTCCAAATTCGATCGATCTCCGGATATCGCGATTTCTCTTCCATCAACAAGTACTTGACGAAATAGAAAACCAAGACCGGGATGCTCAAAATCAAACCAAGCGCCAAAAACCACCAGCGCAGTTTTTCGATGCCACCGCGTTCGGCCTGCTCCATCCACTGCTTGACGATGGCAGCCACAAAGATACATAGGAGAAAGAAAAACGAAATCAGCGACCATTTCCAGGGGAGCGAGATACTCCCCATGGCGCGAGCTCCAGGTATCGCTCGCTTGAACCAATAGACAAAGAAGCGGATGGGCGAAGCGATCTTATCGACGATCGAATGAATAATAAGCATAGTGTCGAGTTGTCCCTCAGCAGCTTCTAGGGGGCCTACGTGTTAGGAAAACGGTACAGGAGTATTCCGCAAGCGATAGCGATTGCCACCATCAGCGTGCTCAACATGGCGAAGAGTATGAAGGTCGCTTTGCCGCTGATGGGTTTGGCGGTTCCTCCAGTCTGAACAATCCCAGGAATCGCCGGACGACCTTGCCGCAAGTGGAGCGATCTTGCAACTTCACGACACCACTCTTCAATGGTATTGGGGATTCGAAATTGACTCGACATTTTTCGCGAATAGGCTTGATCGCTATTCGAATAGAATCCTCGAAATCCAAGAACAACAGCTAGGTAAAAAACCTCTAAGGCGTTCTTTTGAGGCAAAGCACCAGCTTCGATCGCTCGTTTAAAAAATTCTTCATGCGCGTCTCGGGTCCCGAAAAACTTCTTTTCCAAGCAATTATCTTTCCACCAATCTCGAGCCTGCCAGCGCATTTCGATCAGTCGCGAGTCGATACAGGCGCAAATCGCATACTTAGAAAGCTTCCATTCGTCTCGTTGTCCAAGTTTCGATTCGGCCTCTTCAATCTTTCGAATCAGCGTCGCTCGTTCATCGGCGGTTACGATAGGAACCTGGCTTTCGATCCTCGATTCCAATCGGATCGCCGCAACAAAAATGGGGTCGATAGCTTTGGCGAATTCAGGTTGCATAAATTCTAAATTAAACGAGTTACATCCGTTTTCTTACAGCAAAAACGGCGAATTCCAAACTGTACGGTTGTCCTTGAACGCTCACGTGCATCTTACGGTTTCCTTCGAGCGAATCGAGATTCGAAATCTGCTCGGTTCGCACCCTCATGGCCATTGTCTGAGTAAACTGCACCTGTTTCCAAGCTTCGTCTTCAACGCGAATCTGTAGGAAAATCCACTTGCCGCGGTTTGTCAATCCTCGCGGCAATTGTTGCACAGATTTCAAGCGAACGCCTGGTTGCCGTTCGGTCATGTACTGTTCGACTTTGTCGGTTGCACCCAATTTCCAGTCCAAGTCTTTTTTGAGAAGTTGGAGGCATTCCTCAACGCTAATATTAATTGGATTGACGCCGAAAAACCAATCCCATTCTTGGCTGAACCACTCCGCTTCCAGAGCAACATGCATCCCTCGCCCGAAACCAATAAAGGGACGTTGGATACATTCATCATCTTTGACGGAGTTGATCAACCGTCGAATCTCATCGGTCGCCCATCGGAATATCGTCTCAAGATCATCATGATCGTATTTCATCGGCTCGACGATCGACATTGCACCTCCGCCGAAAATCGAACATCGGCCGATGATCGAACAGAGCGCAGTGTACGCAGTCAACGGATGGACGCCCGAGGCAAATGCATGGCACGATAGTTCTCCATAGGCCTCGTTCATCACATGCATCAGCATGATTTTCTCCATGTCGCCATGGACTTGACTGGAAAGCGTAAGCCCACGGTCTTCAATGAGACCGCCCAGGGTCTTAATTCGAGCGCCTATAAAATTGCGTATTTCTCGAACTATGGTTGCTAAATCGCCCCACGATTGTACTGAAATCGATGGTGGAAAATAATTGGGGTCGATCCGAAAGCCTGGTTTGTTCGCGCCGCTTTGCATGATCCGAAGCAGGGGAACGATCTCGAAGCCCGATAGATCGTCGGTAGAAAACAGGATCCTCACATTCAAATTCCGAAGATTAATCTCTTGACGATTCCCACCGTTGCTCTCATCGTCGATCTCTCGTTGAAACTCGATATATCGGGTCAATGCATCGGTTGGCTTCGACGCCGTGTTTTCGCGACCCTCATAAAGTTGCGGTACTGCCAAATAGACGGTAATCGGCGACGTTCCGATCGTCGCTAGTTTCAATCGCGTTTGCAGATCCACGCTTTGGACATGAGTCGACGCCTGAGAAACAATCGTGCCATCGCGAAACCTTGCCGCCAATCCTACAATTTCCAATAAGCCATTGGCCAGCGCATCTTCGGAGACCGAAAGACTCTGTACGCCATACCCGTAGGGATGATCGAATCGAGAGTGCAGGCCCGCGAACTCAGCCCAGTAGCGATCAGCGGCTTGGAAATGATGAGGCCGAAGAAACATCCCTTCTGACCAATGAACCGCTGGATTGTGCATCGTTGTTTTTAGAAATATCTTGAATTCAATTTTTCATCCATGAACCTGGTCCCACTGGCTGCAAAGCCAAAGATGGAGCGTGATTTTATCATATCCGCGAGCATTTGGGTTACAATGCTCTTTTCGCATTTAAATCCTCCTTCGATTGCATCCGGAGTTCACTTATGTCAATTGTCCCAACCGGCACATCGGTGCGTCGGACCTGGACGCAAGAAGAGTCCAACCCAGCAGGCAACCGCTTCAGCGTCATGGCCATCCTGGCTGTAGGAATTATTGGGCTGACAGCGATGGTGCTGTATATTGTCATTTGGAGCGGTGCCAAAACATGCGCCGTTTCCATCTCGATCACCGACTATGGCCAACGATTTCCCAAACCCAAATTCGGGGTCTGGCAATCGGAAGAATTTAAAGCAATCGTCGCTAGCGTGGGCGCCAAGGAATGGACGTTTAACCGCGATCTAGAACTGACGAAACTTCAGAATACGGGCGACATCAAAGACAAACTAGCCATTTTGCCTGGTCTTCTCAAAACCAATGATTTGAGAGACCAAGATACCGTCATCGTGCAACTTCGCTGCCATGCGCGTATCGCGAAAGGCCCTGACAATGAATGGTCGTGCGGACTCATCGTCAGAGAAAACGATCAGAACGATACGATACCGATCGAAGAATTCTTAAGTGAACTACAGTCAGTCCAGGCCAAAAACATTGTTCTCCTTGCCGATGTTTGCGATTTGAAATCGCTCCCCAGCCGCGGGCTATTTGCGAACCCTATCGCTTCGTATCTCCTCAAAGCCTGCGAGAAGATCCCAAAGAACAACAATAATCCAACGCAAAGTATTTGGGTCGTTTGTTCGGCTGCCGATTTTCAGACCGCGCATGTCTCGGAGACGCGGCAAAAGACGCTATTCCAAGATGCGTGTGAACACGCCTTGGGACGAGTTGAGAATGGGAATCTGTTTTTAGCTGACTACTACGAGCAGATATTTCAGTATTGCCACGTCGCTACGCGCGGGAAGCAAACGCCGCTCCTCATGCGAGCCGGCGACAAGCAGCTCTGCACGCCCAATAATGCTTCCTGGAAATCGGCGAAAGAAGCCATCGTTAGCTGGAAAGGCCGCAAGGCAAAAGTACCAGCCGTGGTGTCTGACAAAGCTAAGTCGGCCATCCCGGTGAAGGCTCAAAAAACCAGCCAGTCGCCGATCGTCAAAAACCCGCGAATTATGCGTCTGGTCGCGATGCAGCAAAAACCTATCGATCCATCGTCTTCCACGGCTCCGGATGCCGCTCCATCCGAACCCATTCCCGAACCGGTCGAAACCGATTCGACGCTTCGATTCTGGCAGTTAAGAGGCGAATTTCAAGATCGAAAGCTTGCTCCTTGGTCACCGATCGATTTCGCGCCTCAATTGTGGAGACGTCAGCAAAGTGACTACGCGAAATCGACGCCACACCTCGATGATCTTTCGGATCTGGAAGAACTCAAGTTGGCAATGGCCAGCGATTCGCCAATCGAAGCTCGTGGAGATCTAACCAAAGCATGGAATAATTTTCGCGAAAGTAACAAAGTTTGGCGACTTTGGGAAACGTACAGCGAATTCACAGCCGACGATCAAGCCGCTTGGACTCGAATTAAGAACGAGTACTATCGTTACTTGAGTTTGTGCGATGAACTCATGCATTGGAGAGATTGGGCCCTCGAACAGATCGAGCTTCGCGACAAAGAAGATATCGACTTGAAGGAGATCAAGAGTGAGTATCAAACGTTGTATCAAGCCTTAAAAGATGCTCAAGATTATCTTCCATTCCAGACGACCGAGTTTGCGTTGGACAAATCGAAACGCTTGAATCTTAGCAAAGCAGAAGCTGCCAAAGGCAAGCTTAAAGCTCTACTTGGTAAACGTATCCAATATGCTCGCGAAAATTGGGAAAGCCAAGAGTTAACGTGGTTGCATGAACGCGAGTTCCAGACGCTTGTCCACTCGCCCTTGCTTTCCTTGAGAGAACGCAAGGAATTGCTCGGCCTAAAAAAAGCGTCGAACTATCAAAAACCTGTCAAAGCTGCCGAAGGCAACCTTTCGAATCTTACGACAGATGGATATTGGCGAAGCATTCGCATGGAATGGGCTGAATTGATACAAAGTTCCGTCGATCTTATCCCAGAGTTGAACGTCAACAGAATTAGCCAGAGCGTCGATTCCTACGATCAACTTCTGGATTGGGGAAACACTTACGTACAGCGACTTTCCGATTTTGAAACCGACGCTTCAAAATCGCCGCTAGCGCTTTGGCATTCTTTATGCTTTCGTGAACTCGGCATCGAAGACGGTGTAAAATTAACCAAATCCTATTCGGGAATCGTGGTGATGCCTACCAATTCGCGGGCGATAAGCATGTCGTTAGTACCAGATCGCCAAGAGATCGATGGGGTCGATTTTCCTTACGGACAGCGCAGGGCGAGTTTAAATCTGGATATTCAGCAAGCCGACGGCGAGAAAATCGATGAGTGCAAGCTCGAATGGAATTCAAACGCATCGGAGTTAAGGGAATTGCAAGTTTTTGTCGAACACAACGACGCATTTGTTCCGTTCGAACGCGGCAAAAAAATCGACGTGCAACCTCGAAACAAACGCGTTCAACTTCAATTTGAACTTCCTCCGAACAGGTATATCGACGGCCAAGCGACGCTGACGTTCATCGCGTCCCGAACCGATGGTAAGTCGACCGATAGTCGGATCGTCAACGTCACATCCGACGCCGAACGCATCGGGCTCGAAGCTCGACAAATCTTGGCAGTCGGAGAACCCTTGAAACCGACGATTATTTTTGATCCGACCACACCCACTTTTGAATTCGATTTTATTGCACTCAAAGACGCCGTTTGCCAGTACAGTTTCACATTAGTTAACAAGATTCAACAGCCTCGCTATGCAAAACTCCGAATTCGAGCGGACCTAGAAGGAGATGGAAACGAGAAGACCATCGCCGAATCCGATCTTGTGACAATTGAAAACGGTGAAAGAAAAGAAGCCATACTCAAAATTCTTCCCGAGGAAAAAAAGAAGCTGATTTTTCAAATTGCAACTGGTCAAATGTTTTTTGAGATCATCGAATGCGACATCGATGGCAATCCTCACAAGAAAGCACCGGCCAGAATTCAAGCAAAATTTACCGCCCTCAATCCAAAAAACTTTCTCGACATTGCCTCAGAATCGCCGACTGCCAATCGGAAAACCAATTTTACTGTGAAGGCAAAGCCGCAGGAACGACTCTGGGAAAGAACGTCGCTCAAGCAGATTTTGGTGAGTGTCGACTGGGAAAGCGTTGACGGCAATCAAGATCCAGAAAAGAAAGACATCCCAACTCCGCTGCCAACACGACCCTTGACGCCGAAGGATCCGCTCCATATCGAAGGCCCGTTGGCAATTCCTGATTCCCTCGTGCAATTTCAATTTCATATCGGAGGCTATGCTCGTGCGTTGAGCTTGACTGCTGACGCGACGCCTAAAAAAGAGCAAATTTATTTGAGTGGGACTCGTCGGACTAGAATTAACGCAATCACTTTGATTGAGAACGACGATCCGCAGATTAAATATTTCCAGATCGTGGACGATACGATTTACTTCAAAAAATTCCTTCCGAGCGGAGAAGAAGTCACCTATCGAGGACTGACCATGCAGTGCGAACTGGATCTCGAAAACTCTATCCCAGCAATCCTATCGATTGATTTAGACGGAAAGCCACAGATTCCGCAACTCCAGATCGACAAGGATCGGACGTGCTTCGCCGAAGTCACGTTACCAGAGGGCATGTTAGAGCTAAAATTTGATGTGTCCGAACTGGTCCTGACGGAAAAAAAACTGTTTCTGAATCCCACCGTGAACGGACTATACACGGTTACGCTAATGAATGGCGAGAAAAGCGATCGCCGATATATTGTCTTTGATCAAGATAAGCCCAATAAAGGTAGCCTCGAGCTGAATAAGCCGAATCGAATTGCCAAATTCAATTCTGAACGAACACCGATTCTCTATGAAAAAGGGATCATTTCGGCAATCATGAATTCCAGGGACGACCTATCGGGCGTTGAACGCATTGAAGTTGCTATTTCGAACTTGCGATCCGACAAGGCACGCTTTACTGACGACGATAAACCATTGGCCAGCGTCCACGCAGTACCGCGCGACTCAACACAGCGTGAATTCGAATTTGATATCAAGGCATTAGAGTTCGAAAAACTCTCGAAAGGCGACTATTGGATCGTCGCCCGATCTTATGATCGGGCGGGTAACCATCAGAACGACAATGAGCCGCTTAAGATACACTGGTCGCAAAGCGAAGCACCGCAAGAAAAGTAGAAATGACAATTATTTTAGGACTGGTGCTGGAGGTGGCGGAGCTAGCAGAAAAACCGGTGGTGGTATGATTCGATTTCGGCGTCGAAGATGAAGAACGACTTGCTTCGTTCCACCGGCTTCGACGGTCACGGTTTCTTTGGCCGCATACTCAGCAAGCGCCTCAGTCTGGTATACGCCTACAATTTCAAATTTGTATTTCTTGCCCGCCTCTAATCCTCGGACGATGTAGGGCCGAGACGTCCCCATGGTTACGGTCGGTTCACCATTGACCGAGACGATGGCTTTCTCGTGAACGATCACCATTAGATTGACAATCTTGGCTGGATCATCCACTTCGACCAATAGCGATTGCGCATCCAATGTCGCATTGTACTCGACGACCATACCACCAGAAATGCAGGGCATTCCTTGATCGAAGGACGGCATGCCTGACTCGACGTAGTCAGAGCTAACTTGTGCAAACGAACTTAAGTGCAGCGTTCCGACGATCATTGCAGTCGTTGCACAAACAAGTAGACGAGTTGACACATTCATTTTCATCGAACTTCTCCCTTTTCATCAGCCAAAGCCGATTCTAATCTTCTCACCTAATTTTGAGTATTTTTCAAATCCTGATTGCGCAATGGCATCACTACTTTATATCGGCAGCATCAACAGCGTCGAGCGAAAATATTCTGTATCGATCCATCTTTGCAATTCATGCGGTTTGCATCCGTTGCGCAGAATCTAACGATCATTCCACTGACAACGAAAATGCATCAAATCAGCGGCATCCGAGCGTTCAACGTCGCTTTGGCGAACCAGCCAAACGTCCGCTGATTTGGGCGGTACCGACCAGGTAAACTTGTGGATTTCCCGAATCGGTGTCGATTCCCGATTGCTATCCGTTGCCCCTTCATCGTAGATCCTTTCCGCCTTCTCAGCGTTTTCGCAAAGGACAAAGAAGCGGTCGCGATCCCTTGGCTCGATTTCGACAGTAACCGTGCCGTTGATTTTCTTGCAGCGAACTTGTCCGTCTTCTAGCGTTTGTTCGTCGTTATCGTCGGATAGTTGGATCTTTTTGGCGAAACTAGGGATCTTATGGCTGTACCAGATATCGAAAAGGACTTCCTTTGACTGCCAGTCCCCTGCCCTCTCCCACGGAAGGCCATTGAATTGCAGGACAGGATAATGGCTAGCTCGAAAATCGCGATCGGATAGAAGCAATGTTCGGCCAACTCCGGTTGCTGGCGGTGAGACCTTCGCGACTAAGAACTTCGGACGGAGCACTTGATTCTCTCGCTCAATCCGTGGGTCGCGTCCCAGAACTGCCATATGAATGGCCAGTTGGTGTGATGGCCTAGTGATCTTTCGCAAAACCGCTTCAAAACTATTTTCGCTTTTCATTCCGGATACATCGGATAATTTTATCCTCGCCTCGCCGCGATCATTAAAGGCGAGTATATCTTCGGAAAAAGGAATGAAGCTCAATTCGTTGCGGTTGTTTTGATAGACCAATCGCATCTGCTCGTTTCCCAATATCTCAATCGGTCTTTCCGCTTGCTGTGGAAGACCCTGATAGTCGAAACTATGCACATGCACGATTCCTTTAAACGGCAAGGCACTCGTCGGAATTTCAATTGGTTCGCTAAAACGTCCCATTAACTCGACTGACTCGTTGCCGGTGATTTTGACATAGGACTTCGGGAACGAGGCTAATAGTTCTTTGGAAAGACTATCGAAACTGCCGTAGAAGTTTAAGTCTTTGCAAATTCTCTTGAGCTTTTCCTTGCCCAAATTGAAAGCCGCGATGTCCTTGTTCTGATAGTACTCGGTACTAAACTGAAAGATGGAAAGGGCCGACGATTTAATCTGCTTTAACCGCTTCTCAATTGTTTCGAACGAAAAGTCTTCACCTTTGTAAAAAACCGAGCCATCGCTAAGTTTCGGTGTGATCTCGTTGAAGCCATCGCTAATCACGACAATTCGCGACTCACTTCCTTCAGCGAGATCCGACGCGGCATAAAGCGCATCGTACAACGGCGTACAACCACCGCTATAGATATTCTCAGCACCGACTCGTTTGCGCAGGAACTCGATGAAATTGCTGTTGGCAATCGCAGGCTGAATTTGAAAAATATGGTTACCGTACTTGCTTTCCTTCCATTCTTTTTCAAGTGGGATATTATCGCTTGGCACTAGTCCGAAGACGATGACTCCGATCTTAAATGTTGCTTCGCCGACTTCGTGCAGTTTCGCTAGTTGATCGAGAAGTTGGATCGCACAATTCTTGGCCTCTACAAACCTCGCCCCCATCGAGTCGGAACAATCCAAAAGAATAAGCACGGTCGTCGGATTGTCATTTTTAGCTTCAATGAGAACAGTCGGAGCGGTTTTGTCGCGTTCGAATGTGAGACGGTACTTTCCACCGGGCAACTGCAATTCAAGGTCCTTAGCCAGATAGTGGCCTCGAACGGACAGATACATCTTCCGCTGATCGATAGCATTGACGTCGACGTCGAGCGAATTCTTGACATCCTTCAAATCGAGCGGAATGGAAATCGCTCTCGAATCTGAAGTTTTGCGATCCTCGCCATTGGCTCGGCTGCCGAGGTACGCGGCGGCTGTAGCTGGCCATTGATCGCCGGTAACATCGAATCGCACCTCCGATTTATTTCGATTTTGCGACTCGGAGTCGATCGACGGATTGATCGGAGCGACCAACACTTCGAGCTTCGCAATTTTGTCAAAGGCCTCCGTCTCTTGCCGCGCCAGATCTTCGCCCCACGCTTTAATATCCGAAGCCAGTACGTATCCTCGTCGGTGATCGAGGACTTTGTCGAGGAATGGGCTAGCCAATCGTTGAAAATAGAGTCGCTGAACATTCATTCTAGCGGCATCGAGTTCTCCATCGCCCCACTTCGCCTGGTACAATCGTTGCGATTGAAGTTTGCAATAGATAGCAGTATTCAGTTCACGAAACTGAGCCGGCGCGTTCCACGGCCAATTGTCGATTTCCCAGCGTTTGGCGAAGGCTCGTTGACCGAACGAATTCGCTATCAAGCGACAATTGCAGTTTGCCAAATACATCGCGTAAAACTTGGCTTCGAAATTACCCTGGTCGCTCGGCATCTCAATTCGAGTGGCGTGTTGGAATCGAGCATCTTCAAAAACGACCTCTTCGAAGTTTGCTTTCTCTGCGATGCTTCCAAGATTGGAGATAAAGACTTTAGCAATATCGGATGGCGGAAATACCCTATTGCCGTCATCATCGCGATTACCCAAACCATCCGATGCCCCTTTCCTGGTCGCTGCAGTGGTGGAGCCTGCGTTCCGCTTGGTATAAAATTTAATCAACGTTTCATGGAATTGAGTTCGCAACTTGTCCGAAAGCAATGGATAGCGCAACGCGACTCGGCAATCTCGGATAACCTGCTGGTCATCCGCCTCTTTCGTCGCCAAAGCTGCGAATCCGCCATCAACGTCTTTTTCAGCTTTGTCCAATGTTTGCTCGAGCTTTGACAACAGGTCGCTATCCACGGCTGTTCGAACAAAGTCCTGAGCTTTTCCAAGTGCGTCTTTGATCAATGTCGCTTGTTGGATCGTTTCGCCTAGATGTTTGGCTTGCTCGTTAGCGTTCATGCGATCGCCTTCGGTATCAGAATATCGATAACTTCGCATCCAAAAAGCCAGCAGATGCGGGACACGATGAAATGCTCGATCTCGGACGCTCATGGCTCGGGCTAACAAATCTTTATCGTCTTTGAGCGTTCGTACTTCTTTCTCGATTTTCTTCAGCGTGTCGAAACTCGCTTTGAATTCATTGGTGACTAAGAAATCAAAGCTTTTATAAAACTCAGCATCGAGTCTCTGGATATCCTTTTCCAAACATCGACTGAGTTCGGGATTGGCTGCCATCGCGATTTCTTGAATCGTTGAATAGGTTCGAATTAACATCGCACACGATTTGGCAATGTCGACTTGAGAAACACCTGCCGCTTGACGATCCCACTGGATTTCCTCGGAGAAGATTCGCAACAATTGAATTTCAAGCCAATCGGCTTTGCTGGCCGAATCCAACGCACCGATGTAGTCTAAGCATTTTCGGAGGCTCGTCTTGTTGAATGCTCGCTCCCATTCCGTTGCCCCTTCGCTCGCAGCCGCGCGATCGATGTAGGTCCAGACTTGATAGCATCGATCGTTTCGAGGTAGCGACTTGACGGCTACTTTGGGATCAACACTTTCGATTGGCGTTTGTAACCAAGGCGGCGAAACCAACCAGGAGGCATCTTGTGTCTTGCCTTCGGCGAGAATTTTTTCGCTGATGACGCGGCTTGGATAGACGGCACTATGAAGCTCCGCTTCGACGAGGCTTACTTGTCTGGCGTAAGTGCAGCTTTCGGTTAAGTTGTTCAAATCGCCGCTGACGTTTTCTTGAAAATTTCGCCAGCGCTCCGACACATTAGCCTCGGCCAAATCCTCCATTTGAACAAGCTGCGATTCGACCTTTGCATAAAGCATCGGGTCGATCCACGCACATTTCGTAAACTTCGACAATTGATTCCAATTCTCATTCAGAAGACGGAATTTATCGCTTAAGTCGGCTTGATCGACACCTCGCAATTCGGGCAGCGTCGGATTCTCGGCGATCCCAAAGAGCTGCGGATTGGTTTTCGTGTCCGCCATCAAAAATCGCGGTGTTTGCGAGGCGTGACGATGGACGCGCACCCAATTATTGACGCGATCTTGGAGTCCCTCAGCAAATGCTTCGAGTGTGATGACTTTACTCTTAGAAGAACCGAATCCAGTGGCCAAGCCCTCTAAGAAAAAGTGGCCGAAGACGGAATTGGAAAGTTCTGGTGCAATCCAACTCTCTTCCGATTGCGAACAAGGCAAAGTAACGATAAGCCTTGCTTGGAGCTTTGGATCCAGTTCCTTGAACGCCTCTTCAAAGGCGGTCGCTGGAAACTCTAAATCGGCAACGTTGGTCACCACCGACGGTGGTTTTACGTCAAAAGCGATCCATGCGTAGCGTCCAGGCGATGTTCGAGAAGCGATACGTTCTAAAAAAGTCTTAATCGAAACAAGATACTGACTGTCGTCGCCTCCTTGCTTGTAGGGATCGGCACTTCGAGTCACCAGTCGCCAGCTCTCATGTTCCTTCTGTTTCTTGTCGCTACTCTCTCGAACAAGGTAACAACTGATGAAGTAAGCAGTGACATCGCCACCGGGCCCACCACCTCGCAAACTGTCTTTATTCAACCACCGCCAATGGATCTGTTTCGCATAATCCTT
This sequence comes from Pirellulaceae bacterium, assembly GCA_034408855.1. Lineage (GTDB taxonomy): Bacteria > Planctomycetota > Planctomycetia > Pirellulales > Pirellulaceae > JAIYDQ01. Next base: position 20,539 of record JAWXCK010000073.1, read on the forward strand.
CCGATATTTTTTCAACCAGTCATCGCTCGTTACGACATCTTCGACAAACTGATCCGGCAACTGGAGAATCTTGTCGCTTGAATCCATTCCAAGATTTACCGTTTTAATATTCTGAGTCTTCGACAAGCCGATCAGCTTTTCGACAATCTGCGGACCAAACGGATTGACGCCAAGATCGTAAGCATCATCGAGCGTGGCAACGTGAGCGAAAAGCGGTAGCCGAGGATCGTTGGAAAACACCCAACGAATAAAGCCGAACGTCAATCCAGCGATGGCGAGCCCAAGTACCGTAACAATTACACCTTTCGAACCAATTCTGCTTTGTGGAACGTCAGTTTGACCTGCGCCCGTCCAGTTGCGTTCGTTGCTGCCTTTGCTACCTTTGTCGGCCGCGGGCTTGACCTCCTTAGCGCGCCAACCGCTGCCTCCAGGCACCGCCGCTGGGGCTTTACTTGGACTCGCAGAAGTCGGCTTTTTAGAACCATCGTTGGGTTTACCGACATTCGGAATACCATCGCGCCAATCGGCCATGTTTGCATCGCTTTCTATCAAGCACTTCGAACAACAGAACGCATTTTACGAGAACGAAGTTTGGCTAAGCCAGAAAAACATAAATGATTCTAAACCATTTATTCTTCCGAAACAACGATCGATAAACGCTGCCCAGAGTTACTCGGTATTAAAAATTACGTACAACGCTGATTCTCGGGAGGCAATAAATAAGCAAAAGATATTTGACCCTCTACGCAACTTATTTTACAATCGACCGATAAATTGCTTGGTATTTCGTTCGTCGATTTATTTTTAGGACATAGGCGTTCATGAGCGATCTAACGGGTCATTTTGAAATTACACAGACGGCTGTCACTGAGTTAGGGCAGAGCAGGACAGATTCGCCGATTGCAATAGGCATTCGATCGGCTGGCTTACCGCAAGCGACCGTCTCGCGGGATATTTTGGACGTGCTCTGCTTGGGGCATTGGGCTGATTTTGGGCAATCGCATCATTTCATGCGACGCTTTGATGACCAAAGTCCGTTTGGTGCTTACGAATCGGCACTGCGTTGGATTTCGTCGAATGCGCTCACGGCATCACAACAGCTTTCTCAACGTATCGCCAGCTTTTTTCCGGATGGAATCCAAGGCAAGCGAGCCGATCGAATTCGAGGCCATCTGGTTTTTCACGATATTCCTTGGCAGCCGCTCGGCAATGCGATTCATTGTCTTGAAGATTCGTTCGCGATTGGACATGTTGTCCGAAGCAAATCCGAAAATCAATTGCAGCCAGGCGATATCGAGCATATCAAACGCTATACTGGTAGTGAAAAGAAGGACCATGCCAAAGGGGACGAAGAATGGTGGGACAATTCCAAGGAAAATTTTTCGACGACGGGACGTCAGGCGATTGAAGGCGTCAAGGCGCTATTAAGAATCGTACTCGATACCGCGATTCAAAATCGAAACCCACAGTCGCTACAAGGCTGGCAGGGATTCCGCGAGCAGTGGCTGGTCGCATCTTCCAAACTCAGCAAGGCTACCGACCACATCTTTGAACTGATCGACAAACATTACGTAGGCATTCGATTGGGTGCCAATAACCTTATTACCATGTCCTTTGACGAAGAAGGGTTGGCAAACGATCTCCTCCCGGAGCCAACCCAAACCGTATTGCAAGTTATCCAGCGAATGGATGATCATTTTAATACGGATGCCGACGATGTCGCCGAACTCTATGTCAATAAAATCCGAGCGGCTGGCGGACAAAAGCTTGAAGCTCTTAAAAGCAACAAAGACCTGATCAAGATTTTGATCAAGGTCATGGATGAAGGTTTTACAAGCAAAGGTGAGCAAGAGTGCATCCGCTTTCTCAAATTATTGTAGGCTCTGCCGCGAGCCAGCTGTTGAATTGCGAGAAAATTCAATAAAACGGACGGCTCGCGCCCAAGAGAGTGGCGTTGGGCTCGCGCCGTTCCGCTACGAGAAATTTACCAACGTGGGTGACTTTGATCTTGCGGATTGCGGTTCTTCAACTGATGTCATTTCTGACCTGCTCCTTAGTAAGAATCATATCGACTTGAGCCATTGGATAGCGGCCCGTTCATCGCTGGTCGTTACTCCTTCGTCCATCGTTTTAATCAGCAAACGGACGAAGTTCGGATCTGCTTTGAGTGCTGGCTTCATCGGTGGACTATTTTTGATTTCTTGAACATATAGATAGGCAACATCGTCAGCATCACTGTTCTGATTCTTGTCCAAAAAATCGATCACGCTTTTGACTCGTTGAATATTGGTTTGCATGGCAGCCAAACATTTGGCCAATCCGGCCTCGTCCATGTTGATCGTCACGCCCCAACTGCCCGTTCGAAAACGATTGATAATAAACCGTGGGTCATCGCGCATGTACCACAAAAAACCATGCGTTATCGGATTTTTCGCGCCACTAGGAACGCCTACCTTGGAAATGGTAAAGCTAGCATCAAATCCTGAAAGCCAATTGACCGGGTCAAAGGTATAGCCATGCTCGTATTTCTGAATTCCATCAGGATAAAATACGGCCGGTGAACCAAAGGTATGTACGACTCGTCCGCTCAACGCCTGCGGTCCATCGACGGCCGCGATCGCCTGCAAGACGTTGCTCAAAATCAGGTTGCCTTGGCTATGAGCAAACATCTCACGATATCTGTTTTTCGGTTGACGCAGTATATGGAACAATGATACTTGAGCAGGATTGCGACTGAGCACTTCAACCATTGCCTGAACTGGAGTACGATTGCCTCGAAGAATCCAACTCCAAAAGCTGTTGCGAGAATCGATCTTGTTCTGGGCGGAAGAAGACAAACCTTGGAATTGATTCTTGTCTGTCAGACACTGCCACAAATCGAGGGCAAAGCCATTCGATAAATTGAAGACGCCAATAACGGGGCTCATTTGGACCAGCGACAGTGCCATGGCCGACTCCGCATGATCGCGACCAGAATTTCCCATCCCGTTTACGAAAATCACCTTTTGCGTTGCGGAGAAAAATTTCGAATTGGCGGCCGCCTCGGGATTCGAATATTCGTTGACATCGCCGTCGTGGATTGGGATTTTAGCTTTGGAAAGATCGATCGTGAAACTTGACATCGTTAACCCTTTCATTAAACGCCTTCTACCGACCGTAATTGTAACAGGTCAAAGCGAATGGGGAGGCAGGGTAGAGCCAAGTTTAGAATTCCAAAAACTACTTCGCGAGGGGACGAATTTTCAAAAAAATGTTTTCCATACCTCTAGCGAGTGATGTCGAATTGCAGACCGGCGAGGCGATGAGTCGATCGCGCATCGATTTTCTGAGATCGCGAAGCGATTCTTGCTTCGTTCGATCGGTTGCGAATTCGACAGCAAGCTGCTTGTAAGACTTTTGGCTTTTACCGACGAATTGGCATAGTCCTGCATAGTCGAGGATCGAATGACTGGTGCGCGAAACCCAACGGTCGCCAGCAAAAGTCAAAACGGGCACACCCTGCCAGATCGCTTCCATCGTGGTCGTCCCGCCGTTATACGGAAAGGTATCGAGTGCCAAATCGATTTCGCCATAGTATTTTAAGAAATCAAAGTGACTCGCTGGTGGCAAGAATTCGATACGATCCGCCGCGACGCCGAGTTCGACAAGTTTGCTCGTTAGATACTCACGATTGCATTTCGATTTCAACTCGCGATTGGCGAGAACGAGTCGTGAATCGCGGGCCTCAGTAAGGATCGCAGCCCAAACTTCGAGAACTTGGGGTGTAATCTTATACTGTGTTCCTAAACTTCCAAAGGTGAATTGTCCACGACGATCGAAGGGACTTTCTGAAATGTCGGGGGCAAGGTGATTGGTTTGGAAGGTGAGATAGCTGACCGGAAGTTTTAGAAATCGCTCAGTATAGAATCGCAGTTCGTTGTTTTTCATCATCCATCGATCGCCAACGATGAAGTCGATTTCCTCGATGCCGCTCGTTGCATACGCATTGAACCAAGCCATCTGAACCGGTGCCGCTCGATGCACGAAAAGACCAAGCCGGTCGGGGTAACTAAAGGCGCTTAGATCGACAAGGATGTCGATTCCATCCGATCCAATTCGAGCAGCAAGCTCGGCATTGCTCAGCGACCGAACTGAGTTTCGCTTCGACTTATCGATCTTCAGCCAGTTCCACGTCTCATCGCCCTTCGCAGAATCGTCGTACAAATGAAGATCAAACTGCTCGCAGTCATGAGCATTGATCAGCGGCCAAACCGGCTTCATATAATTGGCTTGATTCCAATGAGCCGATAAATATCCAATACGCAAGGGGCCGGGGTGCGTTGGCTCGTACGTTGGTCGTGGTGGAATCGACGGATCCTCTTGCTCGCGAATAAGTTTTGCATATTTCTCCCGAATTTGTCGAATTCGATGCTGGGAATAGCTTGGAACGCCGGGCGCGATGGTCGCCAGGCTTTTCCAGAAATGGGCATGTCCTGTCTCGATGGCGACTGCTTCGAAAAGCTCGGCGGCTCGATCGGTAGATCCCAATTCAAAGAGAGTCCTTCCATATTCAAACCGTCCGTTAAGATGGTCCGGTTTGAGTCGCAGGCAATGTTCAAAGGCACCTAGAGCTTGTGCATACTCGCCGACTTTATAAAGAAGTTTCCCAGTAACACACCAGTCGTTTTCGTCCGCTAGATCCAAATCGATAATCTGATCGAGAGCTTTCAAAGCTGCGATCAAATTATCTTCCGAACAGTATCGAGCCACATCGGTACGCAACTGTTCCTTCTGTGACTGCGCTTCCATTAAACTCGACTTTGGTAATGGGAATCGACGTGTTGTCAGAAGTTTGATTCTAATCAATTTTTGCGTATAGCTGTGTTTCCATGGGATTTTACGCAACCTTATGCTTCTTCGATCGATAATTCATTCTGAGATCAAAAAAGCTCAGAGTCATTCTCGTTCTAAAGGATGACAATGCGGATTCCGGGGCATATTGCCGTCATCGAGTCGTTTATGCCGCAATCGATACAGGGTGGTAGTATGCGGGTGGTTGAAGCCACAGGGGCTACCGGTGCTACCCCAAAATTGCTTGAATCCATGTACATTGTCGAGCAGATTATTGACCGAAACGGAACCGCCCCGATGATTTGATTGTCACACGACATGGCGTACGGGGAAGCCGGGTCGCGGTAATGCGACCATAATCAGCATTTTCTTATGTTTGTTTGATTCACGCGATCCCATGGATATTGCCGATCAATCCCAACAGGCGATCTGCGGCTATCGGATGTCCTGTTCCAAGTGTCGTTGAATCAACTAGGAGTGATTGTGTGGATAATACTCGCAGCCGTGGTGGTAAAGTAGGTAAAATCTTCTGCGACAGGGAATAACTACGAAGTCTGCGATGGGGGCAATCCGATCCTCATTATGTCAAAGGATTGACTCCTCGATGATTGTTGCAATTTCTGCGACGATAGTCAGAGGTTGCGGCAAATCAAATTAGGGAAATTCTGCGATGGATCGCTACATTTCGAGATCGAATGTCATACGCTTAGTGATAGCTTGCTCACTTGGTTCCTGTGTAGGCTGTATAGCCAACCCTGTACGAGTGCCTACTGTCTGGGACAAACTGGGAATTCCACAAGCTACGGCTGGCATAAGGGATGCGTTAGTCAATCGAAACGGGAGATTTCCACAGTTGGAAAAGAAGCCCCCCGTTTTGAAACTTGCCGATCCAGCCAATCTTAAACCTGAAAAGCCAGAAGTCATCAAGACGGCTGCGAAGATCAAAACCGATCAAGATCTGAAGAAGCAAAAGATCAAAGCTATCAAATTCTTGGCTGAGGTTAACTGCGGTTGCTACAACAAGGACGGAGCAGTCGAAAAAGCGTTCCTCGAAGCCCTCAACGACTGCGATCCAGACGTTCGATCAGCCGCAATCGAAGGTGTTTCCACAACGATTGGCAACTGCGCAAGCTGCCGAAATCGATGCGCAGCTTCATGCTGTACCGCCGATCTGCATGCGAAGCTCACGGATATTGCTACTGGAATGGACGACAAAGGTTGCTTCAAGGAACCTTCGGCAGAGATACGCAAGCTAGCATCGTCGGTACTCAAGAAGTGCGTATGCCCGCCACAGAAACCGATTGAAGAGATCCCTGCTCCGAAACCAGAAGAAATCGAAGAGCTTGTAGCGCCATCGCCTGACGTTCCGCCGCCAGAAGGCAAGCGTCCAGACATTAGGCCAGAAGGATCAAAACCGGAAGGTTCGAGCGCTCTAAATCGAACAAAATCCAAAGGACGAACTGTCGAAGGTGTTTCGTATCACCTGAAGGATCATGGCGATGAATGGGGAACGGGGGATGAACCTGTAGTCATCGCGGAACATCGAAAGCTCGCTCCAAGCGAAGAGACAACCAACGAAGTTGAACTTGAGATTAAGACAACGCACTCCGTAGCCGCAGTCAGCAGCGATGCCAAGAGCAAGATTGCTAATCCAGATCATCTGATCTCGGCACGAGTCATTTCGAATCGAGAAAACCTTGGCGAGTTGCTCATCGAGCTCCCTGAAGTTTATCAAATTTCCAAAGGCTGGATGATGGTGGTTGTGGATACTGCGTCGGTACACCATGTCTCTAGAATAACCGAAACTAGCGGTCGACGCATCTTGCTTGCAACGGAGAACGCTGGCCACGTCGCAGCAACATCCGGGCAAATGCTCAAGATTGGGCTCGTCAAACAATAGACACCTTTGGAAACTGCCGTCTGTCATAATCGGCACAACCCGTCTATTGCGACAAAAAGGCGACTACCTATTACCCCAAGTCAAGCCGAGCTTCACAAAGTCATTTTGTTAAGCTCGGTTCTTCGTTTACACTGCTTATCTGTGGCGGATATTGCAGTTCTCGAAGAGCTTGGCGTATGTCAAATGTAATTCCCGTTGAAGAAGCAGACCGATTGCTCGACGAGCTGGAAGTGCTTGCGCGATCGAATCGTTCGAACGAAGAGTTCAGCGAGCAGTTTTTAGATCGCCTAAAATTTCTCGTCAAAGCGAAGTCAGCAGCCATACTGACACTCTTACAACCTGATCGATGGATCGCGATTACGACCTGCGGTGAGTTTTCGACCGCAATACTTGATGACTTTCGCAATGGCTTTGAGCGAGATTCCAATGCCGAGTATTTGATAGGCTCAGACGATTCTTCGACCTGGTTTGCGATCCTGCTTCGTTCTGGCGACGCTGTCTCTGGCGGCTTGCTATTAGCGTTCAACAGTCGACTTTCTACCGGCGCGCTGCCAGCACTCAAAGGCCTGACATCAGCCTTTGGCGAGATTCTATCCATTCGCCAGCATAAGCATTTGGAGACCGCCTTTGGCGAGAATTGGAACAAGTGCTATGCGATCAACCAGCAAGTTGCGTCGTGCGCATCCCAACGAAAAGCCGCCGTTATTTTGGTAAACCAGCTCCTGCCAATTCTGTCGGCAGCAAGAATTACGCTCGCGACGCAAGCCAACGGATTGAGTAGCCAACGGGTTAGAATTCTTTCTGTAAGCGGCGTCTCGTCGATCGATTTCAGCAGCCCAACGATCAAGAGCCTTGAAAGTATTGCTCAACAAGCGTTGCAACAAACTCAGCCCATTGTTCGACATGCAGTCCTCGACGGTTCGCCGCAAGCCGAAGCCGACCAACGAGCAATGTCCGATGACGATACATTTCCAAACCTGATCGCGATGCGATTCTTTGATCCCTCAAGCCAAGCCCTAAACGAGAAAGACGTTATCGTTTTGGAATGGTCGACTCGCGCGGAAATGCTCGAAGCGACTCCGGCCTTAACGCATTTTTTGCCGAGTCTATGTTCGACTTGGCAACAACAACAGCGCTGGTTGCAAATCCCAAGTTTCATTCGCAGCTTGACTCCGTGGAGTCCGTCAAGCCTTGCAAAACGCCATACGCGCAACTGGATGCGCCCGGTCGTTCTCGCCGCGATTTTGCTGACAGCAGTGTGGCTATTAATGCGACCGTATCCTCTGATCCTCGAAGCAGACGCGATCTTAGAACCATCCCTGAGACGCGCCATTCATGCGAGTGTCGATGGCTACATTGAAGAACTACTGGTAGAAGATGGACAGGCCGTAAGGAGAGGTCAGGTTCTTGTAAAGCTTCGTTCGCCGGTCCTCGATCTTCAGATCGAAGAAGCGATCGGTCAAATTAGAGCTTTTGCAGAGAAACGAAACGGACTTCGCGTCGCCTTGAATCAGTTGACATCTTCCAGCACCGAAGCAGCCGCAACCCAAACGCGTCTCTCGGCCGACATCTCCTTGCTCGAAACCCAAGAGAAACTGATCGCGGACAAATTGGAATTTTTATCGAACGAAAAGCAAAAGTTGACGATCGAATCGCCTATCGACGGAATGGTTGCATCGAGGGAACTTCGTCGAGAACTGGAATCAAGGCCGCTGCGTCGAGGCGATTCGCTCTTTGGAGTCGTTGATTTAGACGGAGATTGGCAGCTCGTAATTCGGGTGGCTGATCGAGATACTGGCTATCTATTGAAGCACTACGGCGAAACGAAGCGACCGGTAGCGTTCGTCTTCGATAGCATCCCCGAACAACAGTTCCACTGCGACATCGCGCATATCTCCACAATTATGGAAAATTCTGTCGGCAGAGAAAGTTGCCTGCCAGTATTTGCAACGGTCGACAAGGAGATTGCCACGAAAGCTCATGTAGGAGCCAAGGCGAGAGTCTTCTTTGACTGTGGAAGGCAACCGACTTGGTTCGTTTGGTGTCGTCCGCTCGTTGAAGCAGTGCAAAAAAGAATTTGGCTGTTCTTCGATCGCGGAACTCAATCCTCACAAGGTTCCCCTAATGCGAAATAATCAGTTTTCCCTATTTCTCCTGGCACACTCATCCATTTATTGCCTGGCGGTCCTTGCGAGCCCCTGTTGGTCGCAATCGGACATTCCTTCGATCAAAAAGCCAATTGTCGTCGAGAATGCTATTCTAAAGACTATCGAATCGACCTCCTTGGCATCGCAAGTTTCGGGGATGGTTCATGTCTTGGACGTTCACGAAGGGAGCAAGATAAAAAAGGGACAAGAAGTAGGTAGGATTCGCGATATTGCAGTCCGATTGCAAATGGACAAAGCAAAACTCTCATTCGATCTTGCCCAAAAAAAACAAGCCAACGATATCGATCAAAAACTGGCCGCAAAAAATCGAGCGGTGGCTGAAAACGAGTTTACTCGGGCGATGGAAGCGAATCTCAAAGTCAGCAACGTCTACCCGATCAACGAAATAGACCGGCTGCGATTACTTTTCGACCGCGCGAACCTTGAGCTCGAACGGACGGTTTATCAAAAAAGCGTTACCGAAATGGAAAGCGCGCTGGCGGCGTTGGAATACAAGCAAAGCCAAGAGCTACTCTTGCGGCACCAGATCATTTCGCCGTGCAATGGCGTCGTAACATCGGTCGAAAAAAGAATCGGAGAATGGGTAGACCCGGGCTCCATTCTCTTTACCATCGTTCAAATCGAGCGGCTACGAATCGAGGGCTTTGTGAATGCTCTCGATATTACCCCACAGCATATTGGCACCAAAGCAAAGGTCCGTATCCAGAATCCACCGATTGAAAGTGAAGCAGAATTGGTCTTCATCCATCCGGATGCCAACCCCGTCAATTTGCAGGTTCGAGTCTTCCTGGAGATCGACAATCGCGAAGGCCTTCTTCGACCTGGGCTGCGTCCGACTGTTACTATCGACAATGTACCATGACGCAAGCCACCGTAGCGCATAAACTTGACGGCTTTGGTACGAGATTTCGCCTCGATATCGAATGGGTCTACTATGCCGAACAATCAAAGTGGGTCGCGCGCGATCCGCTCTCGAATGCCTTCTATTACTTCAGCCAATTAGAGCACGACGCGACGCGGCTTTTAGACGGACGGAAAACCGCTGAGCAGATTATCGGTATTTTAAGGAAGGCGTTCCCGTCAAGCTCGATCAATCTCGATTGGCTGTCTTCCTTTGCGAAAAGACTGCGAAATGCCTACTTAGTGATGCCCGACGGAAACGCCTTCGCCGACGCGATCTCAAAAGCCAAAGCGACCGAGCACGTGAGCGTTTTTCGCCAGTTGATTTCGAACCCGTTGGCGATTCGCGTCCCGATTTTCAATCCGTCGAGTTTCTTGGGGCTCTTAAAATTTCCGGCGATTGTTTTGTTCCATCCGCTGGTGGTAGCAATCGGCATCATTGCGTCGTTGATTGGCGGATTGCTGGTGCTCAATGAATTTCTTGGCCATCCGGAACGATATCTGCGTGAGATCGCGACGATGCCGGTTTGGATGTGGCTTCTCGCGATCGTTGCTTACATATTCGTAAAGGTCTTGCATGAACTTGGGCATGTACTAGCGTGCGTTCGTTGGAAAGCAAACTGCCGCGAGATCGGACTCCTCTTTCTGTTTTTTACGCCGTGCATGTATTGCGATACGACTGATTCATGGAAGCTCAAGTCGAAGTGGCAGCGCGCCGCGATCGCCTCTGGAGGACTCTATGTTGAGATGTTGATAGCCAGTCTAGCCGCCGCAGTCTGGCTAACCACGCACGACGGCGTTGAAAGAATGCTTGCAACGTCGGTCATGTTGATGTGTTCAATTGGGACAATCGCCATCAATGGGAACCCATGCTTCCGATACGACGGCTACTACATACTTTCGGACATTTGGGGAGTTCCGAATCTCGCGCAACAAAGCTCATCGGCCTTATGGCAAATCTTGATTGCATGGCTGGGTGGCCGCGCCGTCAATCCCAAGGATTTCGACAAGGACGTCCGGATTCTAGCGGCCTATGCGATTGTATCCGCCCTCTATCGAACGTTCGTCCTAGTGCTGTTGCTATGGTTCGTATGGAGCTTACTGATACCCAAGGGCCTCGGTTTGTTTGCCATGCTGATCGTGATGACAACCAGCTTAGGGTTTTTGCGATTAGCCATTCGCTCCGGGGACGCCTTGTTTACCGAGTTTTTTGCACCCGTACCGATCGCACTTGCCAGGGCTATTTTGTTGATGTTCGGAGTCCTATTTCTCGTTTACGCTGCCATTGCCTTTCCGATCCCAAACTACGTACGATCGCGAGGCGTACTCGATTTTCACGACAAGATCGCTTTATTCGCGCCACAGAATGCAACCATCGTGTCGGCAGCTTCTCCCGATTCATTTCTTCAAGCGGGTGAGTTGATATTTGAGTTAGATTGTCCCGAGAAAAAATTGGCGATGATCGATCTTGCCAACGAGATTGCTCAGGTTTCACATCGCTACGAATTGCTTAAAGCTTCGAGTATTCAAGAGTCCTCGGCGGCGTTCGAGATTCCGACGCTGATCGAGATTCTCAAGGAACTTCAATCGAAACAGAATGTGCTTGAACCGGAATTGGCAGCTCTTCGCGGCGTTGCGCCGGCCGACGGGTTTTTCGTTCGTTCGGCAACGCTGGCTCCTCCATCCTTAACGCCGCCAAACGATTCGAGGCTTTCAAGGCACGTCGCCGATGAAAGCAATCGAGGTTGCGCCGTCGAACGAGGAATGCTCCTGGGTTGGTTTACCTCCAAACAAAAAATCTCCTTTCAAACACTGATTCCTGAGGCGGAGATAAAATCGCTTCGGCTAGGTATGCAAGCTGAATGTATGTTGGATTCACACACTATGAATTCCGTAATAGGTCATATTTCCAGAATCGCATCGGATCCAGTCGCCGAACTACCGCCAGAGTTTTCCGGAGAGACATGGGTGCTAGCCGAGCGAAATCAATTAGGCAAGCTGCAGCCGACTATTCCGCACTATCAGGTGACCGTTCAGGTCGATACGGATTCGCCAGTATCTTTCAAAGGTGCTAACGCAACCCTTCAATTCAAGATCGGAACGAGAACGATCGCCGAACACATTATCCGATACATTCGGATGACCTTTCGCCCAGTCTATTGACTTGCAGCATTAGGTCAAAAATCAGTCTGCAAATCAGCCGGCGCTTCACTGTTCGTAGTTCCGCCTTTAAGCGGCAAGAGCCCAATGAAATATTGAGCGGCAAGGCGCTAGCTGCGGGTTCTTCTATCCGAAAAGCAGAAGGAATCTTAGTTTTTCAAGAACCCGAGGCTAGCGCCAAAGTGATGTTTCAAGTTTCAGAAAAGAGTTTGTAGAAAGCATTGCTGTGAGCCAATCAAAAGCAATTCCGTGAGCAAAAATTATGTTTTTGTGACTTCTAGCGATCGATGCAAGTGCTCATTTGTCTTAGATTCAACAAATCTAGTGGACGCTGTTAAGCCTCACCGCGTTTAGGATTTTAATAATGCAATATCGTGTCACGTCGGACCGATTGACGAGTTGTTTTTGCTTCTCTGTTGCGATCTTGCTTGCCCCTTACGCGACGATCGCAATGGAGCCCAAAGAAAATGTCTACGGTTTAAAACGAGCGTCGATCGTCGCGACCGCTGCTGGCGTATGGCCACAACCATTGCGAGCGGCGTTGAAATGCCGAAGGTGAGGTCAAATGACTGCACCTACCTGATTTATTCCACAGACCTCAGTCTGTAAACCGGACCTGATTATCGGTTACGACTACGAACGTGCCGGGCAGTCGTTCGCCGTAGTTCTGAAGAAGTTTTTCTAAAGCCACAATCTTCGCAGTGGAGCGTTCGTCATCGAGTCGAAGAAGGATAACACCATGATGAGGTCGGCGTTCGCGAAACACCAATTCTCCAAAGTCTTTGTCGTTCGTTGTCAGAATCCAGTCCTCTGTACTTGCTTTCGCCAACAGATCTTCATCCGTTGCTCCCCTTGCTTTGTCGTATACAGAGAAGATTTCGTGTCCAAGGCTTGCAAGCCAAGAGGCAACCTTCGAGCCAGTACATTCGTCGACGATGAACCGCATCTATGCAGGTTCCGCGACCAAAGGCATAAAGGAAGCGTTTGCAAGAAATTTCGAAGCAAAAAGCAAACAAGCCTGAATGTCCTCATCTCGCAAATCACCGTACTCGGAATGTATTTCTCGGTTCGTCACGCCGCTTGCGAGAAGATTAAGGATAAACTCGACGGATAGTCGAGTACCGCGAATGACGGGTTTTCCGCCGAGAACAGAAGGATTCGAAGTTATTCGTTCGATAAGATTAGGTTCGTTCATAATTCGTTTCCTTTGGTTTCATTGTACCGTCCCGGAACCGTCGCGAAAAGAAAGTTCTCAAAGTTGACGGGATAGCCTTTTGTCTATAACCGCATTGTGAAAACCTGTTCCGCGACGGCTAAGCACCGTGGCACAAGTTTCTGGGCATAACCACGTAGCAGCGTCTCTCCGAGACGCTGAAATTTTCGAGTCTCGGAGAGACTCGCCTACGTGGAGTTATGTCAATTTAGTTGTGACTAGGTGCTTAATGCACAAAGTCGATTCACGAATAGTTCAAGGAGTTTTACTCGCCAGAACTTCTTGCACGTGCTCGTCGAGTTGGGCGAGTTCTTTGGGGTCATGCCAGTTGTACTTGCCTACTAGTTTGCCGGTGGCGTCGAATAAGCAAAAGCGGTCGGGGTGCGTTTTTTCGCGGACTTGACCGAGCATAAAAACATCGCTGGCAACGCGGGTGATGTACTTCATGTCGCCGGTGAAGAAGAGCCATTTGTTTTTGTCGGCACCGTAGTTATTTGCGTAGGCGTCGAGTACCTCGGGGGTATCGGCTTCTGGATCGACCGAGATGCTAACAAGCCGAATGGGAGTGTTGCGATACTTCTGTTGCAGTAATCGCATCTGATCGTTCTGTTGCTTGCAGCTTCCAGGGCAGCGGCTGAAAAAGAAACTTGCGATGTAAGGCTGGCCGACTAAATCTTGGCTGCTTACCGTCTTGCCGCTGCGTTCGGTAAGCTCGTACGTTTTCATCCATTGCTCTTGCGTGTAGTCATCCAAATCAGCTTGCATCGAAGCGATTGCCTTGCGTTGGCCCGGGTCGACGCCAAAAGGCGAAGCCACGATCGCGTCGCCTGACTCTTCAAGGGTCGCAGCGGGATCGCGTTTTTCAGAGCTGGCTGCCTGCATTTTAGAAACAGCCTCGGTCGTCAAACGAGTTCGCCCGGGGCGCGTCGCGATCATCAACCCCAAGCCTAAGACGATTGCTAAAACGATTGCTAACCAACGAACGTTCATCGACAGTGTTCTCCAACGGTGGACATTTAATGACGGTAATAAGGTGAAATCATGAGATAGACCACAACGCCCGTTACCGATACGTAGAGCCAAATCGGAAAAGCAAATTTTGCGATCCGTTTGTGACGGTCAAACTGATTGGATATCGCAAAGTAAAACGCGCGAAGCACCAACGGCAATACGACAAACGACAACGCGATGTGCGAAATTAAAATGCTGCGATACAAAGTCTTCATGATACCGGTACCGCCGTAAGCGGTCGACGGATTCGACAAATGGTAAGTAACGTAGCAGACAAGAAAAAGTCCGCCTAAGCAAAATGCCGTCGTCATGCAGTAGCGATGTAGTTGGATCTTCCCCGCCTTCAAGTAAATCATCCCAACAACCAACAAGATCGATGTCAGCGTATTGATCGCACCGATCGCATGCGGAAGATAAGCGGTCCACGCACCCAAGTCGACTTTCGTGCGCATACCGAGCAACACTGCGACTACCAACGGAATAACGATCGACAATAGATTGATCGTTCGAGTCGACTGTTTTTCGTTAAGCTCGGTCATGGTCGGTTAAAGGCAAGCGCGGATGACGACCAACAGCATGATCGATGGAAGGTAAATCAAGGAGCTATGCAGCAGTTTCCTAGCCGTCTGTTCGTTTCGGTTGGCTAAGAATCGGATCGAAGCGGTTAACTGTAGACAGCAACTGCCAATGGCCAACGACGCCAATATCCAGGTGACAGGACCGGTCGGATCAACAGCCCAAACGGAAACGGGAATCAATGCAACGGCTGGAATGACCGCATGCCAACCCGCTGCAACTCCATTCGGATATACATTGGTCAGCATTCGATAGCCGGCTGCCTTATATTGGTCTCGGTATAACCATGCGATACTCATGAAGTGCGGGAATTGCCAAAGGATCACCACCGAGGTCAACACCCATCCATACATCGAAGTGAGGCTTCCACCCGCAGCGGTCCAACCGATCATAACAGGCAATGCACCAGGAAGCGTTCCAACGGCCGTATTCCACCAAGTGAAAAGTTTCATCGGGGTGTAAATCCAGACGTATGAAATCCACGTCGCCAATCCGACCGACGTTGCTTGTGCATTGGTCAAGAGTGCGAGATAAGCAAAGCCGACGACGGCCGTGAGCCATCCAAAACTGGCTGCCTCAAAACTGGTTAAACGACCACTCGGCAAAGGTCTTTTTTGTGTCCTGGGCATCAAGGCATCGCGATCTTGTTCGAGCCACTGATTGAGGATACTGGCACTAGCCGCGATGAACGCTGTTCCGATCAGGGTGTGGATCGCGATCCAGGGCGAAAGATCTTGACGAGCGAATGCAAACATTCCCATGCCGACGGTAAATAGGATCATCAGCAGGATGCGAGGTTTCGTCAGCGCCGCATAGTCGCTCCACCAAGCGATCGGGGCCACCGATAGCTCGCTGGAAAGGCTCTTTCTCGAAATAGTTAAATCGGCTGGGTTCATCGTTCCGTCATTTTTCATATTTGTGAGCTGATCGACGCCAAACTCGCAATGTGAGGATCAGAGCGGTCGCGATAATCAGCGATCCCGTCGCTTGATGTCCCGTTACGATCCATGACTCGGTAAATCCTTTGGTTGCAATCGTATAGCGGGCTAGCATCGGATGAGTATCGCCCCATGGTAACGCATAATTGGAAATCCAAGTTCCGACTCCCAACGCAATCTGTATTAACAGTAGAGCAATCAAAATGAAAGTTGGCCAGCCAATTCCTTTGAGCTGGCGGTTGGTTCGGT
Organism: Pirellulaceae bacterium; assembly: GCA_034408855.1. Classification (GTDB taxonomy): domain Bacteria; phylum Planctomycetota; class Planctomycetia; order Pirellulales; family Pirellulaceae; genus JAIYDQ01. The sequence continues at coordinate 36,484 of JAWXCK010000073.1, forward strand.
GTTGGCCGACGACAGCGACTGAAATGACGAGCAGGCTGACGATAGCTGCAAAGGTCAAATGCAAATGCACCAACCCGGTAAAGGAAGCTGGTTTCGCCCAAGGTTGAATGTGGCGAAGCTGTGCTCCGAGAAAGAGTTGGACAAACGCCGATATCGTTAATCCAATGGCGAGCCAACGAAAGAAGGGACGCGGAACTGCCGGGCCAACTTCCTCTTTCCACCATCGAGATGTCATCACGACGACCGCGATCGCTAAAGCAAAAACGAGCGGGGCCAGGCATCCATGAAGCATGGCTAACGTTCGCGCGTCGAGTCGAACTCGCAATCCTCCCAACAAACCCTGCATCACAATCGAAAGCAATAAAAATATACAAAGCCATCGCAGCCACTGTCGCTGCTCGTTTCGCCATGCAACGATACAAAGTCCGATGGCGAGCATTCCGGCGAGGCTGCCCAATAATCGATGCCCATGCTCGATAAATAAATCGAAGGGACCGTAGATCCAGGCCGAAATCGGATAGGCGAACATGTTATAGCCGTAGGTATTGGGCCAGTCAGGAACGGCCATCCCAGCGTCTTGAGTGGTTACGAGTCCGCCGACCCAAATCAGGGGGAAGATCGTCATCGCGACCGAAAGTGCCCAGCGATGCGTCGATTGAAAACTTGGGTTTGTTACGTTCGGTTGGTCGAGTTGTACCGGTTTCAAGTTTCGATGTTCAGTTTCCATCCTTGGCCTCCAGCACCTGACAGATATCGGAGTCGGCGAGGGCCTGACAGAAGTTGACCAAGTCCCATGTCTGCTCATCGGTGAGCCCGTTTTTCACGCTTGGCAATCGGGCAGCGGCGGGCATTGGAGTGCCGTCGATTCCCTCGACTATCGTATGATAAATCGCGTCGGGCGAGCTGCCGCTTCGAAAGACACCCAAATGCAGATTGCGAGCCGAGCTTGGAACTGGTTTGAGTAATCCAAGTTTCTTGAGCGGTTTCCACTGCTTAGGATCTTTGGGGTCGATACCAGCCCGAATCGTCCAGTCTTTGGTCCATTCGTCAAAATCGAGCAATTTGCCGTGGCCATCTCCTTCTGTTCCATGACATTGCGAACAGGCTGCGATTTCGCCCTGAAAGAGTTTGCGACCTCGAGCTGCCGATGCGATGAACGCATTCCGCTGCTCGGCTGACGAAAATGTGAGCGGCACGGCGCTAGCCGCCGGTTCTTCCGTTCGAAAACTCGGCTTTGAAACTTGTGCATTCAGCCAACTTCGAGCCACTCTTTGAACGACTTCATCAATTTTGGCTTTTTGACTGGCGAATTGCTCGGGATCGGTTTGCTTGAGTCGGAGATCGTAGAGCGACTCATCGGCTTCTTCGTCGATATCGCGTACAAGTTCCATCATCAAACGCCGTTCGACTTCGCCGCGGATAGAGAGGAACCGGACGTAGTTGGCTAGGATTGAAATATCATTTTCGTAGTGCGAGGAACGAGCGAGGTTGGCCATGGCTGGCATGCTGGTGCCTGGAATTCCGCTTTCGATCGTCCGAACTAAGTCATCGAAAGTCGGCTTCGAGCCCTGCACCGTCGACTTGAATTTGAAACTGCCGCGTCGAAAATCTCGAGGATAGGGATTGAGGAATGGTGCCGCTGGACCAATTCCGTCGCCGGTAATGCCGTGACACTGAGCGCAATGCTTACGAAACAAACCATGCTCGACCTTTTTTTTGTCGCGACCGACGGGTCCGGCGGCTCGAGCGAGCGAATAGGTATCGACTAAAGTCGAGTAGTTCGCGGAATCGGTCAATACTGGCGGCCAATGTGGAGTGTCGGGCGAACCAAAAAGTTCGATGAGTGCACTTTCCGCTTGCCGCTCAAGCGAGGATAGATCGACCTGCAGTTCGCTTTCCATCCGAGCGACCAGCAGTCGATTCGGTTGGAATGCAGCCGGTTCTGGTCTGCACCCACAGAGAGAAATCGAGGCGATCAAAGCCAAAAATATTTTGATATCAAAGAGTATTTTTGAGCCTGCTAGATCGCTAAACATGGGATCGTTCGATTGAGAAAGCAATTTTTGCTGCGTTTTTAGATGAAATTGCGGGTAAACTGAATGCAAGAAGACCGGATTTTCGCGTCCAAGCCAACAAAAACGAAGTAGTCAAATCGTCGCAGCGAGCAAGTTGCACACTTTTGAACGGATCTCCGAATGAACGATTGGGTGGGAAATGGCAAAGCGAATAGGACTCGTTGGTAGGATCAATCGCGATAACTGTTATATTTTGCGACCAACCATCTCAATTTAGCATTTACACCGAATCGAGGGATTCGAAGCAGACATCGACCAAACTAAACTTTAAGCATGCATTTATACTCAAGCGTAGCTATCAGCCCGCTTGATAGTGGACGCGGCACTAAAAATGCTGCATCGGCGGTGTTTGTTTAAAAGGGAGCCCAGCGTGGCTGAGTTTGGAGCGATAAACAACTTGACTGACAACACACACGACGAGAATGACATGGGGCTTTCCAGTGGAAAAGGTCGAATTTTTCGCAATCCTTCGGGACGAAGTGGCCGCATTGTTCCAGACATTCGGAGCGGCGATTCGAGCGAAAAAGTCGCTTCGGTGGAAAGTGAAAATCGTCCATTGCTAGATGTTGGCGTTTCGACGGAAACAGTGAAAGCCGACCTCGATCCTGAGACCGACTTTTGCTGGGCACATGTCACGGGGAGCTATCGACGTGAGCGTTCGATCGAAGGGTTGCTTCTTGGCGTTTCCGTCGGCGACGCGCTAGGACTTGGTCGTTACGGGCTAACAAGGCGAAGCGCCCTAAGAATGTTCGGGCGATGGCCGCTCGATTATTGCATGATTCCAGGAGTTGGAATCGTCAGTTCGGATACGCATCGGATGTTGATGACCCTCCAGTCAATCTTGCGTTCACGTTCTCAATTGGAACTTTTTCGCCGCAATTTGGCGATGCGATTGCGATTCTATCTCTGCTCGATTCCGGTGATGGCTGGTCGAGCGACCTTGATCGCCGCTCTTCGACTCTGTGTCGGAACGCCAGTGGATCATTCCGGGATCAATTCCGACGAAAATAGCCCACTTATCAACGGTTTGACGATCGCTTCGGTTTTGCAGGGGACCGGCCATTCGGTCGAACGTTGGGTCGCCGTTTCGTCGGAATTGACGCACACAAAGCCTGAAGCAGTGGAGTCGGCTGTGTTGATAGCGAGAACGGCGTACTTGGCGATTATGACCGACCCTACCGATTTCAATTCGATCTCCTTAATCGATCGACTCATCAACATCACCGAGGACGCACAGCTTGAGGTTTGGTTAAAGGAATTGCGAGTCGGTTTGGAGGAAAAACTTGGAACACATGCGATGGCAAGTCGATTAGGTTGGGGGGACAGCATTCCCGGAACCGCGGGGCCAACGGCCATCATGTCTATTTATTCGTGGTTGCGACATCACGATGACTTCGAAAAAGTCGTCGAACACGCGATTTTGCTCGGTGGCGACAGCGTCACTCTCGGTGCTCTGGCAGGAGGATTGGCCGGTTTGAATCTTGGAGTGAAAGAGATCCCCGAACGCTGGCTTTCGAAGCTTTGGTCTTGGCCGAACAATCGCCAATGGTTGCACGAAATGACGGAGCGATTCACTGACTGGCCGCATGGCATTGAGGATCTCATGCGAGCTCCGGCCATGCCGACACGACCGCTTTCTCAGTTGGTCCGATCTGGAGTTTTAGCGATGGGCGTCGCAATCGGATCGGCCATACGGTTACCGTGGCGATTTTCAAACTGGATAGTCGGCTGCTGAAGTCCGGGGCTTTCCGTTCGTAGTTACGCATTCAGGCGGCTCACGGACGTATAAAACTACCGCTAACCTCACCACCTGCATGACTCTTAGTCACCAAGAGCCACTTAGCGGTTGACAATACGCCTTCTTACCACTAATTTTGCGGGTTGCCTGATTCTTCCCGGCCCGACGGTCGGCACTGTCGGTCTTGCCCATTGCGAAAAATGCGTTTGACTGGCGGAGATTCAGTTTCCGTTCACACTACCAGTCAGCTCTCGGGACGCATGAACCCACAAGAATTGCTGCGGATGGTTGATTCCATCCATCGCGAAAAGAACATCGATAGCGAACTCGTTCTGCAGGCGATCGAAGCAGCGCTGGTGACGGCTGGAAAACGTCATTTTGGCGAAGAAGCCGACGTTACTGTCAGTATCGCTCGCGATGGCGGTGCGATCACGGCCACCTGCGACGGACGGTCGCTCGATCAAGAAGAAATCGGACGAATCGGGGCTCAAACAGCCCGACAAATTATTACCCAGAAGATTCGCGAAGCCGAGCGAGATGCTCGGATGGACGAATTTCAAGACCAAGTTGGTCAGCTTATCACCGGAATCGTTCAGCGAACCGAACGCGGCGTTACCGTTGTTCAGCTTGGCCAAGTCGAAGCGATTTTGCCGCGCAGCGAACAGATTCCCGGCGAAGGGTATCACCCTGGCGAACGTGTCCGGGCCGTCGTTTACGAAGTCAAAGCTGCCGGAAACCGTATCAAAGTCATTTTGTCGCGGACCAAAGCGTCGTTGATTCAGCGATTGTTCGAGCAAGAGATCCCGGAAATCGCCGATGGTGTCATCGAGATCAAAGGGGTTAGCCGCGAACCAGGTTATCGCAGCAAAGTCGCCGTAACCAGCAGCGACCAACGCGTCGATTGCGTTGGTGCTTGTGTTGGAATGCGAGGCAACCGCATTAAGAATGTGACCGGCGAGTTGGCTGGCGAACGCATTGATATCGTTCGTTGGAGCGATGATCCAGTTGTTCTGATTACGAATTCGCTGCAACCCGCCGAAGTCCAGCAAGTGCTTTTATGCGATATGATCGGTCGAGCGATCGCTTTGGTCGCCGATGACCAGCTTTCGCAAGCCATCGGTCGTTATGGTCAGAACGTTCGATTGGCGAGCAAGCTTTGCGGTTGGGACATCGAAATCATGACCGCCGACGAGCTGGAAAAGCAGATTGATCGGGCGATGAAAGCTTTCCTTGAAATCGAAGGAATGACAGAAGAATTGGCTCAGAGACTGGTAGAGCAAGGCTATCTGTCTTACGATGATTTATCGGTGATTGAACCGGACGCTCTGATGGAGTTGGGTGGCTTGACGGAAGAGCAAGTCGAAGCCATTGTCGATCAAGCTGACGTCAAGGCGGCGGAAAACGAAGTGGCTGAAACAGAGCGAAAGCGACTGGAAAAGGCTGAGAAGGAACGCTTGGCCACGGAAGCCATTTTGGCTGCCGAGCAAGACGCGAAAAACAAGAAGAAATCCGATGTAGAGCCTGCGCAGCCTGAAAAGGAAGAAACGGGTGAGCAATCGGATGTTGGTGACTCCAGTGAGTCGTAGAGTAGATCGACCGGCTTGGACCGGTGTTGGAATGCCTTGGATTCCTTGTGAGTCTCAAGGTAAATCGGATGCTTCAGTGCTTGGTGCGCTGTGGGGGCGTCGCCGTATGTAAACAAAATAGGGAATCCCGAGGGACTTTGCCCAGTGGCTGTACGTATTTATTCACTCGCGAAAGAACTCGGTCTGGACAGCAAAGAGCTGGTCGAGCTGTGTACTCGCATCGGCATTCTCAATAAAGGCAGCGCTCTTGCTAGCTTAGAAGAAGACGAGATTGGCCGAGTCAAAAAACATCTCGCCACAGCTGCAGCACCTCCGGCAGCGAAGTCTGCAACAGGCGGACCTGCGACCCCGCTTGCTCCCGAGCGTGTAGCCGCCGCGCCTAGTGGTGGGCCCATTCGGCAGATCGTTCGAAAACCTCCTTCTTCACGGCCTGCGGTCATCGAACCGCGAACTGCGGCGAAAGCCGAAACAGTCTTTGAGCCTGAGCCCATAGCGTCGGTTGCGGTAGCGCCTGAGGCTACGCCAATCGGCGATACGATCGAAGAAGAAAGCAGGGAGGCTTCGATTACAGAAAGTACGACGGCTGAGAATCTAGCCGATACTCAAGAGGTGCCGGTCGGCTTCACGCGACAAGATTATGTGGTGCCAAGCGGCAACTCGTCGCGCGGAGTTCGTGTGATCGGTTCGCGGCCTAAGCCGGGCGATGGTGCTAACAAAGTATCGTCCGAAGAGCGAAAGAAACGTTCGAGCAGCGAACCGGTTATCAACCTCAAAACCCGAATTCCGAAAACCAACGCGCCTGCGGCAAAGGCACCCGAGCTCGCTGCACAAAAACCAGATATTCGCCTTACTCCGGACATGATAGCCGGTACCAAACAAGGCATGACGGCTCCTCTGGAAAAGCTCCAGCAAGAGAGCCAAAAAGCTGCCGCGCGCGGTCCAGCCGCACCACCGCCAGGTTCTGGCGCCGGTTCCAAAGGTGGCTTGAAGAACTTTAAAGATGCCGCCGAGAAAGCGCGTAGCGGTCCCAATAAAAAAGGCGCACCAGGCGTCGCGGAAGATGGCAAGACTGGTTTGGCTGGTGCTCGTGCCGATCGCAAACGCGGTCGAATGGAACCGTCAAAATTTCGCGGTGCGTTTGACGACGATGGCGATGGTCGACGACGCGGCAAACGTCAGTCGTCACAGCGAAATGCCAGTACGGCTGCCCCACGAAAAGAAAAAGTTATCCTTGACCTTCCATGTACCGTGCGAAGCTTTTGCGAAGCAGCCGGTGTTCCGGTCTCGCGAGTCTTGCGATCGTTGATGACGATGGGAATTCCTACCACGATCAATACGACGATGAATATCGAGCAAGCGATACTATTGGCGACTGAGTTGGGAGTCGAGGTCGAGTTCCGCGAGGCTCAGTCGGCAGAAGCCACGATGCTGCAAGCCCACGAGCTGATCGAAGATTCCGAAGAAGACCTGGTGCCGAGAGCACCGATCGTAACGTTCCTTGGACACGTCGATCACGGCAAGACATCGCTCTTAGATTATTTGATTGGTACCAAGATCGTAGCCGGCGAAGCGGGTGGAATCACCCAGCATATTCGCGCTTATCAAGTCGAAAAAGATGGCCGTCGCGTCGCGTTTGTCGATACGCCTGGTCACGAAGCATTTACCGAAATGCGAGCTCGCGGTGCGAATGTCACCGACATTGCTGTCCTCGTCGTGGCAGCCGACGACGGTATCATGCCTCAGACCGAAGAAGCCATCTCGCATGCGAAAGCTGCGGGCGTGCCGATCGTCGTCGCCGTCAACAAGTCCGACTTACCGTCCGCCGATATCAATCGTGTTATGACCCAGATGACAGAACATGGTTTGACGCCAAGCGCCTGGGGCGGTGACGTTGAAGTAGTACCGACCAGCGCCACTACCGGTGCCGGGATGGACGAACTGCTTGAAACGCTGTTGACCGTCGCCGAATTGAACGATTACCGAGCCAATCCAAAACGAGCCGCCGTCGGTGTCTGTTTGGAAAGCGAACAAGCTTCCGATCGAGGCGTCATCGCCAAAGTCATGGTTCGCAACGGAACATTGCGTGTCGGCGACATTGTCGTTTGCGGTTCGACCTTCGGACGCATCAAAGCAATCTACGATACCCTTCGACGCAACAAGCAGTTAACCGAAGCTGGACCATCGATGCCGGTTAACATTACCGGTCTCGAAGCTGCCCCCGAGGCTGGCGAGAAGTTTCATGTCCTAGACGATATTTCACAAGCTCGGGAGATCGCCCAGGCTCGCGAAAACTCATTGCGTTCCGATTCCTTGTCTGGAACAACCCAGAAGGTATCCTTTGAAACCTTCCAAGAATTGCTCCAGTCAGGCCGCTTAGCCAAGCGAGATGATCAGGTCGTGCTAAACTTGATCATTCGAGCTGACGCTCGCGGTTCTTTGGAAGCGATCGAGAAAGAGCTTTCCAAACTCGAACATCCCGAAGTCGAGCTTCGCATTCTTCAAAAATCGGTCGGCGGCATTTCTGTGGCCGACGTGACGTTGGCCTCCGCGTCAAATGCCGTTATCGTCGGCTTCAATGTGATTCCAGACGAAACGGCCCGAAGTATGGCAGATGCGAAAAAGATCGAGATTCGCCGCTACGACATTATTTACAACTTGGCCTTGGATATTAAAGCCATCGTCGAAGGCCGCTTGCGTCCTGAAGAAAAGGTTGTCGAACTTGGAAGAGCCTTGGTCAAGCAGGTCTTCACGGTCTCTCGCGTCGGTACCATCGCGGGGTGTTACGTTGTTCAAGGAACGATCGAACGAGGATGCCGTATGCGAGTCAATCGCGATGGCCGAACGATCGGTGACTATGCAATGGATACCTTGCGACGCATCAAGGATGACGTCAAGGAAGTGGCACGCGGGTTAGAATGCGGGATTAAGTTGCAAGGATTCAACGATGTCAAACAAGACGACATCCTCGAAGCCTACCGGATCGAAGAAGTGGCGCGGACCCTTGAATCCGCTCCTCGAACCTAACTTCTCCCTTTTGATTAAAGAGCCTATTTCTCGTGAGTTCGCGACGACTATTGAAAGCTGGTGAAGCCATTCGAGAGGTTGTCTCTATGGCTATTTTGACCGAACTTCGCGATCCTCGCGTGCAAAACGTTACGGTGTTAGGCGTCGAAGTAATGCCCGATATGCGCGAAGCAAAAGTCTTCGTCAGTATTATGGGTAGCCCGATTCAACAGAAGACAACACTGCGTGGATTGCAAAACTCGGCTGGTTTTCTCCAATCGAAGATTGCCGACCGAATCGAAACGCGCTATACCCCTCGCTTGACTTTTGTTACCGATGATAGCGTAAAGAAATCGATGGCCGTCTCGCAAATCTTGGAACAAATAGAAGCCGAACGAGCGACGGATGCTCCGATGGAAAGCGTCGATCCATCTTCATCGAGTCCGCTATCTTTACATGATCCACATTCATCCGACGGTGAAACGTCATAACTTCCAATTCGATTCATTCCCAATTTCACTTATTCATTGCAGCAATAGACCCATGGGTAGTATGCAACGTGCCGATCGATTTGAGCAATTATCCAAAGCTCTTAAAAAACATTACAAGCCAGTCGCTCCAGTTACGGATCGAAAAGTTCTCGATCATTTGCTGTACGCATGCTGTTTGCAAGATGCTACGTACGAAGCGGCCGACGAAGCCTTCGCAAAGCTCCAGCAAGCTTATTTTGATTCCAATGAAATTCGCGTAACCACCATTGCCGAACTCACCGAATCGTTAACGAGCCTGCAGCGCGCTCCGGCCGCTGCGAATCGTATTAAAAAATCGTTGCAGTCGATGTTCGAGAGTCGCTATTCGTTCGATATTGACGACATGAAAAAATCGAACCTCGGTAAAGCTGTCGATGAGATTACAGGCTGGCAAGGCGTGACGAAATTCGTCGTCTCTTACGTGACACAACATGCTTTTGGCGGTCATTCGATTCCAGTCGATGAATCGACACTGACCGTTTGCCATCTCCTTGATTTAGTTTCGTCTGCCGATGTTGAAAAGGGACACCTTACCGGCATCGAGCGTGCAATTCCGAAAAACAAGGGTTTGGAATTCGCTTCACTGCTTCATCAGTTCGCCGTCGACCATGCTGCCAGCCACAAGAACGCGTTGGTCGTTGCGGTGTTTAAAGAGTTAGGGATGACGAGCAAACCGAAAGCTCCACCGCCTCCGCCAGAACCCCCCAAGGTTGCCAAGGGAAGCAAAGCAGCGGCGTCTCCTAAAACCGCCGACGCGAAATCGCAACCGAAGGGGACAAAGTCCGGTTCGCCAGCAATCGTCGCATCGAAAACGAAAGGGAGCGAGTCGGCAAAACCTGATAAACTTGCCGACACGAAAACTGCCAAAGGCTCGGTGTTGGCTAAGCCAAGTAAGCTGACCAAGATGTCGACCCCTCCGGCTGCGGCGGCCAAGCCAACATTGAAAACGACCGCTGCTACTGCGAAAAGTGCTTCGACAGGCAAGAAATCTGACGCGACGAGCGGCAAGAAGTCATCCAGCAAGTCAGATCCAAAGCTCGCCAGTAAGAAGCCCGAGAAACCCTCGTCCAAGAAAATGGGTGCCAAACAAATCGAAGCTAAGAATTCCGCTTCAAAGTCGCCTAAAAAGAAAGCCACTCAGCCGCCCGCGAAACCGATCACCAAAGGTTCTGCTGGTACTGCCAAACCCGCTCCAAAAAAGTTGCCGGTAAAGCCCGTAACCAAGAAGCGTACCAAGCCGCGATAAGTCGTTAAGGAACCCAATAGAGAATAGAACATGGCCGGACATTCGCAATATTCGAACATCAAACATCGCAAAGCTGCCGTCGATAGCAAACGCAGTAAGCTTTGGGGGAAATTGGCTAAAGCAATTATCGTCGCCGCAAAACTTGGCGGCGGCGACCCCGACGGAAATGCGAGATTGCGAACCGCAATCATCGACGCCAAATCGGTGTCGATGCCTAAAGAAAATATCGAGCGGGCCATCAAAAAAGGGATCGGTGAACTCGAAGGCGGTGACATGGAGGAAATCCTCTATGAAGGTTATGGACCTGGCGGCGTCGCCGTCATGTGCGATATTACAACCGACAATCGCAATCGAACAGCCTCCGAAATTCGACACATGTTCGTCAAAGCAGGTGGAGAACTCGGGAAAACCAATTGCGTCGCTTATCTTTTCGAACGCAAAGGCCTCATCGTTGTCAGCCAGTCGACTTGCGCGATGGATGCCTTAATGGAATTGGTCTTAGAGAATGGTGCCGAAGATGTCACCGAAATTGACGATCGCTTTGAAATCGTTTGTTTGCCAGAAAACTATCTCGGTTTAGTCGAAGCATTGGCGACGGCCGAAATTGTTACCGAACATAAAGAGATTAGCCGTGTCCCAAGTAGTACGGTGAACGTCGACAACGAACTCGCAAAATCGGTGGCCAAGTTGCTCGAATTGCTCGAAGACCACGACGACGTTCAATCGGTGTCCACCAATGTTCAATTCAGCGACGAGCAAGTTGCCGAGCTGTCGCAGTAGGGCTTCTGTCGCGTCATGTCTGAAATCGCTATCGCTCGACTCGATGCCACCCACGGGAATTTTGAAACTTCTCTGAAGAACCTCCGCGATCGACTCAGTCCCTCCGGAAACGTCGTAAGTGAGAAAGGGCGAGCGCTAACGCTAAAAGTCTTTGGCGAACCGCTAACACCCGAACAAGTCGTCGAGCGAATTTGTCGCGACGTTCGCCAGCAAGGTACCCCTGCCCTGCTCCGCTACTGCCAGCAACTGGACGGAAAACTTCTTGAAAGCCATCAGCTTCGCGTTTCGCAGGATGCATTAGAAAAGGCTCATCGCGATGCGAACCCGCAATTTCTCGAAACGATTCGACGCATTCAAACCAACATCCTGCAATTCCAGACCTCGATTCTTCACAAGAATGTTGTAATCCAGCCAAGTCCTGGCGTGACCCTCGAACAACGCTACCTCCCGCTTCGCCGGATCGGTGTCTGCGTTCCAGGCGGGGCCGCCGCGTATCCTTCGACCGTACTGATGACCGTCGTGCCCGCTCAGGCGGCAGGTGTTGAACAAATTGTCGTCGTGGCACCGCCAACCGACTTCGGGGCCTACAATCCGGACGTGTTAGCCGTTTGCCATGAGCTAGGCGTCACGGAAGTTTATGCCATTGGCGGTGCTCAAGCCGTTGCGACGCTCGCCTATGGCATTCAAGAAATACAATCGGTCGACAAGATCGTTGGACCAGGCAATCTTTTTGTTGCGCTCGCAAAGCGACACGTTTACGGCCAAGTCGACATCGATTCCATCGCAGGACCCAGCGAAGTCATCGTCATCGCCGACGAAACCACGCCAGCGGAATTCGCCGCATCGGACCTTCTCGCACAAGCTGAACATTCACCCGGTTCGAGCATTGTCATAAGCTGGCGACAAGAGACATTGGACGCGATCTATCGAGCCCTTTGCCGACAGATCGATCTACTCGCACGCTCAGAGTTGACGATCGATTCCTTGCAATCCTTTGGCGCGATGATTCTCGTTCGCGATGAAGAGCATGCTTGCGAAATCACCGATCGGATCGCCACCGAACACTTGCACATCGCCGTTGAAAATCCGAGACGCCTACTTTCCAAACTGCGCAATAGTGGTGCCACGTTCCTGGGTCCTTACTCGCCAGTTGCCTTAGGCGATTACGCTGCCGGTCCATCACATGTCTTGCCGACCGGTGGGACAGCGCGTTGGGCTTCAGGTTTGAGCAGCAATCACTTTTTAAGATCATCGAGTGTCATTGAGTATTCAAGCGAAGCCCTAGCGAAAATCGCTGCCGATGTCGAACGGATGGCGACCCGCGAAGGTCTGACAGCCCATCGCGAAAGTGTCGCCATTCGATGTCGTCAATAGGTCCTGTTTGTCATATCGATCCAGTAACGGTTCAGAATAAAGCATGCCCATCAACTTGAATCCATTTTTCCGCGACGACGTACTTGCCATGAAGCCGTACGTGCCTGGCGAACAACCGTTGGCAGGAAAAACCATCAAGCTCAATACGAACGAGAATCCGTATCCATGTTCGCCAGCCGTTGTTGCCGCGATACAACTAACCGCAACCAAGCTCGAGCGATACCCCGATCCGCTGGCAACCGCCTTTCGAGTGCGAGCTGGTGAAGTGCTCGGCGTTTCGCCCGATCAGATTCTATGTGGCAACGGCAGCGACGATATCTTGACGATCGTTACTCGCGCCTTAGTGGCCCCTGGAAGTTCGCTCAGACTTCCCTACCCCAGCTACATCCTCTATCGAACGCTGGCAGAAATCCAAGGTGCGCGCGCGCAAGAAGTGAACTTCGCTTCCGATTGGTCGCTAAGCGAAGAGTTCATGGCACCGATCGACGATCTGCGATTGGTCTTCCTTCCCAATCCCAATAGCCCCACCGGGACGATGGTCTCGCGCGAGCAAATTATCGAACTTGCCGAACGACTCCCCTGCCCTCTTTTAGTCGATGAAGCCTACGTCGATTTTGCACCATTTTCTTGCGTCGACTTGCCTGCTCGCTATCCGAATATCATGGTCTCGCGAACGCTCAGCAAGTCGTATGCGCTGGCCGGCTTGCGATTCGGATATTTGGTCGCTCATCCTGAGATAGTACAAACGCTCCGTAAAGTCAAAGACAGCTATAACACCGACGCACTGTCGATCGCCGGTGCTACCGCAGCGATCGATGATCAAGTTTGGCTTAAAGAAAACGTAGCGCGGTGCAATGCCACACGAGCTCGAATGACAACCGGCCTGCGGAGCATGGGATTCGATGTTATCGATTCCCACGCAAACTTTGTTTGGTGTACGCATCCCGAACGTCGAGCTGAACCGCTGTACCAGCAACTGAAACAAAACGGTATCTTAGTTCGATATATGAACTATCCGCGTTGGAGCGACGGACTTCGAATCAGTGTTGGGACAGATTCGTCGATCGACGCGATGCTCAGCCTCCTCAAATAACACAGGAAAACGAAAATGCCTGAAAACCGACGCAGCGATATCCATCGCGATACTGCCGAAACCAAGATCCGCCTGAGTTTGGTTTTGGATGGGACAGGTAAAAGCGATATCCAAACGGGTGTCGGTTTCCTCGATCACATGTTGACGCTATTCGTTAGGCATTCATTGGTCGATCTTTCGATTCATGCAAAAGGCGATCTCGAAGTGGACGCGCACCATACTACTGAAGATGTCGCAATCTGCCTCGGTCAAGCTATTCGACAATCGCTTGGTGACAAGACTGGTATTCGTCGCTATGGACACGTTTCGTTGCCGATGGAAGAGACGCTTGTAACGACCGCCATCGATCTAAGCGGGCGCAGCTATCTGGTTTTCAATGCTCCGATTCCGGCCAGCAAGATCGGCGACTTCGATAGCGAGTTAGTCGAAGATTTCTGGCAAGCCTTTTCAGCCAACGCCCTGTGCAATCTACACATCCTGCTGCACTACGGTCGAAACAGCCATCATATTGCCGAGGCCATATTCAAATCCGCCGCCCGAGCATTGCGGCAAGCCATCGAAATCGACCCTCGACAAGTTGGCGTCCCAAGCAGCAAAGGCACGCTCACCGAATAGCCCGTTCGTCGCCCCGTTCGTAGTTCCGCCTTTAGGCGGCCAGCACCATATTAACCATCACGTTGCTCCGATGCTGCCCTCCGAACTCGAAGAAGTTTTAGATCAACGCGCCCCATTCCAACGCGCCCCATTCCAACGCGACGACGGAAATGCTTGGCTAAAACTGGCATGGGAGATGGTCGACGCTCAGCGATGGGAGCTCGCCATCGCTTGCTTTCACCAGACCGTTCAGTTGCTTCCAGATATTGTCGAGGCCTGGGCGAATCTGGGGTCGCTTCACCGTCGTTTGGAACAATTCGAGGAGTCGATCGCCTGCTTTCGCCAAGCCGTCTCGCGACATCCGTCTAATATCGAATTGCATATCGCCATGGCTACTTCGATGCGACAAGGAGGCTTTCGAACAGACGCAATCGCTGTATGCGACGCAGCGTTAAAACAGTCGCCAGAGTCTTCCGAACTTTGGATGCTCCTCGGAAATGTCTTACAGGAAACCGATGCCTTCGACCGTGCCATCGACGCCATCGAGCGCGGTATTCTACTAGCAGGTCGCACACCTCAGAATGTGAGTTGTCTCGGAATCGCGAAATTTAGGCGAGGCGATGTCGAACAGGCTGTCACATTTTTTCAGGAATCGATCGGCCTTGACCCTGCATTCGCAGACGCTCATTTTCATCTTGGAATGGCGTTGCTCCTCACCGAAAACTATCAGCAAGGTTGGGACGAATATGAATGGCGCCCCGGCGGTCGTCGACGCCCCGTTCGACGATCATCGATCCCAATGTGGGATGGTCGTCCGCTGGCTGCCAATCAAACACTCATGCTCGTCGCCGAACAAGGGCTCGGTGACACCGTCCAATTGGTGCGATTGGCCACCGAACTCAAATATCGCTACGGATGCAAAATCGTTTTTCAATCGCCGCGAGCCTTAATACCGTTGCTCTCTACCTGCAAAGGTATCGATCGATTCATCGCGCGCGACGATGCCGTGCCTATAATCGATTGCTTTTTGCCGCTAGCGAGCTTGCCAAGCCTTCTTCGATATTGTCCCAACAATTCAAAGCAACCGTCACCCTACATTACACCTGACCCATTGCGTCTCGATCAATGGAAAGATGCATTGGACAGAAAGCTATCCAGTACCCCTGGCGATAACAATAAAAACATTCGGATCGGACTCTCTTGGCAGGGCGACCCAAAGTTTCCTGCCGACCATTGCCGCTCGATTCCATTGAAATTTCTATTGCCGCTAACCAAAATCCCCAAGACGACTTGGATTAGTTTGCAAAAAGGGTACGGAACGGAACAACTCAAGGCAAACAGCGATTCGAAATCACTCATCGATTTCGGAGACCAGCTCGATGCAGAGGGCGGAGCCTTTCAAGATACCCTTGCCTTGATGCACCAACTCGATTTAGTGATTACTTCGGATACTGCCGTCGCCCATGTTGCTGGTGCGGGTGGAATTCCGGTATGGATCGCAATCAGTTACGTTCCTGACTGGCGTTGGAATTTGCATCGCCCCGATTCCGCTTGGTATTCTTCGGCTCGATTGTTTCGACAGACAACGCTCGGCGATTGGAAAAGCGTTGTAAATGACATGCACGCCGAACTAGATAGTTTTCCAATGTGCAACGTAGGGTAAGCTTCCAGCTTGCCCATGAATGCCGTCGGCACGCTGGAAGCTTACCCCACTACCGACTACCGATCGTATAGAATGACGGTTCATTCCGAATTACGGCCTCAAAGAGAAAGCGAAACTAGCATGCGGTTTTCAAAAAGTCTTCGTGCGAATTTTTATCTGGCTTCGGGGTTCGCCATCGCTTTGTTTTCTTCGAGCCCAGTTCACTCGCAAACACGCGAAGAGAAAGTACTTGGCGACAAGCTTAAATTCGAATCCAACGGACTTTGGTACTACAACGATCTAACGTCAGCTTTTGAGACCGCCAAGAAAACCAATCAACCCTTGCTGGTCGTGTTGCGATGTATTCCCTGCGAAGAGTGCGTGAAGCTCGACGATGACCTTCTGGAATCCGATCCTCAATTGCAACGACTGCTCAAATCTTTCGTTCGTGTTCGCATTGTCGGTACCAATGGATTGGATTTGTCGCTCTTCGAATTCGATACCGATCAGTCGTTCGCTGTCTTTTTCTTCAACGCGGACCGTACCCTTTACGGTCGGTATGGTACCCGCTCGGATCGGACGGCATGGGAAAGCGATGTATCGGTCCAAGGGCTTGGCAAGGCGTTAGAGTCGGTGCTTCAGTTGCATCGGGGCTATCCGGCCAATCGAGAGATGCTGGTCGGTAAACAAGCCAACCAACCGCTCTTTGCAACCCCTGAAAAAATCCCGTCCTTGGCTTCGAAATATACTGGCAAGATTGACTATCAAGGGAACGTTGTCAAGAGCTGCATTCACTGCCACCAAATCGGCGATGCGATGCGCGAACACTATCGCACCGACCAAGGCAAACTTCCCGAAGAGTGGCTTTTTCCATACCCACATCCGAAATCGATCGGCTTAATCTTGGACCCCAAAGAATGTGCAACAGTTTTACAAGTCGTCAAGAACTCGCCAGCCGACGCTTCCGGATTTCAGGTCGGCGATAAAATCGAATCGTTGCAGTCGCAGTCGATCATCTCGCTTGCCGATGTGCAGTGGGTGCTCCATCACGTTTCATCCGACAGCGGGACGGTCAACGCGATCGTGCGCCGCGGCGAACAGTCCGTACCGCTGTCCATCGCATTGAGCAACGGTTGGCGAACAAAGGAAGACCTTTCATGGCGAGTCTCGAGTTGGCCGCTTCGTCAAAAAGGGTTGGGCGGAATGTTATTAAAGCCTTCGACCGACGAGGAGCGATCGTCGCTTGGAATAGACGCAACGCAGATGGCTTTGACCGTCCAGCATGTCGGCATGTTTGCGCCACACGATCGCGCGAAAAAAGCTGGGGTTGAAAAAGGCGACGTCTTGATCGAGTACGACGGTCGACGCGATTTTCTTCGCGAAACCGACCTGTTGGCGCATGCGATCAATAAAATCAAAACTGGTCAAAGTGTCCCCATGCAATTTCGACGTGGTGAAGAAGTCCGAAAAGCCGCCATCACAACCGCCCCGTAAACTGCCAGCTAAAAATTGTACTCGACACTCGTTCTCAGACGCTTGCCTGGATATTCATCAGCCGTAGTGCGTTAGCACCGGTTCGCTCGAATAGCGGGGAAACCGGACGCTAGCGAGTTTCGGCTGGTAGCCCAGGCAGAGCCTGCAAAGCAGTGGGTTCTAAGGCGGAGCCTTGGAACCAGATGGTGGCGCTCAGCGAGAAGTGTCAAAATCCGATCGTGACATATCGATATGAAGATTTCTCAGCCCGCGAAACTTGCCGATTGTACGCTTCAAGGTAGCGAATCGACAACCGAGCTGTTCATCGTTGAAGGCGATTCGGCATCGCAAGCGGTGATACGAATTCGAGACGCACAGTTCCAAGCTGTCCTTCCGATGCAAGGGAAGCCGCTCAATGCTTGGAAAGCCAACGAGAAGAAAGTCCGGGCGAATGTTTTCATGGGAGCATTGATCGAGTCGATCGGTTGCGACATAGGCGGCGCGTTTAGTCAAAGCGCGTGCCGATACCGATCGATTATTCTGCTCTTCGATCCTGACGCCGACGGCATACATTGCGGAACACTGATGTTGTTGTTCTTTTATCGGTGGATGCGACCGCTTCTGGATGTAGGCCGAATTGCCATCGTCCGTCCGCCAATGATGGAGCTTGTCGCCGACAATCTCGAAACATCGCTGCTCGCCTTTAGCGATGAAGAAGGCCAGCGCATCAGCTTCGAGTTAGAGCAAGATGGGAAGAAGAACATTCTCAAAAAGCGTTTTCGAGGCCTCGCCAGTCTCAATGCCGACATTTTAAAGCGACACTGTGTCGATCCAAACACGCGAGGCATTATTCCATTAACCGCGCACGACGCAGAATCCTCGATCAAGATGATCGCCGCGTTGTCATCGCCTGCGGGGTATCATAGTTAACCCCATACGTCCAATGTGGCGAGACGCTCCGCCGTCGCGAATCACGACGACGGAGCGTCGTGCCACACTTCGCTTTATTGCAAAAATAGAATCGGATAGAGTTCTCGCCGTTGGCATAGTGGCAAGTGGTCTGACAAATCGCGATCGCAACTCTGCGAAGTGAGAACCTTTTAAGAGCGGGTCAAATCTCGCAAACTCAGCATAAAGTTGGGGGAAATTACGCAAAAGGCCGAGAAGATGTCCGCTCGGCGTTTTGTGTTATCTCGGCTGTCACTGGGAATCTGCAGGCGAAACATTTTCGGCGCAGGGGCCTTTTTGGCCTTTTCCTTCTGTATACGTGACTTTTTGGCCTTCACGTAAATCGTTGAAACTTGCTCCTTTGACACTCGATGAATGAAAAAACAAGTCTTTTCCACCACCGATATCGAGGAACCCAAACCCTTTGTCCGTCAGTTTTTTGATGCTAGCTTCAGCCATTTTGCAGTTTTCCTTTGAGAATTGTAGTGCCGTCGTCAAACAATTTTTGGACAGGCACTTGCTTACGTAATATAACCTGGGTGGGGAAATTTGGGCAGTGGTAGGCCGTGACGGCAGTTTATTGATTACGCGGCCAGTCGGTTGGGTGCTAGCTCGGAAGGTTGCTCAGAAGCAGGGGGCGCGATCGAGCCGGCTGGTCGAGCCAAGATGTGCATACTTTTCTGTTCGATAAATCTCCAGCTCAGCCACGCCAATGGCATGATAAGCAGAGTCGAGACAATAAACAAAAACGCCGCGACTGCGCTGGAAGGTACTCCAGTTTGACGAGCAAAATCGATCGCTGGAACGATTCGCCATGTTACGATCAAGCTCAATGGATGTAGCAAATAAAAACTATACGAGATCTTACCCGTGAATCGCCAAATAGGTCTGTCTAAAAATGTCAATTTTTTCTCGCGCGCTTTTAAAGTGAAGTGAGCAATAATGACGCAGCTCAAAAATGCCTCAAATATCGGGCTCCACAGGGACCACCAGCCGATAGCCGGACGGACGGCTATCATCAAGACAACGGCAACAATTGCAGTCACAGTCGGCTTGCAAGCGGAACAGATCCAATCTGTGCGAAGCCATACGGCATGAACTAAAACTCCAAACACAAAACAGTAGAGGAGGTGCGGTTGAGGATAGTGAGGTCCAAAGAAACCCCTGTAGTGTTTATCAAATACAGCCAAGGTTAAAGTCGTTGCGATTGCGGCAACGATCCAAAGTTGATTCCTTCGAATTAAATATATGCATGCGGCAATCAGCGGTATCGCAAGAATTTCAATAGGCAGCGTCCACATGACCCCATTGATATTTGTTCGCGTCAATAAGATATTTTGGAGTATGCTCAACGGTTGGTAGCACTCAGCGCCTATTCCAGGTATTGCTAAACCGCTTAGAGCGTATACCAAAACAAAAGCAGACACAGACGCGATCGCTGCTGGATAGATTCTCAGAATACGCCGGGCAAAAAACTTACATGCCCAGGCGACATCAATTTGACGAACCCGTGACGCAGATTCGTACAAGACAAAACCGCTCAACACAAAGAAGAACACGACTGCCGCATGGCCATTGCACAACGCTGTGTAGACGAAATTGATTGGACCAAAGATCGGATGGTCACGATCATACGCCGACGCTAATAGATTGCCATCACTCCATTTGGCCTGTGCAGAGTGAAAGGCAGCGACAACCAAAGCGGCAATGCCCCGGCACGATTCCAAGCTTCCCAAGAACGGTCGATTGTATTTCGATCTTTCGTTCGATTCTAATTCGCGCTTCATAAACGTACTCCAGCCACCGTTGAAATTTGGCAAGGTATCAGTTTTGATTTCCAAGCGACAAGAGGAACTACTCTTTTTTGATCATGGGGGTGCTCGATCGTTCTGAATTCGTATGGATTTGCCGAATCGTTTTTGGTAACTTAGGCAATGTCACGATCAATGAGGGAAATCGCATGTCGAACGATACGAACATCCTGCCGAACGTCAGCAATTCCGGTTTGAAAGCACTGGCTACCGCCTCGCTTTCGCCGCAAGATCAATCGCAGCTTCGCGATTTATTGGCTCGGAATTCAGAGGGGAAATTATCGGATCAAGAGTCGAAGCAACTGAATCTGCTGATTGAACAAATCGATGAGCTAAACCTGCTCAAGGCCCGTGCCGCCTTCACACTTCGTCAGCAGAAAAACGCCGGTGAGTTGTGAGCGAATATGTCCCCGTCGAACTGAAGCTGATCTTCCCCCTACGGTGCCAAGGCGACGTGCATCGTCCGTCCGCCAATGATGGACCCTGTCAGTTAGAACGTTATGCTCTAAAGGAACTCAATTTTGTTAAAAATATCCTCTGCATTCAAGCAGTCGTTCATCAAGGCAAGGTAGCGAACGATGTCTCCGACGTCACTCGTCATCGGATGGCAGTAGACGATTCCCGAATGCTCAACGCCAGAAGACGCTAGTCTTAGAAAATCAGCGTCGTTAGTAAAAATAACACGAGATTCTCGCAAGGCGTATTCGAGATGTTGAATGTCTGACGCTCCGATCAGATTCGCGTCATGGTGGTCGTTGCATCAATGCATCGCCACTCCAGTCCTTTTGCGATTGCGCCAGAAACATGTTCGTCCAAGTGGAATCGGAGCATCGAGTCAAGTACCGGTCGGACGGTCAAGCTTTTTGTTTAGAATACTTGGGCCTGAAATGGCTCTAAGTTGATCTGCAAAAGTCTCGTCTTCCTTCATCTCGGCGACAATCTGTTCGCGATGATCGTATAGGTACGATAAGGCTGCGTGAACCTTAGCCAAAGTCAAATCCGGGAGACTTTCAGCAATCTGCTCCGGAGACTTCCGAAAAATCTCAGCTTGGGAATAAATGTCCTGTATTCGCACTCTCGTTCCAGAAATGTAAGCACGCTGCTGGCCAGAACGGTTTTCTCGAAGTTCGACGTGCGTTGCAACTTGTTGGTTCATCTGACCCAGTATAAGGCATTTTGAGTACCAGTGCCACGTAAAATAGTCACTCGACCTGGATGGACAGCTTCTTAATATCCAAACGTTACTCGATCGTTCTGATTTCGTATGGATTTGCCGAATGCTTTTGGTAACTTGGGCAATGTCACGGTCAATGAGGAAATTGTATGTCGAGCGAAACGAACATCCTGCCGAACGTCAGCTTCGCATGAATCGGCGACAGGTTGGCGATGTGCGGTCGCTGTGGGTTGACGCCGAGCGTCATCCGCCGCGATGAGTTCGTCGATCGTGACGCGACGCTCCGCCGTCGCGAATCACGACGGCGGAGCGTCGTGCCACACTTTGCTCTACCGCAAAAATGGAATCGGATAGCGCATTCGCTGATCTTCCCCTACGGTGTAAAGGCGACGTGGTAGTACATGATCATCGCCGCGAACCACCGAGAAAATAACCATTGCAGTGGCTACTCCCTTCCATTCACTTCTGACTATAGCCAATATGCGATAAACCTACACCGCGAAGAGCGAAAACGTCTCCGCTTTATGCGTTTTATGTCCGTTATCTCGAGCGCTTTAAATTCCAATTACGGGTGAACCAAGACAATCGCATATCCAAATATTTTTCTAAATCCAGGAGAAATTGTCTTGACGTCAATCTTAAAGACGATAAGGTAACGAGGTTAAGCGGAAAGCCCGCTACAGCGTTTTCTTTACTTATTGGGTAAAAGTAGAAAATGATAAGCTCTCAAGCTCTCAAGCTCTCAAGCCAATTCTTCTTGATTTCGCTCTTCGGAATTGGAAGATCGGGCAGTGCCTTCTGTTTCGCTATCGTAAAGGGGATAACGATTCTATGAATACGCATATTGAGAATATGTGGACGACGCCTGTTATCGTCGCATTGATGCTGTGTTCGATCGTTTCTTGGGCTTCCAAACACTTGACAGCTCAGGACACCGAAAACGATTTCGTGACTTTTGAGCTTGTTGATTGGGGAACCGGGGTGCAGGCGCATTCCCTTAACTTGGGAACGGTTCCACTTGGCACAACTAAAAGAGCTCGCGTCCTCCTGCAAAATCGAACCGGCAAACCATTGCGTTTGGTTTCCGCGAAAGTCGCTTGCTCTTGTACGGAAGCCAAAGTCCCGAAGGTTACATTAGAAAATAAAGAGACAGCAAAGCTCGAATTTTCGTTCTCGTTCCCCAACCATGCGAAATCACTCCGCGAAAGTTTTCAGGTAGATCTTTACGCTGAAGGCGCGACCGAGAGAACGCTCCTCAATTTTTTCGCGAACGTTTCCAACGTCGCGAACTTTGCGAATAATGAAATAGTTCGGACGTATCGCGAAAAGGACGCAACTGCGACTTTCGACATTCCAGTTCTTCTATCCGATCCAAAAGTCTTGAACAAATTGCGAATCGAAGCTTCGCCAGAGCTTTCGTTTTTAGATAAGCAATTACTTTCTGAAAATGGCAACGTGTTTGTCCGATGCCGCTTCTCAGACGACGCCGCTCGAAATTCAGACATATTTGGCAGGATTCAACTTTTTGGACCTTATGTAACTGATCCAAGTGTTGTTCGCTGTACTTTGCGCCGTGAATCTCGCGTCAGCATTTTGCCGAATAAGCTCACGCTCGCTCCTAGTCGCGACGAAAACCGACAGTTCATTGCAAGTGCCTTGATTCGAATTCGCTCCGCTGATTCCGGACAATCGAATACCACCGAAGACGAACTTCGAAGTGTCATTTGCGATGATCCTACTGGACGCAAACTAAACGTCGATTTCAACAAGGTTGGTGCGGGGCTGTATCGAATTCGACTAAGCGTCGACTTGAATGCGGACAAACCGCTGAAAGAAGACCGCATATTGTCGTGGAACGTTTCGTTCGGTAATGCGTCTGTCTCAATTCAAACTCCATATACATTTGCAAACTAGTATTTTGATATCCCCTAGCTCTTTTTCTGGTAACCGTTCACGTACCGGACTGAGTGGTTATCGGAAATGCTGCTACGACTAGTTGTAGCCAGGATGCTCACGAAGCCCTCTAAAGTGCATTCTTTCCA